>CAYLTY010000350.1:0-6537 GCA_964386705.1 uncultured Planctomycetaceae bacterium
TCGTCATCGCCGATCACTGGCAGCGTTGGAAGTCTCAGTGCCGCTGAGCATTCCGGCTGAAGGCTGCTGACGCAGACTCGTCTTCGCGAACTGAGCCTTCGCACATTATGGTTTCGCGTGATGTCAGGGATTCGACGTCTCACAATTCAACAATGCTGAACAAGGACGTTCGCAGTGGCCATTGTCGAACCAGGTAAGCTCGTTGATGCTGCTTCGCACGCTCCGCGCCCGGCGAGCAGCGTGCGGCGTTTGCGAGTGCTTTCGGTCCTGAACAAGCTCGTCTGGGCGGGCCATGAGCAACGTCTGCACCAGCTCGCGGCAACGATCGACCGCGTGTATTTCGACCATCGAATTCTCGTCATCACCGCCCCGCAGTTTGCGGATGAAGAGCAGGAACGCGGCACCGGTTCCATGCGACACGCCTTTGCTGAGATTGGTTTCCCCGTCGACGATCTGGGTGAGCCTCAGAGCGCAGAAGTTGGACGAGTCAATCTGCGTCGTGCAGTGATCGGCGTGAGCAGCATCGCCCGCGTGATTCGCAAACTCGTGTGTTACATTCGCGAGAATGCCATCGACGTCATCGACGCGCACCACACGTCCGCAGTTTTCGCCGCAGTGATCGCCGGACGCCTCACGAACGTGCCCGTCATCATCTCCGCCTATCACGTTGAACCGTGGCGACCGCTGGTGATGCGATTGCCGGGACAATTTGCGTTCGCCGGTGCAGCGGCCGTGGTAACCGATTCGCTGGCCCGAGCCGACGATATCCGGCAGTGGATGTGGAAGCAGAATACTCCGATTGAAGTCATTCCGACGGGCGTCCCGAAGCCAATCGCCACCCGCTCCAAGGAGTCAGCGTTCGCCGCGTTGAATCTGCCCTTTCAACCGGGCGACAAGATCATTGGACAGGTTAGCGGCCGCATCCCCTGCAAAGGACACGACGTCCTGATCGACGCCGTTCCACAAGTGCTCGCCCAGCATCCAGACTGCCGCTTCGTCTGCATCGGATTCAGCCGCAACTATCTGGATTACGAACGACAACTCGAAGCCCGAGTCGCAGAACTGGGACTGCAGGATCGCATCGTGTTTCGAGCCTACCCTGGACCGATCGGCGACGTCTGGCAGTTGTTTGATGTGCTGGTGCATCCGTCGAAGTTCGACTCGCTCCCGCTGTCGATTCTCGAAGGCATGGCTGTCGGCAAGCCAATCGTCTCAACGTCGGTGGGCGGCATTCCTGAAGTGATCCGCCACGAAGAAAACGGACTGCTCGTAAATCCCAATGATCCTGCGCAGCTCGCCGTGTCGCTGAGTCGACTGCTGGCCGACGGCTCATTGCAACAGAAGCTCGGTCGAGCAGCCCAGGCAGACTACGAATCTCACCTGACTCCAATGGTCATGTCTCGCGCGTTGGAGAAGGTCTATGAGCGAGTCGCCCACGGCAGGTAGCGGGCCCCGCCGCGAGCTGACGTTGTCGCGGTCTAGTTGTCGCCCTGATGGCCTTTGAAGAGCTTGCGTTCAAGGCGCGGGATGTAGGGAGTCCAGGAGGCTTCGGGGTTGAGGTCTTCGGAAATCGCTCGCGAGAACTCGTGCACCTTGGCGTCGAGGTTATCGAGGTGATGCACCACGATAGCTTCCGGAGTCATCGGCAAGCGCGAACTGCCGTGCTCGTAGGTGCCGTGATGGCTCAACACCATGTGCTTCAGACGCAGTTCGGTCTCGCGCGGGAACGGTTCGTTGGTCAGCCGTTGATACTCCAGAATCTTCTCGGTCACCATTTCAACGCCGATCGACATGTGACCGAGCAACTGTCCCTCATCCGTGTAGGAGAAAGAATTGTCGAAATCCATTTCGCGGACTTTGCCGATGTCGTGCAGGAAGATACCGGCCAGCACGAGATCAAAGTTGACGGTGGGATAGAGGTCGCGAATGCGCAGGGCGACTTCCAGAATGTTGAGTACGTGCTCAACTAACCCGCCCGGATAGGCATGGTGGGCCTTGATACCAGCTCCGGTGCGCTGCAGCTTCTGCACGAGCGCATCGTCAATGAGAAAGCACTCCATCAGCATGCGGATGGCCGGATCAGCGATGGACTGCAGGATCTCGCGCACGCGGCCGAGCAGCTTTTCGATGTCTTGCTTGGGGCGCAGTTCAAAGTCTTCCGGGTTCAGCGCTGCAGCGTCCGCGCGTTGCACGCCCGTCAGAATGAGCTGCAGGTTGGCCTGATAGAGCTGCACCTTGCCGCGCACCCGCACATAGTCGCCCGAATCAAAGTCCGCGCATTGATCTTCGCGGACATTCCACATCAAACCATTGATGGAGCCGCTGCGGTCGCGCAGAGTGGCGAGCAAATAAAGGTTCGCGTTGCGATTGGCTCGCAACTGCTTGTCCGACAATAAATAGGTTTCCTCGACCGGATCTCCGTCCTTGAGGTCTCCGACAAATTGCCTCGGCATGAAGTTTCTTTCTGGCTAACGACGCAGGAACTTGCGTCTCTGAGTAAGTCGAGGGTTGCAGACGGTCGCTTCAGAGGTTGCCATCAGGCACAGACAAACTCAGTCCTGCGAGGGCGGGAGCATCACGTTGCGCCGGAGTCATCGCAAGCGAATGGAAAAATCCAGCAACCTCCTGACCTCTCTTCTTCATCGGTAACTGTCCATGCGATCGTTTCGAGTGAGCCAGATTCCCGCCTACGTGCTCATCGGAATCGTGCGTCTGTACCAGATCTTTCTGAGCCCGATTTTCGGCCGACAATGCCGATTCTGGCCCACCTGCAGCCACTATTTCATTGGAGCAGTTGAGAAATACGGGGCACTTAAGGGCAGTTGGCGAGGCATCTTGCGCATCTGTCGCTGCCATCCGTGGCATCCGGGCGGCATTGATCCACCTTAACTTCAGGCTGTTGCGAGTCTTTTTTCGGTGCCGATATACTCGGCCCCGGATATCGGACATCACTTCACCGAGATTGACTGCTGCGGACGCAAAGAAAGAGGCTCGCCGTGCTCGTTCAAATGGAACTCTCGCGAATCATCATTTCCGAGATCAACGATCAGCAGGTCGTGTATCTCCGTGAGATTGATGGATCCCGGTCGTTTCCCATCCTGATTGGCATTTTTGAAGCAACCAGCATCAACCGCCGCCTGACGGCACCGCCGCCGCCGCGTCCGCTGACTCACGATCTGCTGAAACACACGATTGAGAGCCTCGGTGCAGAGCTCCAGGATGTCGTCGTCACCCGAATGGTAGACCACACCTACTTCGCGGCCCTTCGCGTACGGACCCCGGAAGGCGAGATCCTGGAGATCGACAGTCGCCCGAGCGACGCAATCGCATTAGCTGTCCACTACGACCCGGTGCGACCGATCTTCGTTGCAGAAGACATTTTAGATGCCGTTGCCTAGATCCATGAACGAAACCCAGCTTACTGGGTTTTCTCAACAGGACGACGTCTCTAGAATCCGGACACTTCCGAGCGGCAGGCAGGAGGAAAGCCGCTCATCAAAGCAGATCTAAACCGAATTAAAAACATTCGAGAAGGTACTGACATGGCCAAGAACAAACGAAAAATCACCCGCGCCAATCACGGCAAGCGTCCTTCCGGCGGGGGGCTACGCCGCAGGTTACGTGGCGGACGTCCTCGCACCTAATTTTTAGTACGGCAACGGAATCCGAGTTTACGAGCGGCATTCAGTCTGAATGCCGCTCGTTGCGTTTCTGGACTTGTCCGGTGAACGGCACTGAAATCGCTCGGATTCGAAAACCTGGGCAAGTTGCCCTCTTCAGAGAATTAGCCGTCGCGCGGCGGAAATCTTTGAGACTGTCGCAAAAGCGCCCGCCGATTCTGCCAAATCTCGCCAGCCAGTAGCGGCGGCAGACTCTTGGCAAACGTGATGCGAGTCATGGGCCGTAATGACTTCTCAGACAACACTGTCGGAGGCTTGGCTCCAGTCTTCCGGGACTTCTCCTCAAGTCGATGAAAGACGTGGTTTGAACCATTCGCAGTTGTGACTGAGCCACGGATTGGGCCAGGCAGATGAGGTGTCTCAAAGACAACCGCGACGAAGACGAAACTGTCACTCATCTCACGCAGCACAATTGACTGACCTGTTTCAGCGTCCGTTGAAACGCGAAGCGGCAGTCGATCAGGGCTGTGAATTGCGAGTCTAGGAATGACGCACTTCTTGGATCGGAAAGATCCCTTCGGCCACCGGATGGGCCTGTGGGTGCTGGTACTGATGGCTGCCGCATTGCCGCCGGCTATCTGGTCGCTGCGCGGTATTCATCTCAATAACGATATTCAGAACTGGGTTCCGGCCAACGACCCAAACGTTCTGACGTTGCACTGGTACCACGACAACTTTCCGTCCAGTGAAAGCATCCTGATGACGTGGGAGGGCAGTACGCTCAACGACCCGCGCATCAACTGGCTCGCCGACCGCCTGGAGGGTGTTCGCGATGAGCAAGGCGCGCGACATGGCGGCTTGAAGCATGTGGAACGCGTCCTGCGACCTCAGCAACTGATTCGTCGGATCGAAGCTGAAGACATTTCGCAGAAAGAAGCGTTCGACCGACTGCAGGGAATCCTGATCGGCTCAGGACCGTTGAAGGTCAAACTGACGCCCGCCGGCGCTGCCGAGGGCGAAGCGACCATGCAGGCCCTCAGCAAAGAGATCAGCTCCAAGCTGAAGATGGACGTATCCGCGTTGCCAGCCTTCAAGGTGTGGGAACCGGATCGGCCACTCGAAGAATACAAGCTGGCTAAACACATCGTTGAACCTGTAGCGGAAGCCCCCTTTCCAGCGATTCCCGCTCACGATGGCCAGTTGCGGTGGCGTGAGATGCAGCCTCGCGGAGAGATCACCGCGAATGTCAGAGAGATCGCGCAAGGTCTCAAGGACTCTCAAGGCAACCAACTGGTTGAGGAAACTTTCTTCGCTTCCGGGTCCCCCGTCGCGGTCGCGGTGGTGCTCAGCAAAGCGGGTGAGGCTGAAGTCACGGAGTCGCTTAAGGAGATTCGCGCGGTTTGCAGTGAAGTCGGCATCAACGCTGGCGATCTGCACATGGCCGGTCGGCCAGTAGCGAATTCGGAGTTGAATCAAGCTGTTAAACGCTCCGCCTGGAATCGTGCTTATCCAATTTGGAACCTACCGGGTCGGTCGGTGATTCTGTTCTCTGGAGCAGTCGGCATTGTGCTGGCCTTCTGGGCTCTGCGCAGCGTTCCGCTCACATGCTTCGTGCTGTTCACGTCGTATTACGTTGTACTGATCACCGTTTCGCTGGTGCCCGCGACGGGCGGCAGTATGAACATGGTGTTGGTTGTCATGCCAACGCTGCTGTTCGTGACGACTTTGGAAACCAGCATCCACCTGGCAAACTACTGGCGGTTCGCAGCCAAGACAGATTTTCGCAGTGCCGTCGTGAACGCGGTGAAGATGGCGTCTGGCCCGACTTTTCTGGCGAGCTTCATGTCCGCGATCGGCCTCGCTTCGTTGATGACCAGCAGCCTGGTGCCGGTTTACGACTTTGGCATGTACTCCGCCGTGGGCTCGATGATTGCCTTCGTCGTGGTGCTCTACGGCCTGTCTTCAATGCTGGGTTACCTGCCGAAGCGGGCAGCTCACGGCGGCGAGGAAGAAGAGTCCAGCAAGACCTGGGAACGCATCGCGGGCTTCCTGGTCCGCAAGCACGGCGTTGTGTCCGCCACTTGCATCGCGACCGCTCTGACGTGTTCCGCCGGACTGCAATGGTTCCAGACCGAAACCAAGGCGATTCGTTATTTCCCCGAATCGTCGCATGTGGTTCAGGATTATCGCTTCATTGAAGAGAACATCTGCAGCCGGAAAATCGAGCAGTTCACGATGAATCACGGCATGCTGATGAGAGCGCTCGGCCATTTTCACGACAGTCGGTTGAAGTGCGTGGATCAAAAGATTCCAGACTGCATTGAAGCTCGTAATGGAGGGGATCGCGTGACCGCACTGATCGATGACTTGACCTCAATCGCCGCACCAATACTTCAGAAACCGTGTGACGAATTCTGCGCCATCATCCGCACAGGGTGGCGTGGATTCAGCGTGGAGAACGTGGACTAGGTGGGTGAAATTGCTGACCGAAAAGCCGCGTTATGCCCACTGCTTCGGAAGCTTCGGAGAAACATGTGGAATGGACAAGCCTCGCTTGAGGACACGGCTTGCCCGCGGACTCCAAAACAGTGGCGCATTCAATCGCGTAAAAATCAATCAAGACTTTGTCTGTCCCGTTCAACTGTTATCCTCATCATGGTGACATCGCTGGTGGTGATTTCAGTCCAATGGTGTTCACCGCAATGATCCGATAGCTGTGCGTTTTGCCGGGAACGGGTTTCGTATCGGTGAATTGCAGCGGCACGAGCGGTTGTGTCGGAGTGTCGCTGTATTGCAGATTCTGAAAAATCGGCCGACCGAACGGGTTCTTGCCTTGCTCGGGAAGCGTGGCCAGCAGTTCGCCATCGCGCTCGATCTCGAATCCCGCGAGGCCGCTTTCGACATCGGCGACGGCGTC
>CAYLTY010000351.1:0-6523 GCA_964386705.1 uncultured Planctomycetaceae bacterium
CCTTGCCAATGTAGAACCGCAACAAGCGGGCACTGAGTTCAATCGCGCGGGAGACCTCCGAGTCTTTCACTCCGGCCTCTCGGGCCATGACCAGCGAAATCGTCAGCGGCAGTCCGGGTGAGTTCATCATCCCGTAGCCGCCGAGTCTGCCATCAGGCACAGCGAAGCCATGGCCCCACGAGCCCACCGCACTCTGTCCCTTGGCGGCTTCCAGCGCGAGACGCCGCAGGCCCGGTATGACCGACCGGTCGTCGGTCGCCATCACGTATTCGGAGAGCAGCATGATGCAGTAGCTGTAATGCCAGGTTTGCATATGCCTCGAAGAGAAGTCCGCCGCCCACTGGGCTTCTTTCTTGACCAGCGGGAGGTATTCGGGATTGCCGCTCGCCAACAAAGCGAGCGCATTGAGGGATCGAGTGATCGGATCCTGTGGAGGACTTTTGTTAGAGGATGGGTCAGCCAGACGGATCGCAATCGCCTTGCACCCTTGCTCCAGAATGCGCTTCGATTTTGGGCAGTCATACGGCGCAGTGACGCTGTAGCTTCCAAGCACTGGGAGTTTCAGAACGACCTCGTCCGTCTTGCCCTCTCGCCAGCGAGTCAGTGTGAGTTTTCCTTCACCGGCTTCCGATTCGGCAGCAGTGACTGCTTTACCCAGTTCCGTTCGCGGGTCGTAGGAAAACGGCTTACCGCCGACACCAAGGATGACGTCGCCAACCTTGAACATGCCATCGGCGGGAGAACCCTTCACCACGTTGGTTATGGCAACTTGGCGAGCATCGGTGGTCACCATCTTGTCGCAAAAGATCCAGCCGCGCAGCCCCGTTGGACCAAGGTTCCAATCGTGCTTTGCGCCGGCAGGGATACTCTGGCCTTTGGTGAAGTCTGGAACGGTAAACCCGCCACTCGGAGCGGCCGGAGCGGGAGTCGCCAAAGCCGCCGCGATGATGAGGCTGGCGACAATGGTGATTCGCTTCATGTTGGTTCGCATCCGCAAAGTGGTCTCGTTCTTCTCGTCCGTCATGCTGTTCACCATCACGCTTTCTCCTTGCCCGGCCAGTTGCTCCACCACTGCTGGAAGAGTTTCAGTTGTGCTTCGGCAAAGTGCTGTTGGCTGGGTGAGAGTCGGTCGGATTCGTTGAAGTGCAGTTCGTAGTCGGCCTCGCCGAGCAGCACGAGCAAATACTTGTAGTACAGCACCAAGTCCGGCCCTTCGTCGAAACGGGACAGCTCGGTGAGGGCCTCTTCCAGTTCCCTCGCCAGTCGTCGGGCTTCGACGTCACCGGCGGCAGCTCGTTTGCAAAGCGCGATCAGGTGCAGCACTTCACGCGGCAGGCAATTACCAATCCCGGTGATCGCGCCGACCGCGCCGCAGCGAATGAAACCATGACACACTCGAGTATCAACACCGACCATCAGCAGGACGTTGCTGTCGGCATGAGTGATGTGCTCGGCGGCGTAGCTCAAAGAGTCCGCACCGCCGAATTCCTTGAAGCCGACGAGATTCGGAAACTCGCGCCGCAGATCGTTGAACAGGTCTGCTTTGGTCTCGAACCCATAGTAGGGACTGTTGTAAATCACGGAGGGCAGATCGGGTGCCGCACGGAGCACTCCCGCGAAGTGCGCTCGCTGGGCCGCTGGAGAAGTTCCACGTGACATGAGTCGGGGAATGACCATCAATCCCTTGGCTCCCACTCGCTGCGCATGAGCCGCATGTGCGGCGGCGAGCGCGGGATTCTGAGCACCCGTGCCAACGATGACGGGGACGCCGGCTTCGGTCAGTCGGCGGACACCTTCCTGCCGTTGCTCATCCGTCAGCAGAGGCCAGTCTCCCATCGAACCGCAGTACACGACGCCATTCATGCCCGCCGCCATGAGTACCTGAGCCTTCGTCACCAGGGCCGAATAGTTCGGCGTGCGATCAGCCAGGCAAGGCGTCATCAGTGCCGGGACACAGCCTTGGAAAATGTTTGAGTTCATCGCGTTTCCTCGCCAAAAGGTGATTGTTCCAGGGCTACTTAGGTCCGGGTGAAAGGTGCTCAATCAAGTAACGAGTCATCAACAGGCGCAAGTGGACTGCGGTCCCTTTTCCCTCCCGCAAGCCGTGGTCGCGATTGGGGTAAGCCATGTAGTCGAAGCGTTTGCCCAGCTCGATGAGTCGATCGACGAGACCTTCGGTGATTTGAAGATGTGTGTTGGTTTCTCCGGTGCCATGTACGATCAGCAGATCTCCCCGCAAGCCTTCTGCGAAATTGATCGCGGCCGCTTGGCGATAGCCATCCGGGTTTACATCGGGAGTGCGCATGAAGATCTCCTGGAACCAGGCGTTGTAGAGTTCCGGCTGTGGTTTCGGCGCCACGGCAATGCCGACGTGATAGACATCGGGCTTGCGGAACATCGCGTTCAACGTGTTCGAGCCGCCGCCGCTCCAGCCCCAAATTCCTACTCGCGACAAGTCAACAAACGATCGCGTGCGGCCGAGTTCCTTCACTCCTGCGGCCTGCTCTTCGGTCGAGAGCGGGCCGAGACTTCCATAGACCGCTCTTCGCCATGCGGCTCCTTTCGGGGCGGGTGTCCCACGGCCGTCGATCGAGACCACGAGATACCCGAAGTCGGCAATCATTCGATGAAACATCGAGTGATTCTGGCCGCCAGTCCAATCGTCGAGGACCGTCTGGCCGTGCGGTTCACCATACACAAACACAAAGAGCGGGTACTTCTTCGTCACGTCGAAGTTGCGCGGCTTGATCAGCCACGCATCCATCACGACGCCGTCTCCGATGTCGAGCTTCAAGAACTCGGTGGGCTGAGTAATCAGCGGGCTGACTCGACGGCGACACTCGGCATTGTCTTCCAGGACACGCACCGAGCGATGTTCAGGAAGCTCCACCAAGTCGATCACGGGCGGCGAGTCGAACGTCGAATAGGTATGGAACGCCCATTTGCGATCGGGCGAAAAGTCGTATCGGTGAGTGCCGGACTGGTCTTGCGGCGTGACCCGCTCAGGATCGCCAGTTCCATCCAGTCGAACGCGATAGAGGTAGCGCTGAGTTGCGTTCTCCGGCGACGCGAGAAAGTAGAACCAGCCACCGCTCGCATCGACCGGCCCGCGGCCGATGATGTCGCTGGCGTGCTTAGTCAGGAGCTTCTGATTCTTGCCATCTCGCGAAATCAGGTAGGCGTGTCGCCAACCATCACGCTCGCTGAGCAACACAAACGCCTTGCCTTCCTGAATCCACTCCAAGCCAGCATTGGCGGAATAACTGGCATCGACCCAGGCAGGATCCGACTCCTCGTACGCCTTCGTCGTTGTGCCGGTCTTTATGTTCGCGAGTAGAAATGTCCGCGAGTCGCGTGATCGGCTCAGCATCTCGATCAGCAGTTCTTCCGAGTTGCCCGCCCAACTGATGTCGCTGATGTAGAACGTGCCCGGATCGGCTGGCAGGTCTACCCAGCGAGTCTCTCCGCCGTCGGCATTGACGACACCCACTCGCAACGTCGGGATCGGCGTCCCGACGCGGGCAAAACGCTGGAGCGACACTTCCGGATAAGTTGGGTCCGTCGGATGAACGACGGGGCGTTGGCGAACCTTCGAGGAATCGGACTGAAGGTAAGCAATCTGTCGCCCGTCAGGACTCCAGCTTGCCTGGACCAGCGATTGATCAGGACGCCAATTGCTCTGAACTCCATTTTCACGCACGCTCTGAGCGTCCGCCTGCGACAGGGACGTCGTTCGCTGACTGGCCAGATTGAACACATACAGATCCGGACCGCGTCCGAAGAGAAGTCGATCGCCGTTCGGAGAGAACGTGCTCTCCAGCGACAACCGAGGGATCTCAGCTTTGATCGCTGTGAGGTCTCCCGATTTCGAATCGAACAACCAGTAACCCGTTTTCCCGCTGCTGGTGACTCGCGCGTGCAACAAGAACTGGCTGGCGACGGGCGATTGAACGAATTCCTGAATCGCCAGTCGATCACGCGTGCCTGGCACAACGAGCTTGTCGGCGCCGATCAACGTCGAACGCTTGCCACTCGCCACGTCGTACTGCACGACTTCCGGTTCGGTGCCATCCTTCGGCTTCTCGAGAACCAAATAGCCAGAGCTGTCTCGCAGCCACTTGCCGGAAAAAGTAGCTGGTGCAAACTCCCGCGTGTCATAGATCGCTTTCAAACGAGTCTCGGCCTCGCTCAGGATTCTTGCATGACTTGCCCGGTCGTCGGCTGCGACGCACGCGCTGGCGAGGACCAGCCAGCAGGTCATGAACGCGGAGACTCGACTCATGGTTGATTCCATCGTTGCTTGTTGAGTGGCAGCCACGTTCGTCAGCACGTGGGGTTCCGTTCGAGAGCGGCGCGCTGTGATCACGAGACCTCCACGACTCGTTTGCCGATCACTTCGCCACGCGGAGTGATGCCGAGTCCCGGTGACAGGGATGCTTTCATGAATCCGTTTTCGCGCTGTGGAGCGCCGGTCGCCGTGCTGACGGTGACATAGCTGTTGAAGTCGGTGCTGGTGAAGCGGAACTCTTCGGGCGTGCTGTGTGCGAGATGCGCAATTGCCGCCGTCGTGATGTCGCCGCCCCAACTGTCTTCCAGCGTCATCGCAATCCCCATCGAGACGCACAGGTCGCGAACCTGCTTAGTTTTCGTCAGGCCACCGAGCTTGCTGATCTTCAGATTGACCACGTCCATCGCGAGGTCGGCCTTCGCTCGCAGCAGCATCTCAAGACCATCGACGTTCTCATCCAGGACGAAGGGATGATCCGTGTGCCGACGCACGGCCAGACATTCTTCGTAAGTCAGACACGGCTGCTCGATATAGACATCGACGTCTCGAACGGCGCGAACCACGCGCATCGCTTCGTGCTGAGTCCAGCCGGTGTTGGCGTCGGCGACGAGACGATCGGTCGGTTGCAGAATCTTGCGGACTTGGCGGATGCGTTCGATGTCCTGATCGGGATCGCCGCCGACCTTCAGTTGGAACCGCGTGTAACCCTGCTTGCGATACTCGGCGACATTGCGAGCCATCTCATCAGGCGGCTGCTGCGAGATCGCCCGATACAGCCGCACGCTTTCACCAAACCGGCCTCCCATCAGCACACAGACCGGCAGCCCCGTGACTTTGCCAAGGATGTCCCAGCAGGCGATGTCGATTCCCGACTTCACATACGGATGCCCCTTGAGCGCCGCGTCCATTCGGTGGTTCAGCTTGGCAAGCTCGCGCGGATCAAAGCCGATCAGATGCGGGCCAAGTTCCCGCAGTCCGGCTCGCACACCTTCGGCATACGCCGGCAGATAGAACGGCCCCAGCGGACAGACCTCGCCGTATCCGACCAGACCGCAGTCCGTCTCGACACCAACGATCGTACTATCGAACACCGACACCGACTTCCCGCCGGACCACTTGTACGAGCCTTCGACCAACGGAAGTTCGACGCGGTGTGCAAAGATGCGTGCGATCTTCATGGGACGCGTTCCTGCTTTGCGGATGAGGGATTTCAAGTCGCAATTGTAGTTTTAGCGACGGCCACTCTCTTGGCTTAGAATCGCATCGAGCCATGAATCCGCGCACAGAACATCCCGAATCTGCCAGGCCACCGCGCAATTTCCATCTATTGTGGCCGAGATCGCCCATGTCTGCCGCTTCGATGACCACAGCGTCTAGCCCGCACCTTCCGATTCGCCATCGGTTTGAAGACCTCTTACTCGATCAGCCAAGGGCCCCACTCGGCCGGGTGTAATTCGGCTTCGCAGGGAGTGTCGCTGACGATGCTCGCGGCGGGACTGCGGTTGAAGAGGTAGGCTCGGCGTTCGGTGACGAGTCCCGCTTCGTTGCCCCACAGGATGCCGATGTCGCCGCGCAGACGTAGTCCGCTGCCGAGGTGTTTGAGTTCGATGTGGTCGCAACTCAGACGGGCTTCGATCACATAGCCTGTCTTCGTCGTCTGGAACGCGACTTGGGTATCGCCGACCGGCAATACCGAAGCGAACGTATGCGACTTCACGGGGGACTCAAACTTGAGGGCTTCTTCAGGCTTCGCATCCGGCTTGACCGGACGATACGCCATGACGATCGGACCCTTTTCGCTCGGCGCGATCAGCACGCGGATGTCTCCGGCCACGGGTGAAGTGCGGTCAGGACGATCAGGGCCAAGGGAGAGATCAATCGCGTCGCCGGTCTTGAACGCGAACTTGGGATCAGTTCCAGCGTTCTTCCAAGGAGACGGGTCTTCGACCTCGGCGAGCAGCCACAGGTTCTCGAGTGTGTGAGCGATAGCGACCTTCGCAGCGACATCGTCGCCGACTTTGATCTGGTGACGAGCGATGTCTTTCCACTCAACAGGATCGCCTTCGACTTTGAACGCAGGAAATCGGCCGCGCACGTTCGGGACGCGCAGCGGACTAGCCTGACGCGCCAGCGAAGGATCTGGTGGTGAATTCGGTGAGGTATCCGGCCCTCGCTCAGGCTTCGGAGTGCTTTCCGTGAGAGTGACCGTGCCCGCCTCGAACCGGCGAACCGAGT
>CAYLTY010000352.1:0-6520 GCA_964386705.1 uncultured Planctomycetaceae bacterium
ACAATCCGAACGCTCGGCACAAGTAATTCGGCCTGACCTTGTGGGTAATTCGCGTGTTTCTGATTGTGCCTGATGTTCCGGCTACGGAATCCGTCCCGGATTCTCGGGTCGTACCGGTTAGGTAAACTTTGCGGGCACCAGTTTGCAGCGAGCTGTCTATCTTGATGAAGTATCGCTGGGCAGTGTGTACGAAGTTCGCGTTCAACTTCAGATGATGCGGGCAACGACCGGCGCTTTCGCTTACCAACGAATCCCGAACATTCAAAATAGGCAAACCGGCGAAACTCTCCGCATCCGTTGGATAGCGGACCGTTCATTCCGGCGACTTCACCAACGAATTCGTGCAGGCGCAGCAGACCGGCAATACCGGCAGCGAGGACACTTTGGCATTCGATAGCCCCTCATCGACACGGCAGGCAGAATTGCAGGAACGCGTGCAGGCGCTTCGACTTCCGGAGCCAGCCAAAGGCGCTGCCAGCAGCCGCGCGCCGTGGGCGGCGTGCGTCGCCATGGCGGGAATCCTCGTCTGGCAGGTGTACCTCACCAAAGTCCGCCCTGCTGCCACCAGTGAAACCGCCGCCGGACAGACTCAGGAACCCGTCTCAGGGACGGATCCGAAAACAGCCAGCGGCAACACCACGCCTGCAGGCACCGCCAGTAAACCGGCCACGACCAGGGGCGGCGATTCGAATGTCGTGCTGGAGGACAAAGGCCACGTCGTTCCCGCGCATCAGATCCTGGTGAGTCCCAAAGTCAGCGGCATGATCGTGGAGTTGCACGTCGAAGAGGGGAAACGGATCACCAAAGGCGACATTCTGGCCGAGGTGGAGAAAATCGACTACGCCGCTGATCGAGACCGCGCTGTCGCCGTGCTGAAGCGTGCCAGAGCCACCGGAGAGCGAGCACTGGCCCGCATGTCAGAAGCTGATCGAGGCTTTCGAGAACTGGAGAAGCAGCAGGCCGAAGCTGAACTGATGGAAGCCGAATCGGAACTCAAGCGAGTCACCCTTGAACACGAGCGCAACCTGCAATTGAAGAAGCAGGGAGCATTGGCAGACAAAGACTTTGATCAGGGCGAGGCCTCTTTTCGCTCGGCTCAACAACGAGCCCGGCGACTGGACGCGGCCTTGGCTCTCATGCGTGAAGGCGAGCGTGAAGAACGGAAGGCCATGGCTCGTCACGAAGTCGCGCAGGCCGAAGCGGATGTCCTGCAAGCTCAGGCGGATCTCACCAAAGCTCAATGGCGACTTGATAACTGCACCATCAAGGCTCCCATCACGGGCACGATCCTCAAGAAGAACGCGGAAGAAGGCAACATCGTCAATCCGATCGCGTTCAATGGCTCGTTCAGCCTGTGTGACATGGCGGACCTGTCCGATCTGGAGATTGAACTCAGCATCGGAGAGCGTGATATCAGCAAGGTCTTCGTCGGCCAGCGCTGCGAGATACGAGCGGACGCATACAAAGAACGCGTCTATCAAGGCCGGGTGGATCGCCTGATGCCCATTGCCGATCGGGCCAAGGCTTCAGTGCCGGTCCGCGTCAAAGTGACGGTGCCGGAGCAGGAAGAGGGCATTTACCTGAAGCCTGAAATGGGCGCGACGGTCACGTTCTTCAAGCGCGACGGAGAATTGCCAACGGCTGAGTCACCAAGCAAGGCGCCTTCTCTGCCCGACAAATAGACGTCGCGCCCACGACACATCGATTTGACACTACTGCCTCATTGAGACTGCACCCATGCCTGATTTCCGAGACCCGATTGTCCGGGTGAACGCGGTCCATAAATACTTCAAGCGCGGCGGCGAGCGGCTGGACGTTTTGAATGGGCTGAGCCTCAGCGTGGGCAAGGGCGACTTCGTGGCCCTGATGGGCCCCAGTGGTTCCGGCAAGACGACCTTGCTGAATCTGATCGCGGGACTTGATACCCCCAGCGAGGGCGAGATCCACATTGGAAATGATCTCGTTTCAGCCATGTCCGAAACTCAGCTCGCGCGCTGGCGGACGCGCAATATCGGCTTCATCTTCCAGTTCTACCATCTGCTGCCGGTGCTGACAGCCTATGAGAACGTGGAACTCCCCTTGCTGCTGCTGCCTTTAACGGCCGCTCAGCGCAAGCAACAAACCTTGAACGCACTGCAGCTCGTAGGCCTGGATAACAGGCTGCAGCATCGCCCCGGCCAGCTCTCTGGCGGCCAGCAGCAGCGTGTCGGCATCGCACGCGCCATCGTTACCGATCCCACGTTGATCGTGGCCGACGAACCGACGGGCGACCTGGATGCCAAGTCGGCTCACGAAATTCTGGATCTACTGTGCGAGATCCGTCGAGCGCTCAACAAGACAATCGTGCTGGTCACGCACGACCCCAAGGCCGCCGAGCGGGCCGATCGAGTCCTGCATCTCGACAAGGGAGTGCTCGTTCGCGAGCAGGAGACGTCGAACTCGAATGCCTAGCAAGCGTGCTCTACAGAGCCGCGCCTCTGCCGCTGGAGAACGCCCCACAAACCGCCTTGAACACTTTGGACCCGATGGAATGAAGCTGCTCGTCCTCATGCTGAAGAACGTCCGCCGCAATATCTTGCGGACGATTCTTACGTCTCTGGGCACCATCATTCTGGTGTTCGTGGTGACGCTGGTCTGGTCCGTGCTGGAGTTTCTGGATGCCGCCACCACCGAAAAAAGCCAGAACCTGAAGTGCATCGTCACCGAGCGGTGGCAAATCCCCAGCCAGATGCCGTTCTCCTACGCGAAAGCTCTGGAGCAATTCGCGTGGCATGGCCCAAACGACGAGCAGCCGCTCGACAACATGATGACCTGGCAGTTCTACGGCGGCACAATCGATCCCACGAAACGCACGTTCGATTCCGTGCTGTTCGCGATTGGGCTCGAGCCCCGCAAAATGTTCACCATGATGGATGAACTGGATTCTCTGCCGCCGCGAGAGAAGGCCGAACTGAAAGCCATAGCCGACCGCATGACGGAGCAGCGTAACGGCATCATCGTCGGCCCCGGACGATTGAAGCTGCTCAAGAAACAAATCGGTGACACGGTCAAAGTCACCAGCTTCAACTATCGCGGCATCGATCTTGAGTTTGAGATCATGGGCACGTTCCCGGCGTCTGTCAGCCGTTATGACCTCAGCGCCGCCATGAACCGGGACTATCTCAACAATGCGATGGACGCCTGGGCGAGAACCAACAACAAGCCGCACGTCATGGCCAACAAGAACATGAACCTGGCCTGGTTTCGTTATCCCGACCGCGAAATATTCGAACAACGCGCGGACGAGATCATGAACTCGGTCGACTTCAAAGATGTTCCGATCAAGTGTGAAACCGCTTCGTCGGGCATCTCGGCGTTCCTCGAAGCCTATCGTGATCTGCTGTGGGGCATGCGTTGGCTGTTGTGTCCGGCCATTCTCTTCACGCTGTCGCTGGTGATTGCCAACGCGATCAGTATCAGCGTCCGCGAACGGCAGAAGGAACTCGCCGTAATGAAAGTGCTGGGATTTCTACCCGGCCAGATTCTGATCCTCGTCCTGGGTGAAGCGCTCGCGCTGGGGATTCTGTGTGGCGTCGTCAGTTCGGGGGGCACATTCATCCTTGTTAACAAGGTCTTCGGCGGAGTTGCATTCCCCATCGCCTTCTTCGGCGCCTTCAACATCTCGCCCAATGCGTTGTGGTGGGGACCGGCCGTCGGCGGCATGACCGCTTTCATCGGCAGCTTCCTGCCTGCCTGGAGCGCGCGAACCGTGAAGGTGAGCGAAGTGTTCTCGAAGGTTACATAGCCCGCCCCAATCACCCCTGTGCGCTCACAATTGAACCAAACCCGAACCATCGGATTGAGACTTTGGAACCGCCACTAACCATTCAAGACCAGCTAGTCGCCGTCACGATCGGACTGGTGACGCTCATCGGCATCCTCGCCGTCATCGCGCGTGTGCCGTTGATCTATAACGTCCGCAACTTAATGGTGCGGTGGCGCATCACCCTGCTCACAGCCATGGCCTTCATGATGGTGGTCGGCCTGCTGGTCGTCATGCTGGCCTTCGTCAACGGCATGTATCGGCTGACGGAAAGCAGTGGCCGGCCGGACAACCTCATCATTCTCGGACAGGGTACTCAGGACGAGGTCTTCAGCAGCCTCGGCTTCACCGACGTCGACAGCCTTGAAACCGTCGCTGGCATCGCAAGGGATAGCGACAACCGGCCACTGGTGAGCAAAGAAACCTACGTCATCGTCAATCAACCCGTAGTCGCCCCTCAGAAGGGACGTCCGCGTCGACGGTTCCTACAAATGCGAGGTGTTCAGATCCCGGAGATTTCGGGCGAAGTGCATGACGTCAATCTGCAGGGCGAATGGTTCAGCCAGGCGGGTGTGCGACAAGCTGCCGAAATGGATAAGGACCAATCCACACTAATCGAAGCGGTGCTGGGTGAAGGCATTGCCCGCACGCTCGGGTCCGACCGGACTCCCGAGCAAGTCGCCAACGCAAAAAATCGCGACCGGCTGGACGTCGGCGATGAGTTCACTTGCGGCGACCGGCGCTGGATTGTGGTCGGGATCATGAAGTCGATGGGTAAGTCGTTCGACTCGGAGATCTGGGCCAAGCGAGAACTGGTCGGCCGCATGTTCGGCAAAGAGACCTACACGACGATGGTCGTGCGCGGAGAGAACCGCACTGAGGCCGCGCGACTGGTCAACTATTTCGGTTCCGAATGGGGCAAAGCCAGCCTGCAGCCGATGCTCGAAACGACCTACTTCAACAACCTGAACGGCACCAATCAGCAGTTTCTGATCGCGATCATCATCGTCGCCGTGATCATGTCGATCGGCGGAGTTTTCGGGGTCATGAACACGATGTTCGCCGCAATTTCTCAGCGGATCAAAGACATTGGCGTGATGCGACTCCTTGGGTTCGACCGTTCGCAGATCCTAATTTCGTTCCTGCTGGAATCGATGTTACTGGCGGTCGTGGGTGGCGGCATCGGTTGCTTGTTGGGGTCACTGTCCGACGGTTGGACGGCCAACAGCATCGTCGGCAGTGGTCAAGGCGGCGGCAAATCTGTCGTACTGCGAGTGACCGTCGACTGGGCCATCATCATGTACGGGATGCTGTTCTCACTCATCATGGGCGCGATCGGCGGTTTGTTGCCCGCGCTCTCCGCGATGAGGCTGAAGCTGCTTGAGACACTCAGATAGCCAACAAGCTTTGCACAATGGTCAACCGATAACCCACTGGAAGAACGCAAAGCTGACTAGTCTCGTTGGAGATTGCGGACGCGATCCGTATAGAGCAGTTGGTGGCGCTGATGAGCTTCAGCCCAAGTGCGAGGGAATTCTGATGCGCTCAGTAGAACTTCCTCGATTGCCCTTCGCACTTGATGAGCGCAGGTATTCGGTCCCACTCGACCGATACCCGTGCCCAGTCCGGGAAACGCGATGGACGACACTTTGGCTGAAACCGGTTGGCCAGCCGATGTACCAGCGGCGAAGATCCCGTGCCGCACGAGGAGTAATGTGGCGCGTGCCGCGAGATAAGGATTGACGGTATTCGTCAGAATCATCGGCACTCGCATCGTCGGAGCAGCAATGACAAATGGAATTGCGGCTTCGCCCGTCTCAACAATCTCCGCAGCACCAACCAACAACTCGCCGTGATGTTGGGTACGAATCAGGTGTTGAAGCCGACTCTGCACTTCCCAGCCAAACCGCTGGGAGTACAGATAGTCGATTCCGCCGTCCATGAAGCCATAGCTGTTCGCGGGACTGACGACCGCATCAACTGACAAGTCGAGAACTGACCCACGATGGATGGTCACATCGGTGAGGTCTCCGCAATGCCGTTCCCATGCATCGGCAAGTTCATTCTCAACAGCTGCCAGAACGATCTTCAATGGACCATCCCTTTCGCTGAACAACCAGCGAAGCCTTAATCACCAAACGCCGCATCGAACGCGCGATTCGAAGGCGCGAAGTCCACGTTCTTGCAGAATTGGCAAGACTCACGAGCGCCGTGCTCGCGATCCATGCCGCTGTCTTCCCATTCGACCGAGAGCGGGCCGGCATAGCCGACCGCGTTCAGGGAGCGGATGATTTCTTCGAAACGAACCGCTCCGCGTCCAACGCTGCGGAAGTCCCAGCCGCGGCGAGCATCGCCGAAGGACAGGTGGCTAGAGTTAATGCCCGTGCGACCGTTGAGGGTCGTCGAGGCATCCTTCATATGCACGTGGTAGATGCGCTTCGGGAAGTAGCGAATGAATTCGACGGGATCGACACCTTGCCAAATCAGGTGGCTGGGGTCGAAGTTGAAACCGAACTCTTCACGGTTATCCAGAGCCTGCAACGCACGCTCGGCCGAGTAGATATCGAACGCAATTTCGGTTGGGTGAACTTCCAGCGCGAACTTCACACCGCATTCCTGGAACACGTCCAGAATCGGGTTCCATCGCTCGGCGAGCAGGGAGAAGCCAGCATCGATCATCTTGCGTGGCGTCGGCGGGAAATCGTAGATGCAGTGCCA
>CAYLTY010000353.1:0-6492 GCA_964386705.1 uncultured Planctomycetaceae bacterium
CGCATCAACCAGTTGGAACCCGAATTCGAGAAACTCACCGACGACGAACTTCGCCAGTGCACGGCCAAGTTCCGCGCGCGGCTCTGGAAGGGTGAAACACTCGACCAGTTGTTGCCTGAGGCTTTCGCGGCGGTGCGCGAATCCGGACGTCGCAACCTGCGCATGCGACACTTCGATGTGCAGATGGTCGGCGGTTATGTGCTGCATAACGGCATGATCGCCGAAATGACGACAGGCGAAGGTAAGACGCTGGTGGCAACGCTGCCGGCGTACCTCAACGGCCTGGCGGGCAAAGTGCATGTCGTGACCGTGAATGACTATCTCGCGCGGCGCGACATGGAATGGATGGGGCCGATCCACATGGCGCTGGGCATGACCGTGGGCGCGATCCAGTCGCACATGGACCCCGATGAACGCAAGAAGGCTTACAGTTGCGACATCACCTACGGCACTAACAACGAGTTTGGCTTCGACTACCTGCGCGACAACATGAAGCCCACACGTGAGGCTCAGGTGCAGGGACGTCTGGATTTCGCGCTGGTCGACGAAATCGACAACATTCTGATCGACGAAGCGCGTACGCCGCTGATCATCTCAGGTTTGGCGAATGACGATCCGGCGAACTACGAGGCCGCGAATGTTGTCGCCCGGCAACTTGTTCCGGGCGAGCACTTTGAAATCAAGGAGAAGGAACATACCTGCCACTTGACGGAAATTGGTATTCGTCAGGCAGAGCGATTAGCCGGGGTGGAAAGCTTTTATACCTACGGCAATATGCACTGGCCGCACCTGATTGATAATGCGCTGAAGGCGCACCACCTTTATAAGCGCGATGTGCAATATGTGGTGGAACGCGGTGACGTGATTATCATCGATGAACACACCGGGCGCAAAATGATTGGCCGGCAGTGGAGCGATGGTCTTCATCAAGCCGTGGAAGCCAAAGAAGGCGTGAAGATCAAGGAAGAGACGCAGACCCTCGCTACAATCACACTGCAAAACTACTTCAAGCTTTACAAGAAGCTGGCGGGCATGACCGGTACCGCCATGACGGAAGCTGATGAATTCCTGAAGATTTATAATCTGGACGTTATCAACATTCCGACGAATCGTCCGTCTAAACGCATCAATTCGCCCGACACGATTCTGCGATCCGAACGCGAAAAGTGGAACGCTATCGTTGAGGAGATCAAGACCGTCGGTTCGACGGGGCGCCCGGTGCTGGTTGGTACGGTGTCCATTGAAAAGTCGGAAATTCTCAGCGAGCACTTGAAGCGCGCGGGTATCAAGCACAACCTGTTGAACGCCAAATTCCACGAGCGCGAAGCTGAGATCATCGCTCAGGCCGGACGGCTCAACGCGGTTACGATTTCGACGAACATGGCTGGTCGTGGAACGGACATCATTCTGGGTGGTAATCCTGAGTTCATGGCCTGGGCGGAACTCAGCAAGACCCACGCCAGCCGCCTGGATGTGACGAAGGCACAGTGGGACGAAGTGACTTCCCGGATCTCCAGAGAGCAAGGCATGGCCGACGAAGGCCGCAAGGTGGCGGAGCTCGGCGGACTGCACGTGGTTGGTACAGAGCGTCACGACTCACGCCGCATCGACCTGCAGTTGCGCGGTCGTGCGGGTCGTCAGGGCGACCCAGGTTCGAGCCGGTTCTTTATCTCGCTCGACGATGACTTGATGCGCATTTTCATGGGTGAATGGGTGCGTGGCCTGCTGACGCAATTGGGTATGCAGGAAGGTGAGGCTATTGAAAGCCGCATGGTCACCAACCGCATCGAGGGTGCTCAGAAGAAGCGTGAAGAAGCGCACTTCGACATGCGCAAGCACCTGCTCGAATATGACGAAGTCATGGACGTGCAACGCAAGGAGATCTACTCATTGCGTCAGCGGTCGCTGGAAGGTGCGAGCTGCAAGTCGATCATCGTGGGCTACGTGAACGATCAGTGCCAGCGGCTTGCTGAGCGGTTTCTGTCGCACTTGTTCCGCTGGAACAATCTGGCCCATTGGGCGCGCGAGACTCATAATATCGCGTTTGATGCGCAGCAGATTCACGGCATGGCGGACGAGCAGATTGATGATTTCCTCCGGCATGAATACCGCCGTCAGGCCGACAACGGCATCGCCGACGAAATTGAAGTTGCTCTGCCTGAGCACACACCCGAGGACGAATGGAACTGGCAGTCGTTGACGAACTGGGCGAACCGCACGTTCCAGCTCGAACTGAAGGTGGAAGAACTCAAGGCGGTGCCGCGCAATGAAATTCACACCTTCCTGTATAAGTTTGCGTCCGAACGAGCTGATCAACTCGATTTGACGGCGGTGCCCGCGTTCGTGTCCGCGGAGTTCCCGATCAGGGCGTTGATTGATGCTGTCCAGCGTCAGTTTGGTATCACGATGGACCCCGCTGAGTTTCTCAGCACCGAAGTCGACTTCGTGACACCGGTGCTGCGTGAGCGCGTAATGAAGTTCTACCGCGACAAGGAAATCCAGTTTCCGGTGCGTGTCGGTGTGTCGCGGTTCCTGGCTCAGGAAGGAGACACCATCCGCGTTGATGCAGAAGGTCTGGTGGCGTTCGCGAATTCGCGCTTCGGTGCCGATCTGAAGCTCGATGAACTCGTTGGCATGAGCTACGAGCAACTCATGACCCGCATCATGGATGCGAGTGCCGCTTACATCGTTCGTGGTGATGCAATTGATGGACTCGATGATCGATTGGACGCGATCTACGGACCGCGTAAGGCGGACCGTGATAGCTCAAAAGATACAGTGCAGTCGACCGTTGAGATTCCGAGCTTGATCGCCTGGGCTAACGAGCACTTCGCGGCGGATCTCGAAGCGGATGACTTTGATGGTACGACCCGGCTGGGTGCACAAGCCCTGATTCAGAAGGCTCACGCCCGCCGCTTCCGTCCGGAACTGCATCAGATTGAACGCGTCCTCCTGCTGGACTTCGTGGATGGCGAGTGGAAAGATCACCTGCACAGCATGGACTCGTTGCGTCGCAGCGTGAACTTGCAAAGTTATGCTCAGAAGGACCCGAAAGCGGAATACGCTCAGCAGGGCATGGAGAAGTTCCGCCAGATGAAACGCATCATCGGCGAACGGCTGACCGGCAACGTGTTCCGCATCGAGCAGAACATCACTCCTGAGTACGTCACATCACTGTGGCGGATCACTGAGGAGACGCATCCCGGTGTTGTGGAAGACATTCCCCCGACTCCGCCGATGGATGAGCCGTCAGCGGGCCGCACGGTGGAGAGCTCGGGAAGCGAACCGCCGCCGGCGGTGGCTCCGATCCGTAATCGCAGCCAGCGCATCGGCCGCAACGATCCCTGCCCGTGCGGCAGCGGCAAGAAGTACAAGAAGTGCTGCGGCGAGCACCTGTAAGGCGCGGCTGGCATTCTCCATGTAGGGCGGACAATCTTGTCCGCCGAACCGATGGCGGACAGGATTGTCCGCCCTACATCGGCGTCGTTGCGCAGGGTTTATGTTCGCCGTATCGAGTACGTATGTCAGACCGTCTTGCTCATTTGAATCAGGCTCAACGCGAAGCTGTGTTGACGTTGGCGGGACCGTTGTTGGTGCTGGCCGGCGCGGGGACCGGCAAGACGCGAGTGATCACGCATCGCATGGTCGAACTGATCCGGCACGGCATCGCGCCGGATCGCATTCTGTCGGTGACGTTCACGAATAAAGCCTCGAAGGAAATGCTGGAACGTACTCAGCATCTCCTGGGCAAGAACCTCAAGAAGCGGCCGCTGATCTCGACGTTTCACGCCTACTGCGTGCGCGTGCTGCGGCAGGAGATCGAACTGCTCGGTTATCCGAAGACGTTTTCGATCTACGATCGCGGAGATCAGGAATCGGCGGCGCGGAAGGCTCTGCGCGACATTCGCGTGCCGGACACGACGCTCAGCCCCGAGGACCTGCTGAGCATCATCAGCCGCTGGAAGATGCAGAACATCCGGCCGCAGTTTGCTCGCGAGCATGTCGAGAACGACAAAGAGTTTCTCGCGGCGACAGGTTATCGAAAGTATCAGTCGAACCTGCGTGCGTGCGGCGCGGTCGACTTCGATGATCTGCTGCTGTTGACCGGTCAGCTCTTCGATGAGTTTCCGGACGCGCTCGATCGACAGCAGCAGCGGTTTGATCACGTGCAGATCGATGAGTATCAGGACACGAACGGCGCGCAGTTCGATCTCATCGAAGCACTCGTGCGACCGCATCAGAACCTGTGTGTGGTGGGTGACGACGATCAGTCGATCTATGGCTGGCGCGGGGCTGAGGTCACTCACATTCTCGGGTTCCATGAGCAGTTCAAAGGCGCGAAGGTCGTGCGGCTGGTGGAGAACTACCGGTGCACCGACCTGATCATCGATGCGGCCAATCGGCTGGTGAAGCACAACAAGGGCCGGCACGACAAGCAGCTCGTTGCGCACAAGAAGGCTGAGTCACCCGTCCGCTGCCGCGAGTACGAAGACGAGCAGGTCGAAGCCGAGCAGATCGTGGCCGAGATCCAATACTACACTGAGAAGAAGGGCGTGCCGCTCGAAGATTTTTGCATTCTGTTTCGCACCAACGAGCAGCCGCGCGTCTTTGAAACCGAGATGCGGCGCGTGAAGTTGCCGTACGTCATCATGGGCAGCCAGTCGTTCTTCGATAAGCGCGAGATTCGCGACATGATGTCGTATCTCAAGGTGCTGGAGAATCCGAAGGACGAAACCGCGCTGCTGCGAATCATCAATGTGCCCGCGCGCGGGATCGGCGATTCAACCGTCGAAAAACTGCTGAAACGAGCTGTCCGTGAGGGCAAGCAATTGCGCGAGGTCGTTCCCGGAGCTCTCGCTGAGAAAGAGATCACTCCCAAAGCCAGTGCGGCCATCAACAGCTTCTATGGAATGCTGGATCGATACCGTGCGCGGCTGCAGGCCGATCCGCGCGAACTGCCCGTGATTGCCGAACAACTGCTGACCGAGATCGATTACGCCAGCGAGATTCAGAAACAGTACGAAAATGAAGACATGCAACTCGTCCGCGGCGAGATGATCGAGCAGATGCTCGATTCGCTGCGCACTTACACCAGCCGCGCTGACGAGCCCTCTCTATCAAACTTTCTCGAAGAGACCTCGTTGTTTGGCCGTGAGGACGATGGCAAGGAAGACAAGCTCACCCAGCACGCCGTGAAGCTGATGACCCTGCACAGCGCGAAGGGGCTGGAGTTCCCGCGCGTCTACATGGTTGGCATGGAAGAGGGCATTTTGCCGCACAAGCGATCGGTCGAAGCGGAAGAAACCGGCGGTAACGTGGATGAAGAGCGGCGGCTGTGTTACGTCGGCATCACGCGAGCCCGCGATCATCTGACACTGACTCGCACGGCTTTTCGCAAGAAATGGGGCAAGAAACGCCCGTCTGTGCCATCCCGCTTCCTGCGTGAAGCCCTCGGTATCGGCGAAGGCGAGCTGCCGAAGTAGTTCGCTGACAGTCGGATCAATCAGTGTGGCTTGCCGCGCAGGCTCTCCCTAGACTCCCGCCACCTGTCGGAACGGAGTTTGAAGGAGCCGTATTCATGCACGTGTTGTTCGTCCATAAGAACTTTCCCGCTCAGTTCGGCCACATCGCCAGCTATCTCATCAAGAATCATCGGTTTCGCTGCTCGTTCGTGTCCGAACTGCCGCCGGCGGTGATCGATGGCATCGAGCGCATTCAATACAAGCTGACGGGCGGGGCGACGAAGTCGACTCACTATTGCAGCCGCACCTTCGAGAACTGCGTTTGGCACTCGCATGCGGTCTACGAGGCGATGAAGAATCGCCCGGACATCAAGCCGGATCTGGTCGTCGGGCACAGCGGCTTCGGCAGCACGTTGTGGCTGGCGGATCTCTACGACTGCCCGATCATCAACTATTTTGAGTACTACTACCGCAGCAAGGGCTCCGATCTGGACTTCCGACCGGACTTCCCGGTGAAGGAGCTGGACGTGCTGCGTTCGCGCACTCGTAACGCGATGATTCTGCTGGACGCTCAAACCTGCACGATGGGCTATTGCCCGACGGCGTATCAGCGCAGCCTGTTCCCGGACGAGTATCAGCCGAAGCTGGAAACGATCTTCGACGGCATCGACACGAACATCTGGTATCGTAAGCAGATTCCGCGAACGATTCAGGGACGCGTGATTCCGCCCGAGATGAAGATCGTCACCTACGTGTCGCGCGGCTTCGAATCGATGCGCGGCTTCGATGTCTTCATGAAGGTCGCGAAGAAGATCTGCGACGCGCGGAAGGACGTCATCTTCCTGTGCGTGGGGTCGGATCGAGTCTGCTATGGCGGCGACCTGAACCGCATCAACGAGCAGACTTACAAAGACTTCGTGTTGAAGCAGGACAACTACGACATGAGCCGCTTCATCTTCACCGGCCGTGTCGAACCGCACGAACTCGTAGATGTCTTCAGCATCAGTGATCTGCACATCTATCTGACGGT
>CAYLTY010000354.1:0-6469 GCA_964386705.1 uncultured Planctomycetaceae bacterium
ACTGCTGGCCGACGAACAGATCGATGTCGTGCACAGCCACAATACGCTCGCGCATTTCTACGCAACCGCGGCGGCCAAGTGGGCCGGCGTGCCCGTCATTGTGAACACTCAACATGGCCGGGGCTGCGGAGCCAGTTGGAAAGCCAAGTGGCAGTTCCGCCTCGCCAATCGTTTTGCAGATCGTGTCATCGGCGTGTCCGAAGACGCGACGCGTCTGTGTCAGGACGACGACCGCCTTTCCGCTCGCCGCATGCAGGCCATCTGGAACGGCATTGACCTGACGCGGTTCGCTTTCCGAGGTCCAATCAACCAACCCGTCGCCATCAGCGTCGCACGACTGTCTCCAGAGAAAGACTTCGCCACTTTGTTGCGAGCAACCAGCCTCGTCGTACGCGACGTGCCCGACTTCCGTCTGCGGATCGTCGGTAATGGTCGCGAAGCGGATTCCCTCAAGGAACTCGCTCGCGAACTGAGCCTGGAAAACAACGTCGAGTTCCTCGGCGAACGTCATGACATCCCGGCGTTGCTCGGTGAGGCCGCGTTCTTTGTGTCGTCATCGAAGTCGGAAGGGATCTCGCTGACGCTGCTCGAAGCGATGGCCGTCGGCCTGCCGATCGTTGCGACTGATGTCGGCGGAAACCCGGAAGTCGTGGTGGACGGCAAGACCGGCAAGCTGGTTCCGCCCTGCGACCCCGAACAACTGGCTGCCGCGATGAAGGCCATGCTGGCCGACTCCGCTAGCTGGCCGGTGATGGGTGAGCTGGCGCGTCAGCGAGTCGAACAGCACTTCAACGTGAAACACATGCTGCAGCAGTACGAGTCCCTCTACGGCGAACTGCTGGCAACCAAATCAACGTGATCCTCGCGGGTTCATTGCGATCAACCGAGTCATGAACATTCTTTTCTACAGCACCGTTTATCCGCACATGACCGCACCGGTTAGTGGCACGTTCAACTGGGAACTGTGTCACGCACTGGCTCGGCAAGGTGATGTGCGTGTCGTGGCTCCGCGCACGTGGGTCGACGTCGCGCGATCCTGCCGCAAGCCGCACACGGAGCTGAATACGTGCCTGCCAACCGAATGGCCGTGCTTCGTCTATCCGGTGAAGTTCTGGAAGCACACGTACGGCGAGTGGATGTGGCACTGCACGAAGTCTTCAATCCGTCGCCTGCAGCGCGGCTTCGATCTCGATTGGGTAGTGAGCTACTGGGCTCATCCTGATGGTGAGGTCGGCAATCGAGCAGCTCGCGAAGCTGGGGCGAAGTCCGCGATCATCGTCGGTGGCTCGGATGTCCTGCTGCTCCCGAAGAACGCTCGCCGGAAGAAGTGCGTGGCGAAGGTGCTCACGGAAGCGGACGCCGTCATCACCGTCAGCGAAGGCTTGAAAGAACCTGTCGTCAGCCTGGGCGTTGATCCGGCCAAAGTGCACTGCGTCTATCAAGGCATTGATCGGCTTCACTTCAGGCAAGGTGATCAGATCGCGGCGCGGATGCGTCTGGGATTGCCGGTGCCGTCGCTGACAACACCACCCGTCTTCGTCTGGGTCGGCCGCATGGTGGAACTCAAGCGACTCGACCTGATTGTGAAGTCTTTCGCCACCGTCCGTGAGACGAGCGGCGATGCTCTGCTCTGCCTGTGCGGCTCCGGCCCCATGGAGCAACCAGTTCGCGAACTGGTGCATTCACTGGGTCTCCGTGAAAGCGTGCACTTCGCGGGACCGGTGGCGCAATCGGAGTTGTCGACGTGGTACCAGGCGGCAGACGCCACCATTCTGGCCAGCACTTCAGAAGGCTTGCCGAACGTGCTGCGAGAGTCACTGGCCTGCGGAACTCCGTTCGTGGCGACCAACGTGGGCAGCATCCGTGAAATCTCTGAGCCAACGAACTCAATTCTGGTCGCGTCGAACAATCAGGCCGAACTCACCGTCGGGATGCTCGACATTCTCGACCCCATCTTCTCCAGCGGCGCGAAGAGCTACGTACCGCAATCCTGGGACGACACGGCAACAAGTTTGCTGCGGGTGCTCAATTCGGTGCATGGTTCAACCAAGCCGCAACCATCAATCAAATCTCGGAATGTGACGGTGAGTCATGGCTGATTTCACAACGCAGCAACGTCGGCGCAGAGTGCTCGTGATCGCCTATGTGTTTCCGCCCAGCGGCGGCGCGGGCGTGCAGCGCGTAACGAAGTTCGTGAAGTACCTGCCCGAATTCGGTTGGGATTGCTCGGTGTTGACGGTCTCCAACCCGTCAGTGCCGCTGCAGGATCCCACGCTGCTCAGCGAAGTTCCCGCGACCACAATCGTCCGTCGAGCGCGCACCTACGAACCCGGTTATGCGTTGAAAAATGTGGTCTCTGCCAGTGCGGGCGGTTCCGCGTCCAAACGCAGCGGAGTCAAGCGATTGCTGAAAGGTTTGGTGCGTGCAGCTGGCAACGCAGTTCTGCAACCCGACGCGCAGGTGCTGTGGTACCCACAGGCCGTGCGTGAAGGCATGCGTCTGCTCGCCGAGCAACCTCACGACGCCATTTTCGTAACGGCACCGCCCTTTTCGTCTTTGCTGATCGGCGCGGAGATGAGTCGCCGCTCCGGCCTGCCGCTGGTGCTAGACTATCGCGACGAATGGGGGATCAGCAATCGGTATCAGGAGAACCGCCAGAAGTCGAACGTCTCACAATGGCTGCAGCGGCGAATGCAGAACAAGGTGCTGCGCCAGGCGAGTTCTGTCGTCGCCACAACGCGACGCAGCGCTGATTCGTTAAAGGAGCTCATCACCGCGGCGCAAGGTCGAGCCAGCGTTACACAAATCTATAACGGTTTCGACGCGAACGATATCCCCGTGAGCCGTCAGCCATCGCTCGCTGGTCCCGACCGACGCGATGGCCGTTTTCGGATTGCGTACGTCGGCACGCTGTGGAACCTCACCTCCATCGAGCCGCTGGTGATGGCGATGCAGTATGTCTGCGCCACGGAACCGGAAACGGGAGCCAAACTGGAACTGGTCGTCGCAGGTCGCCGCACCAATGAGCAAGACGCGATCCTGGATCGCCTGAACGGTCTACCCTGCCGCGTAGTGCGTGAAAACTATCTGGAACACGGCCGCGCGATTGAATTGATGCAATCCGCAGATGCGCAATGCCTCTTGTTATCTGACGTCGAAGAGGCCAGCCGGGTGATGCCAGCCAAGACATTTGAATACCTCGCTCTGGGTCGGCCAATCCTTTCAATCGCTCCACACGGTGAAGTCAGCGAACTGCTCAACGGGTGCCCGTGTGCGTACCAGTTTCTGCCGACCGACCTGCAAGGCATATCGGATTATCTCATTCGGGGGGCGCTTGATCTCTTGCCCGAGACGTTGCCGGGCACGGTGACGGGTTGGGATGTGAATCGGTTTGAACGACGTGAACTGACTCGGCAGCTGGCCGGGGTCTTCAATGGCTTGGTCCCCGGCGGACCGGCGGCAGTTGCAGTGCCGCGCAGTGTGAAGCAGCAACTCCCAGAGAGTGTGGCAGTGGGCAGCTAGAAATCTTGACGGGAACAGTGCTCGTGATGACGTGGTTGTTTTGGTTGAGCCTCAGCGGGCTCGTCTATGTGTATCTCGGCTATCCGCTGCTCGTGCGCGGCTTAGCCAAGGTGCGCCCGCTGCGGACGCTGAAACAAGACCCGTCGCTCGATCAGAAAGTGTCACTGGTCCTGGCGTCTTACAACGAGTCTCCGCGACTGGAGATCAAACTTCGCGACCTGCTGACTTCAGAGCAGGCTCAATACATCGCGGAGATCCTGATCGGTTCCGATGGCTCAACGGACGACACGCCCGCCATGCTGGCGAGGTTGAACGATCCGCGCATCAAGCTCATCGAGTTTCCCGAACGCCGCGGCAAACCAGCGGTACTGAATGACCTGATTCCGCGCTGCACTCAAGATATCGTCGTGCTGTGTGACGCACGGCAGATCTTTGCTCCGAACGCCATTCCGGCACTGTTGGCGAACATGGCCGATCCGACCGTCGGCGTGGTTTCGGGAGAACTCATCTTCCGTAAGCCCGGCCAGACCAACATGGCCGGTCAGGGTATCGGAGCGTACTGGCGTTATGAGAAGAGCATCCGCAAAGCCGAAGCTCGCTTTCGCAGCGTGCCGGGTGCGACGGGAGCCCTCTACGCGATTCGTAAAGAGTTGTTCGAACCCATCCCCGCCACGACCTTGCTCGACGATGTTGTGATTCCGATGCAGGCGATCGTGCGTGGCTATCACTGCGTATTCGAGCCTGGAGCGGTCGCTTGGGACGAGCCGTCAGGAACACTGGAACGTGAGGCCGTTCGCAAGCGCCGCACGATCGCAGGGGCAGCTCAGTTAGTACTGCATCATCCAAGCTGGCTGCTGCCGTGGAAGAACCCCATCTGGTTCGAGTTTATCTCCCACAAGGTGCTGCGTCTGACATCTCCAGTGCTACTGTTGCTCGTGCTAGTCAGCAACGTCGCGCTCTCCGCCGAGCCGTTGTATCAGGTGCTGCTGTCCGCGCATCTGTGCTTCTATCTCTCAGCGCTGGCCGGTTGGCTGTTCCAGAAGCAAGGCCGCACATCGCTGCTGTTCGGTGTGCAGTTGATGTTCCTGACGCTCAACGTCACTACGGTCGCGGCGCTGTGGGACGCCTTGCGCGGTCGCTATCGAGTGACCTGGCAGCGCGCCTGAGACCTTGAGCCTGATTCAGCTCCCGTGAACCGCCAGCGGCGCTCCGTGTCCGGGGAAGATGCCCGTACCGGCAACCTTTCCGTCGCGCATGAAGATCTGGCGTTTGGCTTGCTGAGCAATGTCAGGTTCGTGAGTCACCATGATGATGGTGCGGCCTTCAGCATTCAGTCCGCGGAGCATCTCCATGATTTCCGCGCCGGTAGCTGAGTCCAGGTTACCGGTAGGTTCGTCCGCCAGAATGATCTGCGGGTTGTTGACGAGTGCCCGCGCAATGGCAACGCGCTGCTGCTGACCTCCGGACAGCTGAAACGGGCGGTGATCGAGCCGTTTCGCAAGGCCAACTTTGAGAGCCAGATCCTGCACATGCTGCCGGTCTGCCGCACTCACCGCGCTGCCGCCTTTGCGGTAATGTAGCGGGATCTCAATGTTTTCCAGGACGGTGTACTGAGCGATCAGGTTGTAGGACTGGAAGATGAAACCGATCATCTGATTGCGAATCGATGACAGCTCATCATCGCTCATCTGCGAGACCGCTTTGCCGCCGAGGACGTACTCCCCCTGAGTCGGCCGGTCGAGGGCTCCCAGCAGATTGAGCAGCGTACTCTTACCGCTACCCGACGAGCCCATGATGGCTACGAAGTCGCCATGCGGAAATTCCAGAGACACGCCATTCAACGCCCGCACCGTCTCACCACCAAGGAAGTAGTGCTTGTGGATGTCGATAACCTGAGCGGCGAGAGTGGGGTGCGTCATGAGAAACCTGCAGAGAGGACGAGTCTTCGCCCGGCCCTTCGTTCCGCTGGTTTACGAAGACCATTCGCTGGCCGCGGCGCGGCAACTACTTCTTCGCGGGCTGATAGGGTGCGAGCAACTCGTCAAAGGATGTCGTGACGACACCTGATTTCTCAAGCTCAGCCTTGCGGGCGGCGACGAAAACCTGGGCAGAAAGTTTCATCAGCTCTTCTTTCTGGTCAGACCGCACACCTTCCATCCGCTGCACAACATGCTCAACCCAGCCCGGTTGCTTCTCCATGGCCACAGACATGAACTGCACGAACATGCTGAGTTCGCGAAAGTTTTTATCAGCGACCGTGTTACTGACCGGTGCAATGACTTTGGCTACGGTATCGACGGTCATCGAAGGAAACGTCACGAACAGGTCGAGGTCATGAGTGATCGGCTGCTTGTTCGGTTCGTTACTGAACTTCGTTCTGAGGTGCATCACGGCCTGAGCTTTGATCGGCTTCGGCAGCACCGGACACTTGTATTCACCTTCGCACAGCAGCAGTTGAGAACTTGGTGTGCGATGCAGAACTTCAATCGTACCGATGGAGCCATCACCCGCGTCTCCGCGCCAGGCATTAGGCCCGGTGGGTGCGATCTTGAACTGAGAAATCTCCAGCACGCGCCAAATGCTGACGGCAGATTCGGGATTGCGAGTGAAGTGATCATAAACAGCGGGCTGAGAATCCATGCCAATCGTCGGCAGGCGACGGAACAGGCTGCGGTGCTTCAGAACGCTATCGACGCGAGCACGGTGCTCCGCCGGGAGTTGGGTCAGCGGCAGGTCCGCGACCGCTTGCTCGTAACTCTTCCCCGTCGACGAACCCTTCTGCAGCACGTCTACCTTGATCGCCGGCATCGCCTCGTCTTCAGCAAAGACCAGGCCCACGGGCGAAAAAGCCGCCGTCAGCAGCAACGTGATCAAACCCAGCGACAATCGAAAGGAAAGCAACCCGTCCCCTAATCCCCGCTCGCTATTAGCCCGAAGGGAAGAGCAC
>CAYLTY010000355.1:0-6469 GCA_964386705.1 uncultured Planctomycetaceae bacterium
GGCGTCCGCGCCGCCGGACGTCGTGCCGATCAGTGACATCAAGTGCCAGCAGCGGTTGGGCGGGCTGCTGAAGCACTACGAGCGGCGGGCGGCCTGAATCCCGCCAACGCACCGCGAAACCGTTTCATTCACGCGCACTACCGACCCAGCTCAAGCTCTAATACTCAATTCCCTGATTCCGGTCCGCGTTCCAGAAGCGGTTCGCTTCCAGCACCGCACTTGCCCCATATCGTCCGATTTCATTTTTGCACAGGACGTCCGTAGACTGTCAGGTGACGCTTCAGACAGCGGCGTCGCATCGGCAGAGTTCATGCCGCCAAGTGTGACAGTAGGATGTGACTCGGCACTCTCTCCACTCACTTGTTGATGATCTCTGCCCCGTCTGGACTAATCCCCGGAATGTCGGCGGGCGAGTTCGAAGCGGTGTAGGGCGACGTTAAGGCATAGTTCACGGGCGCTCCTTCCCATACGGTTTTCCCTTCGATCGTCAGATCAATGCGGGACGCTCCTGCTAGCCGACCCGCCGCGAAGGTCCAACTCTGGCCATCAGATTCGATGAAGAGTGCAATCTCGGGATTCGTCCCGTAGGTCTGAAGGAACACGGCTCCATCGGCGCGGTCAGCCGTTGAGGGTGTGTATCGATCGATGGGTTGTGGAAGCAGCCTCAGTTCGCACCTTTCGTTTCCGACGGTTTCTTTGCCCGCGAATTGCTTCGCCAGCGCCCGCATTTGCAGCAGCCGCCGCTGGGGAGTTGCCTCCGGCGTTGGTGCTCCGGGGATTGGCTGGAATTCCACCGCAGAGGCCGTTGGCCGCCACGCGACGTCCCCGCCCACGGCTGCGAATTTCAGTGGGGTCAGCGACAAATACTCGTAGACAATGCGCGGCTGCCCGCGATACGAGCGATGGAGCTCGGTCGTCATAAATGCTTTCGGCCGTCCTTCCGCTCCCAGCTTCCAAATGGCAGCTGCCACATACTGTCGCGCCGGGTCCGTATACCGGAAAATTGGCTTCGATTCGAACGCCATCGGAAACCCTTCCTCGCTGGAAGTCACGCGGACCGCACTCATTCGCTTCTCCATGAGTTGATAACGCTTCATGGTGAGTTCATCTGAGACCGTCTTGCCCGGCTCTTCTGCACAGACAACCGCTCCGGTCATCAGCAATATTCCAACAAAGCGAGTGTATGTAGATACCATCATCAAAGAGCTCCTGTGAGAGGCGGGCACCACCTAAACTCGCGCCCGATAAGTTCAGAAGTCTAGGGACGCTTCGTCACACTCCGTCCACAATGGCAGCGTTTCGCGCAGGGAGAAACGCCGCGATGCTGAGAGACACTAACCTGTGCTGGCTGCAGATTTTTACGGGGTCAAATCTGATGCCAGTTGAGATGTATTGAGCTGTCAGCGATTCATGGCTGCGATTCCGAGAGCGCGTCCTGGGCCAACTTCTCTTTCAAGGTCACGACCATTTTCGAGATCACACGATGTTGGTCAGCGGGCCCTGTGAGCGTGAGCAATCGGGTTTCCGCGTCCATACGAGCGTCTGGGGTCCGGCCGGTTTCTGCATCAACCTTCTGGACAAATTGTTCGATCGCCAGACGGACCTCGTCACGCAGACGCGCTTCTCTGCCGACGCCGACAAACGCGAAACTGAGATCGTAAGTCTTCATCGCGATGTCAGAAATGGCATCCACGGGGTCGGCTGGCGTCGCAGGTTCGTCCTTGTCATCTGACACCGAAGGCGCCGTTAAAATTTCGATGGGATTGTTGAATTCGTCTAGCCTCAAAGCTCTTATGAATAAGTGGCATTCCCATCCATCCGGATGTGCGATCACCGCCAACTGGTTCAGCTCGCCCTCACCGAATGTCTGGCACCAGCCTCCGAGGCGATCGCCCGAGCTATTTTCATAGCGACGTCGTATGGTTGCCGCGGCCTCCTGGAGTCGCGCGATTGGGATTTCATCCGGCAGTGCGAAAGTGACCGTAAACTGTCCGTCGACGGGAACGAGGCTCTTCTGCCGAGTGGTCCACAGCCCATTCTTGGGCATCCGCTTCGTCGGATCGGGAGATACTGAGGCGACTATGCGCAGACTGCTCTCAATCCCAAGACGCGGCACTTTCTGCCACTGACGTTGGAAATGGAGTAATAATTCATGCGTGCCATCGGGCACCTTTACTTGAGGAATGCTACAGCCGATTATGCCGTTCTTACGACCTTCCTCTTCAGCAACAAATCGACCAACTGCTTCCGGATCGCGAGCGAAACTCAAGCTTGGGAAGGAACGGACCTGTTCGCTATGGCCGTCCAGGTGAAGCACCAGAACACGCCCCTGACGCAAATCAAAATTCTCGCCGTTGATCTGAAGTTCGTCCGGAGAAATTGCTTTTCGTGAGTACGCGAATTGGCGTCCGCTTCTGAGTTTGACAACTCCTTCATCCACCCACGTACTGTCAGCGAGATTTCTGCTGCCGGAGGATGACGTGGAAATGTCTCCGGGGAAATACAGGACATAGTCAACAGTCGAAGCGGAGTCGTCTTGCACAACCAGCACGGACTGATGATTCCGACTGAGATGGCTGCTGACCGGAAACCCTCTGTTGGTCACCTTCATCGAAGGTGCCGGCGTCGCAGTCCGAAGCGATTCTTGAGACAGTTTGAAATACAGAACGAGAACAAGCAGAGAGGCTGCGACAAAGACCGTCATTGAGATCAATCGAGAGCTATGCGGAATTCCCAGTTGCTCTTGGGGGGTGGTGGTCGGCTTTCGCCCGGTCGCGGCGACAACGGCCTTTCGGATGGCCTCGTACCAGACCGAGACAGCCTCTTGGGAGTATTCAAGCCACCCCTCGATTGGTGATATGAGCACCTGCCGAGTCTGCCCATCGTCTTCATATCCGATGCTCAGAACACGCAGGCCCGCAAGATTCATCAACCGCGGAAGCTGCCCAATACTGACGTCGCAAATGGCATGCAACGGGATAGTCTTTGTGCCGCCGGGATAGGAATGCGTCAGGCCATTTTCGTCCAGAGTCAGCGATCCACGAGTGCGGTAACAGAAACACTGATTCCAAATGCTCGCGAGTTCATTCGGTGTCACCAACGTCGCGGTGCCGGTCTTGGGTAAACCTATGTCTCGATCCGCGATCGAGCGGTCGTTACGGCGTGCGTCCCACAGAGTTACCAGCAACCCTGTCACGATCAGACCGCTGCCGACCAGGTAGAATAGAGCCTGCCGTTCTCTTTCACTGGACTCCTTCTGCAAGGCAATTTGATTGACGGCAGACTCAGCTTGTGCAACTTCGTCACGAAGTAACTGAGACGCATTTGTGAGACGATCAATTTCGGTCACACTCGCGGTTGTCTTAGCGGCTTCAAGAGCGATGAGGGCTTCGGTCGCGGAAGCCTTAAGATCGGACCAACGCTGTGTTGCACGCTTGTGTGCATGGTGATGATTGCGAGCCGTTGTCGTCAGTCCTGAGTCATCGACGAATTCGTTAACGACGGGCGCCCCGAGCACTATGGCACCGCCGCCGAGCACAAGCAGGGCACCCATGACCGAGCGCCAACTTCGGGGCCGCGCCGGCATTTCCACGTTCTTGCAGGACCTGTTGAGATATTTCCATACAGCGCGCACCAAGATGAAATCGACCAGGACGACGAGCAGGAATGTCAGCAGGCCAAGCCCGATGACAATTAGCGGCCAGTCGGAGCTGGCAATTGCCAGCGATCGTTGATTTTCAAGTGGGAAGGTGAACTTCGCACAGGCGGCGACCATAACGGCATTCACGATTAGCAGCGGAAATAGCACCCCATCAAACACGGCCAGTCCTAGTCCACGCACTTGGCCCTCAGAGCGCCGAATCTCCGAGACCGCCAGCCAGCCCAGCACTGTACTCCCTAACCCGCCGATCCATGCCATGTCCAGAAACGGGAGGCTGATCAGGCACAGGGCCGACCATGCCGCACCCCACAGCGCGAGTGCCGAGAAGGAGCCAGACATCCTCTCTTGTGCCGAAGGGACCGCCCTTCGCCGCGTCACTGCCTCAACGCTACTGCGGAACTCCGCCGCAGTCCCGAAGCGCATTTCAGGCGATGCTTCCAGCGCGCGAAGTACGATTTCGTCGATGTGCACGTCGACCTGAATTCGACGCGATGGCGGCTGCAGCGGGCCAGTCGGCAATTCGCCGGTCAGCATTTCGTAGAGCACGACGCCCAGACTGTAGATGTCGGCCCGGTGATCGGTCAGACCAGGCCGCCTTTGCTCAGGCGCCATGTACTGCGGCGTTCCGGCGGGCTGAGATTCGGTTACGTCAACATCTGCGTCCTGCCCCAGCATCTTGGCGATCCCGAAGTCCACGATTTTGACCTGCCCGCGCTTGTCGAGCAGTAGGTTCTCGGGCTTGATGTCCCGGTGGACGACGCCGTGCTCGTGCGCAAACTGCAGTGCTTCGCAGACCGGCGGAACGATGGCGAGGGCTTGGTCAGGAGTGAATCGGCCGGCGTTCATTGCCTGCCTCAGGTTGACTCCATCGACGAACTCCATGAGTAGATAGAACAGTCCGTTCGCCTGACCGAAGTCATAAATCGCGACGATGTTGGAATGCGCCAAGGACGCGAGCGCCTGTGCCTCGCGGCGAAACCGGTCTGCGAACTGCGGGTCCAAGACGCGATCGGGAGGTAGCAGTTTGAGCGCAACGAGTCGCCCCAGTTCTTTTTGGCGAGCCTTGTAGACGATCCCCATCCCGCCGCGGCCCAGCAGCTCCAGGATCTCCAGTTGAGGGAAACTCGCTTCCAAATCCTCCCGCGAAAACTCCATCCACCCGACCGCAGCACCTTCCGATGCCGATGTGTCACTGGTGAAGTTGAGCGCCCCGAGACAATGGGGGCATAGACCAAATACCTGGCCGCTTATCTTTGAAGCCCCGCACCGCGGGCACATGATGGTTGGGCGATTGTCCATACAGTTCTCATACGGAAAAGTCGTCCCCTGTGGCGAGGAACTTGATCAACGAGAGCAGATTCCGAGCATCGCTGCCCCAAACCTGAATGATTGGCCGCAGAAGCAAGCCACTCCGCGCGACGAGAGCTCCGTCTAATCCGCGCTCAGCGCGGCAAACAAGGCCCGCATTTCGTCGTCCACATCCCGCGGGTTGGCGACAGTCCCTGCAACTTCCTCGCGGAACAACTCTCGAAACCTAGCCCGCATCCTATGGACGCTACTGCGCGCGGAGACGGGGCTAACCTCCAGTTGTGAAGCCAGCGTCACATAGTCGATCGTCCCTCGTTCCGCCGTTAGGCACTCCTTGAGATGCTCGAAGTCCGCACACCGATTCGCATCGACATATTCGTTCTGCAAGCGCGTCATCGAAATCTGCAGCACCGTCAGAGCCCATTGCCGGTCAAACAGAGCCTCCGGCGATGCTGCCTTCTGATCGGCCAGAAGACCGGCGAAGTTCTCGTCGAGGGGGATCATCTGCAGTCCCCCGCCACGTTTCTGTGCATTCGTATGCTCGTAGTCTTTCGAAAGGAACCGCTTGAGTGCCATCAGCAAGAACGCGCGAAACTTTCCCCGGGCCGGATCCACAGCGCTCAACCAATCCTTCTCGATTAACTGGGCGAAGAACGCTTGGGTTAAATCCTGAGCATCGTGTTCGCGATGCCCCCGATGTCGGACGAATGCGTAGAGCGGCGGCCAATACTGCTGGCACAGCGACTCCAGCGAACGAGCGACTTGTTCAGAGCCTGCGCTGCGGGCGGCCAACACGACGGACCATCTCGTCGTGTGGAACAACGAATCGTTCATCGGGCTGGAATTGGGACGGTGGTCGCGGGCCTTCATCACTTCCTTATACGGAAAAACCTCGCGGTGTGGCAGAATCGAGTTCGCTCTCGCAGAACCTCCACACTGTCGGCCGTTTGAGAAATGTCAAGCTGCCCCGCCTCGACCTTAACTTCCATTGCGTAGCAGAACGACTTTCCCGTTGATCGCAGCGCGAGTCAGCGTCGGATGATCCAAGATGCCAGGCCCGGCCTCGATCTTGGAACACGTTGTCGTGAACACCGTGCGGAGGTTTGGTGCGATCCGCGGCAGTGCCGAGAGGTCAATGAGATTGCGGCACCGGTGGAACCCTAACACCTCTAGCTCTGGCATCACCGGCAGACCCTCTAGCGTGGCTGGATTTGCCCAGAACAGCTCCATGCTCTTCGCGTGAAGTGGAAGCTCCAGTCCGCTGAATGTCTTCAAGCGCGGTTTGTAGTGCCACAAGTGGTAGTTCGCGATCGGCGACTTGGCCAATCCCCGGTCATCCTTGATCCACCAGTTAATTACTGTTTGCAGGGCCGGAAAGCGGCCAAAGTCGATTCCGGGCCGCTTCGGATTGATTCCGAAATACCTGAGCCTCGTGAGGCTATAGATGCCCAGAATGTCACGCAGCGTCACGTCCCAGAACCAGAAGTGAGTTGCCGTTGG
>CAYLTY010000356.1:0-6393 GCA_964386705.1 uncultured Planctomycetaceae bacterium
GAACGCGGACAAACGCTATGACGACTTCCTGCGCGAGCAGATTGCGGGCGACGTGCTCAAGCCAGACGACGCTGATGCCGTCATCGCCACCGGCTTCCTCGCGGCTGGCCCATGGGACTTCGTCGGGCAAGTCGAAACACGTTCCGATGTCCTAAGACGAGCCGCGCGTGCCGACGATCTGGACGACATGGTGACGCAAGTCATGACGGCGGCCTGTGGGCTCACCGTGAACTGTGCTCGCTGTCATGACCATAAGCTCGATCCGATTACGCAGCACGAGTACTACCAGTTGTGGGCCGTCTTCGCAGGCGTGAAACGCGGCGAACGAGACAGCCATCCTGCAGACGTGCAACGCATCGAAGGCGAACGGGCGAAACTGAACGCCGAGTTGCAGACCGTGCGTGCGCGAATCCTGAAGTTGAAGGGCGACTCCCGGAACCTCGCAGACATCGTCGGGGGTGGAAATGGCGACAACACCGGTAAGCTCGGTGCGGGAATTGATCCCGTGACCGGCAAGGTCCAAACCGTGCCACGCGGCTTCGTCAGCGCTGCGCGGGCCAACACGTTCGCGAAGTCCGAAGTGAAGTTTGTGGATGGTGTCGTCATTCCAGATGCCAGCGACGAGGGAACTCAGATCTCATCGACCGGGCTCCGCGTACAAAAAGTTCCGAAGACATCGGGGCAGGTCTGGGACGCGGTTCGCTTCGGGCCCATCAACTCACAATTCTCAACCAAGCTGGGCGACATCGACTTCGCCGCGAACGGTCACTCGCTGCTGTCTCTGCATGCCAATGCCGCGATTACATTTGATCTCAACACCATCCGCGCTGCGGGTCTGCCCGGCGATTTGAAGTTCACGACAACCGCAGGCTACTTCGGTCAGACGCCGAAAGCCGGAGCGAGTTTCTTCATCTATCTTGATGGTGAGCTGAAGACTGAGCGGGTCGCGATCGGCCGCGATGATGGCCCTCAATCGCTGGAACTGCCCATTCCAGTCAGTTCGCGGTTTCTAACGTTGATGGCGACCGACAATGGAAACGGCATCGGTCATGACCAGATCTGCTTTGCAGATCCGATTCTTTCACCGCTGCAGCCAACGACGCTCTCCGAGGCCGAACGCGTTGAGTTGGCCAGGCTCGAAGAACGCGTCAAAGACATTGACCGTTTGATCGGAGCCTTGCCCAAGCCAGCCAAAGTTTATGCCGTTGTCAGCGAAGCACCGCCCGCGATCCGCACACTACATCGCGGTGATCCTGAGCAGCCGCGCGACGAAGCCGCTCCGGGGTCAATCGGCTGCCTGACGGGTTTGAATGGTGAATTGAAGCTGGCCGCGTCAGACGAGGGTGCACGTCGTCTCGCCTTGGCAAACTGGATTGTCGATCCTGCGAACCCACTGACGCGCCGAGTGCTCGTCAACCGCCTGTGGCATCATCATTTTGGAGTTGGTCTGGTCGACACACCCAGCGACTTCGGATTCGGTGGTGGTAAGCCGTCGCATCCAGAGCTGCTCGACTGGCTCGCCGATGAGTTTGCACGCGGTGGCTGGTCCATGAAGCACGTGCACCGACTGATCTGCCTGAGTGCGACCTACCGTCAGATTTCGAAGTTCGACAGCACGGACTCTGGCTCGCCGAAGAGTCCGCAGGCCGTTGATAGCTCCAACCGTCTGCTCTGGCGTATGAACCCGCGTCGGCTGGATGCGGAATCTCTGCGTGATGCGGTGCTGGCGACCAGCGGCAAGTTGAACCTCACGATGTATGGGGCAGGCTACCGCGACTTCGATTACGTCGAAGCTTACGCCCCGATCTACAACTACATCACGCCAGATCAATCCGACTTGTGGAGACGCTCGATCTATCGCTTCGTCGTCCGCACGACGGCACATCAGTTCCTGACGACGCTCGACTGCCCCAACCCGGCCAACCTGACACCCAGCCGCAACGTCACCACAACCGCGCTGCAGTCATTGGCACTGCTCAACAACGATTTCATGCTGCGGCAGTCAGTGCACTTTGCCGACCGAGTGCAACGCGAAGCCGGCGACAACGTCGAAGCTCAGATCCGTCGCGCGTTCGTGGTCGCGTTCGCTCGGCAGCCGTCAGCGAATGAACTCGATGCCGCCAAGCGTTTCTTGAAAGACAACAAGCTGCCGCAGCTTTGCCGCATGCTGTTGAACGCCAATGAATTCGTTTACATCGACTGAGGCTACAACCGTCTCACTTTGACATCGCGGCCGCTGAATCCATGAAGCCCAAGTGTCGCGCGCTGTAGAGATGACATAGCGCCACCGCAAAGGCGTCGGCCACGTCGTTTGGTTCGAGGACTGTCTTCAGTCCCAGTTCCAGACGAATCGCGTTCTGTACCTGCTCCTTCGACGCTCGACCGCTGCCGGTAAGCAGGCGTTTGATTTGCGTCGGCGTGTAATGCTGGATGGGCAGTTTCTTTTCGGCTGCGGACAGCAGGATCACGCCGCGTGCGTGAGCCATCAGAATCGCCGTTTTGGGATTCTGCACGTGCGAGAAGACCTGCTCAATCGCCATCACCGCCGGCTGGTACTCGGCGATCAGTTCTCTCAGTCCGGTCGCGATTTCGCAGACACGGTCGGCGAGCACTTGCTTGCGGTTCGTCTGGATGATGCCGCCTTCGCGCACCACCGGGCCACGATCGGATTGTTCCAGGATCGCGTAGCCGGTGCGGTTGAGTCCGGGATCGACGCCCAGAACTCGCAACGGCGCCTTTTGGCCGCCTGAGGTCGAACTGGAAATACTGAGATTGAAAGGTGGCATGTCGCGTAGCAGAACCGAAGACACTGCCCGACGCCAAGAGCAAGACTGTCACGAGGCGCCGGATTGCCAGTTCGATTCAAGCGGCGCAAGCTCGAAAGACTGGGCGGAGAATTGACTCGCCGCAGCGCCAGCCGTAGCGTCGTCATTTCAGCGTGGGCCGATGCGAGTCACAAATCGGCCTGCGACAAGCACAACCATCGCTGACGGTCGGGCCAATCGACCGGCGGCAGGTCCCGCCCACTAGCCTCAATTGCTGACCCACCTATGAAACGAATCTCTCTCGCAGGTTGCGTTCTCACTCTGATGCTGCTGGCTGCTTCAGGATTGTCGGCTCAAGAAGCCGCTCCGAAGCCTGGCCCGTCGCAAGGTTCGATTGTCGAAGATCGCACCGCGCGAAAGCTGCTCGAAGCCGGTGATTCACGCTACGAAGGCGATGAAGTCTCGAAGGCCGTTGAGATCTGGCAGTCGGTCATTGAACGCTATCCGCGCAGCAAGGTGCGTTACGAAGCTCACATGCGGCTGGGGAACTTTTTCCTCGATCGCGATCGCGCATACGACAAAGCTCGCGTGCAGTTCGAAGCCGTTTCTGCGGAAGACAACCGCGATGAAGATCAGCGAGCGGAAGCCACTCTGAAGATGGGCGTGTGCTTCTACGAAGCCCGCAACTTCGGCAAGTGCTTCCAGGTGATGCGCGACGTCATCGAGAAGTTTCCTGTCAGCCGGCAGGTCAATCAGGCTTACTACTACATCGGCCTGGGACACTTCCAGCTCGGCCACTACAGCCGCGCGATCGAAGCGCTGGAGAAGGTTGGCACTTCGCTTGGCGAAGGTGATACCAAGACCGAGCGTCTGGAAGCAGGCAAGCGTCTGTTCGTGAAGATTGAAGACGCAGACCTCGCGGCACTCGACAGCGGCGAAGCGGTCATCGTGCAGGCCGAAGCCACCAGTGGTGACGTCGAAGACGTGAAGTGTTACCCCGTCGGTCGCAACGTGCGCATTGTGCTGGGCAGCGTCACCACGCGACTCGGCAAGCCCGTGAAAGGCAACGGCGTTCTGGAATTGAAGGGCGACGACAAGATCGTCGTTTCTTACAACGACGCCCAGACCTCGGACAAACAGTTCAATCGCAAGCGGCTGAAGGATATTCCGGTCGTCGGTAACGCGATTGTTCAAGTCACCGATGGTGCGTACTCGGAATCGCTGCAAGGCGTGGTGCTCGGCAAGCCCGTCAACATTCAGACCAATGACGCTGACCGCGATCTGACCGATCAGGCCGATCAGGTTCCCGCGTTGGTGCAGCTCCTCCGGCCGAAGACTGATGAAGAACTCGAAGCTGAAACCGTTGAGGCGTTGAAGAAGCTCGACGCTGCAGAGCAGAAAGATGCCAAGCCCGAGATCGATCGCTTCAAGAAGGTTGATGAAATCAATGTGACGCTGGTTGAAGTGCCAGCGACGGTCAGGGATGTGCTCGAAGGCAAGGTGGAAGACACCTCTGCCAAGCCAACTGCTCCAGCCAAGCCGGGCGACAAAGCAAGTTCCGCCGAAGAGGCTGTCAGCAAGGCTGCCGCGAAAGTCGAGAAGCCAACCGCCGAAACCAAGCCGGAACTAGCGGCAGCAGTTGCTGATGGCAGCGTGCACTCAGGCATCTTCCGCGCCGCCATCGGGCTGGAGAAAGCGGATCAGGTCGTCGCAGGAGACGGTGTGCTGCAGGCTCTGCCCGGTGACGTGATTCGCATCACCTACAAAGATGATCGCAACACGGCCGACGAGGCCCGTGAAGTTCGCGCGCAGGTGAAGTGCATTGAAGGTAACCTCGGCGGAGTGCGTGTCACACGCACGCAGATTTCGGATGCCGAGTTACGAGTTAAGACAAAGCTCAAGACCGCTGCCGCGCTGACGAACATCGCCAACCGCTACAAGGAATTCGGCCTGAAGAAGAACGCCGATGCCAAGTACGCGAACGCGCTGACCATGTGCGAAGAGATCATGGCCGAAGTGCAGAAGCTGGGCGGTCGGTTGCTCGAAGAAACCTACGTGCAGCTCGGCACGATCTACTTTGAAATGGACAAGCTCGAACTGGCGGCCGCGATGGCCGAACGCCTGCAGCGTGAGTTCCCCAACAGCGCATTCATTGATGACGCGTTACTGAAACTCGCTGAAGTCGCTCGCAAGCAGGGCAACCTGAATCGTGCGATCGGCGTCTACACGCGGCTGGTCAACATGCCGACCAGCCAACTGCGCGGCGAGGCTCAATTCGGTATCGCTGAATGCTACGACGCACAGGCTGAACAGGCGCAGGGCGTGCAACAGTCGCAGCTCTATGACCGTGCCTTCCAGGAATATAAGAAGGTTTTCGATCAGTTCCCGGAAAGCGGTCGAGTCGGTGAGGCCGTCGCTCGCATGGCCAACTACTACTACCGCCAGAAGGACTTTGCACGGGCGATCGACACATTCGAAACGGTGCTGGCGAATCATCCCGATGCCAAGTTCCTGGACGTGATTCTGTTCAACTACGGACGCTGCCTCTACCGCATGAACCGTCGCTCAGAAGCCCGTCAGAAGTTTGATCAACTGATTGGTGACTACCCGGAAAGCCCGCTGGCCGCCGATGCCAAGAAGATCTCCGAGGCATTGGCCAAGGCGGGGACCTGAACGCTTCATCAACGTTCGTTGAGAATCAGATCGGTGACTCGCTCGGTCGCGTCGCAGGCGGCGAGCGAGTGCATGGCGCGCGACATTTCTGTCAGTCGCGCGGGGTTCTCGCTGAGCTGCCTGAGTGCTGAAGTCAATGCGGTGGCTGTTGCCGCGTTGTCTCGTTCATGCACGACTTCCGCGCCTCCGGCGTTCGCGAAAATGCGAGCGTTCTCGGTCTGATGCTGCTCGGCCGAAAGTGGAAACGGCATCAGCACCGCGGGCACGCCGGCTAATGCCAATTCCGTCAGCGTCGTGGCACCCGAGCGTGAGACCACCAGACTCGCATCGCGATAGAGCGCCGCGATGTCGGTGAAGAATGGCTCGACGCGAGCGCCGATGCCCTTCGCCGCATACGCCGTTCGAACTGCATCGCACTCAGCTTCGCCCGTCTGATGAATGATCTGCCAGTCGCTGAGTTGTGGCCGCAGAGCACTCACGGCGGACAGCACCGCGCGGTTGACGCCCGCAGAGCCTTGACTGCCTCCCAGAATCACTAACGTACGATGCGGGATGCTCGCACGTTCGCACTGCGTGTTCTTAAGTCGCTCGCGCAGATCGCGCCGCGCGGGATTGCCGGTCACAAAGACTCGAGCACGCACAGGCAGTGACAACGCTGATGCGGCGAACGTGATGCAGATCGGAAACCAATGCGATAGCCAGCGGTTCGCTCGCCCCGGCAAGGCGTTCTGTTCCAGCAACCACACCGGAATACCGTTAGTGCCGCCTGACACAACCAAAGGTACCGAGGCATAACCTCCCAGTCCGATGATGCGGTCCGGCTGTAATTCGCGAATTAACTGCCGCGCATCGCGCAGAGCGCGCAGCGTCGACTGCACGAACTGATAAGGCTTCGTCTGCAATGCTCGCAGCGGCTGAGCAGACAGCTTGCGGTATTCAAAACCGGTGCCTTGCA
>CAYLTY010000357.1:0-6366 GCA_964386705.1 uncultured Planctomycetaceae bacterium
GAATTTTGATCCGAAATGGGGAAGTCCTCGAGCGTCTGGCGCACTTGAAGGCGATTCGTTTTGATAAGACCGGAACGCTCACTACTGGCGAAGCTCGAGTCACGTCTGTGCTCTGTCCGATAGGTGAAGATGGAAGTGAGGTGCTGCGAATTGCAGCGTCGCTCGCAAAGCGATCGTCACATTCGTTCTCCCGTGCCATTGTGACTCATGCCAGAGAGCGTTACCGCCCCGTTGATCTTTTCAAAATCAACGATCTGCGCGCGGTCGCTGGCAAAGGGTTGATGGGATTCATGACGGCTGGCGACTCGGTGTTGCTGGGAAGTCGCGACTTCTTGATGGAACGCGGTTGCAGGTTCGATTCCACCTTTGAGCGCTTCGTAAATCTGCATCTGACCTATGGACCGGCCACGGTTTTTGTTGGTCGCAACCGAGACGTATGTGGCGTGGTGTTGCTCGACGAAGCTCTGAGGCCTGAAGTCTCACCAGCGCTGGCAGAATGTCGGCGTCTAGGACTTGATCTCGCAATTCTGTCAGGAGACCGTCCCGAACGTGCTGCAAAGTTCGCTCAAGAATCTGGCTTAGCGTGCAAAGCGGGTCTGCTTCCCGAGCAGAAACTGGCGGCTTTGCGCGAGGCTCGCGAATTGTGCGGTCCGGTGATGATGGTCGGTGATGGTATCAACGACGCGCCCTCGCTGGCGGCCGCAGATGTCGGTGTAGCACTGGGCTGCGGAACGGACGTCTCTCGTGACGCCGCCGGCGTCTGCTTGCTCTCGAATGACCTGTCGGCGATTCCCTGGGTATGTGAGTTGGGGCGACTGACGAGGCGCGTGATTTTGCAGAACCTCGCCTGGGCATTTGGCTACAACACGATTGGAATGACGCTCGCAGCATTTGGGCTCCTAAATCCAGTCATTGCCGCCATCGTCATGTTTGTGAGTAGCATGGTGGTATTAGCAAATTCGCGCCGCTTGAAGTTCTTTGATTATGAAGATGGCCATCAAATCCTCGACAAAGCGGCTACCTCGGACGCTTTGCAGGTGGCTACTGAGTCAATCGGATCTGCCTTCAATCATGAGTCTACAGATTGGTCCGTACCGTCTCCCCAAGGATCGTTTGCGGGGATATTGAAGTCCAGGACCCACTCCGAAACTGACCGAGGGACCCGCTCGAAAGTCGGGGCGGAGTCATGATTGAACTACCGCTTGTTTTTCTGAGTGGTCTGCTCGGGTCTGGGCATTGCGTTGGCATGTGTGGCGCATTCGCCATGGCGATTGGCTGGGGCAGTCGCAGACCATTCGACAACCTGATCAGACAACTGTGCTTCAGCCTCGGTCGCGCGGTGACGTATGTATTTCTTGGCGTCACTGCGGCGTTTGCCGCACAGCGGATACAGATCAAACTCGGCTGGCTCAATGCGGCGCAAGGATCATTGTCAGTCGTTGCCGGGATTCTGCTGATCGTAGCAGGGCTGGCAGCAACCGGATGGCTGCCACTTCGACTCTCGTGGCTGAATCGAGTCACCAGTTGCCCTGCTGCCTTGCAGTTCCGCACCCTCTTAGGTTCGTCCAGTCGATGGAATGTATTAATTGCTGGTATCATGACCGGCTTCCTGCCCTGCGGACTGGTCTATGCTCTTGTCGCATTAGCGGCAGGCACAGGAAGCGTGCTCGGGGGAGCCGGTGTCATGGTGACATTCGCGTTGGGAACCATGCCGCTCATGCTGGCGACGGGCCTGGGAAGCTCGCTGATCAGCGTGTCAGCGAGAACTCGGCTGCTCCGACTGGCAGCCTGCTGTGTCGTGCTCACGGGCGGCCTAACGGTGGCTCGGGGTACTGCGAACCTGATTGCCGCGGGCCAATCCAGCAGTCCGAGTTGTCCCTTCTGTCATCCCAAACTCTCAGAGAAATAGCCTCATGTTGGCTCGGGAATCGCTCGTGTCCGATAAAGACGATCATGAGATGAAGGCAGCCGAAGTGGAGAACCTGAGCGAGCTCACGTCACCCACACTTCGGGGTCCACGCAGGTCATCATGGTCGAAAGCCACAGTCAATTTTTGGTTGGACGCGGCTTTAGCAGTGATATTCGTTGCCCTCGTCACAGTGTCGGTACTGCTTCGTTTCGTGTTTCCTAGCCCTACAGCAGCGGCAGGCTGGAGCCTCTGGGGTTATGGATATGACCAATGGGCACGCGCGCAGTTTACGATCCTGTGCGTGCTGAGCGCCGGCATTGTGATACACGTGATGCTGCACTGGACATGGGTTTGCGGGATGCTGACGCGCGGCAAATCTGAATCGTCCCTTCGCACGGACAACGGAGTGCAAACCATCGTCGGCGTTGTCTTCTTGGTCGCAATCTTACACATCGTTGGCATTGTCTTACTTTCCGCAATGCTCAGTGTCGCCAGTTCCTGACTATCACAAGCTGCGTCTACAGGCCCAATTCACTCAATTGACCTACTCCACTGGCAAGGACGGCTTGGCAGCAACTCGTCAGCCAGCCGATAGCCGACACCCTGCTCGGTGAGCAGATAGCGGGGTTGGGCGGGTTCTGCTCCGATCTTGCGACGCAGGGCGGCCATGACGACTCGGAGGTAGTGGGTTTCGTAGACGTCGTGCGGGCTCCAGACTTCTTTCAAGATGAAGCGGTGCGTCAGCACTTTGCCGCGATGTTTCGCGAGGGTCGTCAGCAAACGGTATTCAATGGGCGTCAGGTGGACTTCCTTGTCGCCCAGAAAGACACGTCGGGCGGCTTAGGGTGACTGACGTATTGCGATGGCTCTGGGTACTACTCAGCGTTGTATACCGCAGTCTCCGGAAGCGTAGCCGGCGTTGATTCTCTGAGCGGAATCGTAAACCAGAATCGTGCGCCGCCAACGGGCAGGTTCTCGACTCCGATCTCGCCTCCATGTGCCTGGACGATCGCTCGACAGATCGTCAAGCCTAGTCCGGTTCCTCGATAGCCATCAGACACCACATTCGCGCCGCGATGAAACTTCTCGAAGACTAGCTTCTCGGAGCCCGGTGCCACGCCTGGTCCATGATCGATGACGTCGATGATGACCGACTTCGGCCTGGAAAGAGGACTACAACCATCACCGGCCGCACGGCTCGCTGGGTTATCTGACCCCGTCCGAGTTCGCGGCCCGCAGTGCTGCTTCCGCTTCGGGTCGGTCTCCGGCTTCGCCTGCGCCCGCCCCCGCCCCTCCGCCCTGCGGTCTTACCCAACCCGAACACTCATAACCCCTGGGACTAAAATTGCAGGCAAGTCAGCAGTAAACAGGATGCACGATGTCCTGGTGCTCATATTGTTTCAATCACGCGGAGTTTGTGCTGCCGTGCTTTCTGGCGCGCCTTAGCGTCCCCTCCGGTTTGGCGCAGTGTGCCCTTACGCTCAGGTGTGCGAAGCGTCCCCCCTCTTGATTTGAAGCGATGGCCAGTCGCAATAGGAATGCCGGACGATATTGCCGGCGCGTTCATGATTGTCTGGAAGGGCTTTACTACGCATGATCGAAGCTTGTGATACATAGGGATTGCGGTGAGGTACTTCATGTATAGGATCGCAAAAAGCAAAGCTGCGGTGACACCGTTAGTGGTTTGCACCGCGGCACCAATGATTGTGCGTTCTGCCCGCCCTCATTGAGAGGATCGTCTTTAGAGAACTGACCCAAAGCATGATGGTGATTGAGTTTCGCGAATCACCTGTATCAGTTCCGCCATACTGGCTCACCAGCAAGTCGAACTCATAATTGATGCCCAATCGCGCGTCCTATGGGACCTGTAAGAACAGGTCCGATCCATCGACGACAGCGCAGGGCCGAGACTGTGCTTCATTCGATGTTCAGCCGAGACGGTCTTGGGCCGAACAATTTAAAAAGCTGAGTCAACTTGTTCCGCAACCGTGCTCCAAATCTCCCGCAATGTGGCCAGCTTGCTTCCTCGGCACAGGAATTGTTGTGAGGTGAGCAGCGATCTCCGGCATGGAAGTCGTCACTTCAAAGAGATCATGTGCCCTTGGTTCTGGAAGGAATTCTTATGAGCATTCTAAATGAGAGTCGAGCAAGAACGCTGTTCATCGGAGCGGTGTGCTTCGCGGCCGTTGCTCTCGTAGGTGTAGATTGGACGAATTGGTCGGCGGAGGCTCGCGAGAAGCCGAAGCACGACGCATTGAGTGAAAAGATGCGACTGAAGCTGAGTGCGTCGTCCAAAGTTCTGGAAGGACTAACCACCGAGGATGCCGATCTCATTCGTGAGGGGGCCACGGCAATGGCCGAGCAAAGCCAAGCTGAATTCTGGCAGGTCTTCACAGATCCCGACTATCGCGAGTTCACCGTCGAGTTTCGTGGCTCCATGCGCCGGCTGAAGGAAGCTGCAGCCAAGGAGAACTTTGACGCAGCAGCTTTGGAATGGATGGACGCTACCAAAGGCTGCTTAGATTGCCACAAGCACGTCCGCCGCATGAGGGCCAAACTCAACCAGTGATTCGCGTCCTGATATGTCCTACGACTCATCTCAGGCTGGCTCCGCACTTCGAGGGTAGGTGCATGCGCGCCGGGCGCATCCAACCCAAGACTCGCGTATCAGCGAGTCTTGGGTTCCGACTTCTTGATGCCGCTTCATGTGACGAAGCCATTGGTGGGATACATTCGCGCGGACCGGGCGCACAATGTGCGAACTCGCGCGCCTCATGTCCCGAACTGATTTTTGGACACTCTCGGTTGTCACTCTAGTCGCGAATGCCCACTCGCTAGGTTCAACGCTGCTAGAGGGATCGGCCTTCAAGAATAAGCAAAACGAGCACTGCTCAACTGATTTGCTTCGCTGCGCCGCTGTCATAGCATGCTGCGGCACACCCTTTGCCTAACACCGAGACGCGATTGGTATTTTCCCAAACATTCTCCAGCTAGAGGCGCGTCTGATGGCTTGGGCTCCGAAGAAACAGGTGGTTGTCCCGATTGACTTTTCATCGGCGTCTGAGGAGGCAATTCAGACTGCGTTGGAAATCACTGAACGACCGGGACATGTCCACGTCATCCACGTAGCTCAACTACCTGCGGTCGTTCCCTATGGTGGAGAGGTCATTGTCGCCGTAGATCCAGAACGCTGGAAGCAGCTCGCGATTACGCATCTCGCCGACTACTTGCAGGCGCGACCTCAATTCCAGGGTGTGAGTTCGACCGTTCTGGATGGGGACGCTGTCGTACGCATCGCGGAGTACGCGACTAAATGCCATGCGGACTTGATTGTCATGCCTTCACACGGCTATCACGGCGTCAAGAGGTTTCTATTGGGCTCTGTTACCGAATCTGTTCTGCGGCATGCGCCCTGTGAAGTGCTTGTTTTGCGACGCGCCGATTAAGCGCGTAGCCTTTGTCGATTCCCCATTGTTGCTCTCTTGCTCTTGTTGGCGTGTAGGATTGAGCCGGAAAGCCCGTGAGATGACTCCGTAGGTGATAGTTTCTTGAATAGCCCATTTGATCCCAGCCAAGTCGAGCTCTTGTTCGTCGACGATAATGACGAGTTCCGGAATACTGCATCACAGCGTTTCGCTCGTCGCGGGTTTCGTGTGCACGAGGCCCCCGGGGTCAACGACGCGCTTCGATTATTACAAGACCGTCAATTTGATGTCGTCGTGTCCGACATGGCGATGCCGGGGCTGACCGGCATTGATCTTTTGCAACGCGTCAAAGAGGTCTCGCCGGAATGCGAGGTGATTCTGCTGACCGGCGAAGGCACGATCGAAACGGCCGTCCAGGCGATGAAGCTCGGCGCGTATGACTTTCTGTCGAAGCCATTCTCGCTAGCGGACTTAGAAACGCTAGTTCAAAGAGCATATGAACGGGGACGGCTGAGCCAAGAGAACGTGCAACTGAAGGCGGTCATCGAACGCAACCAGCCCAAGTTGCAAATGGTCGGTGAATCACCCGCGATGCAAGAGGTATATAAGCTCATTAGAAAGGCCGGTCCGAGCGAGAAGGCAATTCTGATTCAGGGGGAAAGCGGTACCGGCAAGGAACTCGTTGCGCGAGGGTTACATGAACACAGTCCAAGAGCTGCCAAGCCCCTGATTTCCATCAACTGCACTGCGCTCACTGAGACGTTGCTCGAAAGCGAATTATTTGGCCATGAAAAGGGTGCGTTTACGGGAGCCGTAGCGGCCAAGCCCGGTCTTTTCGAGATTGCCAACGGCGGCACGCTGTTCATAGATGAGATTGGTGAAATGCCCGGCGTCATGCAGGCTAAGCTGCTACGAGTGTTGCAGGATGGCTCCATGCGCCGCGTCGGATCACTTCAGGAACGCCGAGTTAATGTGCGAATTATCACCGCTACGAATCGGGACCTCGCCGTCGAAGTCGCGGCGCATCGCTTT
>CAYLTY010000358.1:0-6360 GCA_964386705.1 uncultured Planctomycetaceae bacterium
CGCGACGCGGTGGCGAAACGTGAGTACCAACTCAAGCTCGGCGCGCAGCGCGTTCGTTCTGGTGAGTACGAGATCGACGTGACGGTGTTGCCGGATGGATTGGAAATCAACACAACGAAGGTCAGGTTGAAACGTGGCGGCGTGGAGCGAGTCACCGTCAGCTTCAAACCGATGAGCGAACTGCTGCTAAGTGACGACGATAAAGTCGTCCTCAAGGCGGCCGAGGCGTTTCTGGCGGTCGCGGACGAAGGAAACTTCGATAAGCGGTATGACAGCGCGTCGAAGCTCGCCAAGAAGAAAGCACCGCGCGAGCAGGTAGTGCCGCTGTATCAACAGATTCGAGACACCGCGGGCAAGGTCGAAAAACGAACGCTGCGCCGCGTGCGTTTGATCGACGAATTCCTCGGCCTGCCCCCCGGACGTTACGCGGCAGTGCAGTACGCCTCCGACTTCGAGAAGCACAAGGGACTCTGGGAATCGGTGCTGCTGAACGTCGATGACGACGGCCAATGGCGGGTCAACACATACGCCGCGACGTTTCAACCGCTGCCGCTGCCGGAGCCGAAGATAAAGTCAGGACTGGCGGCGAGCGAGAAGTCACAACGACCAACCTCTCCAATTCCTCCGGCCGCAATTCCGACCGGCGCGAACTTGATTCTCGATCCGTCGTTCGAGAATACGGGGCTCACACAATTGCCTCGCGACTGGCGGGCATGGCTGAACGACGGACAAGCATTTCGCTGCGAGGTCGTCGCGGGCGGGCGTACCGGGCAGCGATGTTTGCTCATCACCGGCAAGGGGACGCGCGGCGTCGTGTTCGCGAACGATATGAAGGCGGATCGCACGAAGCGGTACGCGCTCAAAGGCTGGGCGAAGTTTGAAGGAGATCAGGCCGCGCGGGCGATCATTAAGTTCAACTACTTCCGCGGCAGCGAGTTCCTCGGAGCGCATGATCTTGTGGGGGCAACGGCGGATCAGCCGGGTTGGCATCTGTTCGAGAAGACCGACACACTCGATGTCTATCCGACGGCGGATCACTTCTATGCCATGTGCACTGTCGAAGGGAGCGGCAGCGGCTGGTTCGATGATCTGGAGTTGGTCGCCTACGACCGGGACAAGCTGCCGAGCGACTTCGACGCGCGGCACGGACGACACAACCGGCTGCATGGACCGAATTCACTCCAGCGCTGGATCGGTACATGGGAAACGGAGTACGCCTTCCGCGAGACCGACAACTCGCCGCAGGAAACCAAGCTCGCGATGACGACCACTTCGGAGCGGACGCTCGGCGATTATTTTCTGTTGTCGCACGCGAAGGCAGTTCCGGTTTCTCCAAAGGGCCGCAAACCGACGTCTGACGATCCGCCGGCCAACGCGGCGGCTCTGGGTGGCGAAGAGCGATTGTTGTTGCTGACGTTCGATCAAAATCTCGGAGCGTTTCGGCAATGGGTCTTCAGCAACAACGGCAAGGTCTTCGAGTGGCGTGGGCCGTGGAACCAGGAGAAGCAAACGCTGGAACTCCGCATGTTGCCGGATGCCTCGAACCTGCATTCGAGCGAGCACTTCGTCGATGACGACCACATCGAAGCCAAACTGATGTTCCAATACGTCATGGGCCAGCGTGACGCCGGACGCTGGAGCGCTTCTCGCAAAGCATTCGATGTTAAGGTCGATGTCCCCACCGCGAAATCGCACGTCGCCGAGCCGGTTGAACTGTCGCAGCTCAACAAGTTCGCCGGCGAGTGGACGATCCACGCGACCTACAAGCCCTCCGTTTGGAATCCGCAGCAACGAGAAGAGACGATCACTGAAACGAGCCAGTGGATTCTCGGCGGCCGATTCCTGATGACTCGCGCCTTCAACGAGAAAGACGAACTCACGTCGATCTGGATCGCGACCTACGAACCGATGGAAAAATCGAACCGCTTCTGGTTCTTCAACGCGGATGGTTCCAGCGGCGAATGGCGACTGACTTGGGACGAACCGTCGAGCGGTTTTCATTTTCGTGCGATCGACATGCCCACCGGCTGGACCAGCACCGGCTTCATCCGCTGGGTCAACGATGACGCGTTCGGCAATCAGGCGACCATCAAAGACGAAACTGGCCGCGTCATGCTGGAAATGACTCAGGACAAGCGGCGAAAGAAGTCCGACTGAAAGACGAATGTCGCGCGATACCTTTGGTCGCTTCGGCCCCTTTCGTCCTTTGAAGGGATTAAAGCGACCAAAAGGACGCAGGTGCCGCGCGAAGATCAACCAACTTCTTCAATGCGGATTCGAACGGAGACTTCCATGAAACCTTTGATGGTGACCGTGTTCCTTGTGGTCTGGTGTCACGGAGTCGCATCCGGTCAACAGCCGCGCGAAAAGCCGAAGGAGTTGGAGGCTCTGAGCCAATACGTCGGGTACTGGACCTCGGACGTCACGAGCAAGCCGGCGGAATGGTCTCCGCACGAGATCAAATACCGCACGACGAACCACGCCACATGGATGCTCGATGACTGGTTCCTGATGCACACCGAAGTCAGTCAGGTCGTCGGCGACCCGAGCCAGGTCGGCAAGTCGTTGTTCGTCTGGACCTACGATCCGAGTTTGAAGAAGTACGTCGGCTGGGCGTTTCAGTCGTCTGGGAACATCTCGAATGTGACGGGAACTTGGAACGCGGTCAGCAAGACTTTAAGCCATGCGGAGTCGGAGCCGCCGCCGAACACGACCTCGAAACTGACCGAGACATTTGTCAGCAACGACATGATCAACGGCTCGCTGGTCTTCACCAGCAACGACGGCGGTCGAAAATTGTTCGACATGGTCTGGACTCGGAATCGCCGCAAGGACATCCCCGAACCGGCAGTTCAAGAACGCTGGGCGATCATCAGCAAACCAATTCAGCCAATCCCGTCAGAAAACAAACGGCTCAACATGGGCAACGGCCGCTGGATTCTCGACGGCCGCTGGGAGCGCGGTGAATCGAATGTTGGGAAAGTTCAATCGCAATGGATCAGGGGCTACGACACCAACAAGAAGGCGTATCGCGATGTTCGTTTCACAAGCCTCGGGCGAATTACTGAACTGATCGGCCAGTGGGACGAAACCAAAGGCTCAATCACATGGGAGTCGCCGACGACCGCGCTGCCGGAATTAGGATGAGTGCTTTCGCGATGACTAACGATTCCAGAATTGAAGTTAGCGGCAAGACCTCACCCACTGAGGAAGAGCGTAAATGGGCCGCGTATGCGCATCAAACGCTGTGCTGGATGTTTCTCATTTACCTGTGGTTCGGGGCGTTGGTCGCAACCACAGTGTTGATGGAGGTCTTCAAGTCGCGGTCTCGTTTCGTTGTTTTCCACGCGCGGCAGACTCTGTTTCTGCAACTTGGGATCATCGTGATGGTCGGCCCCGCATGGCTCACGAGCAAGTTTTGCAAGATGGAGGAACTCGACCGACTCGTCCAAATCCTGATCGGCGTTCCTGCGATTCTCGGCCTGCTGCTTTGCGTGACCGCGACGTTCGCGTCACTGACAGCCGTAAGCCAAATCCGCGCGGGAGAAGGCCAAGACTTTGAGTACTGGCTGGTCGGCCGCTGGGCTCGCGAGGCCGATGAGCGGCAGGGCGTCAGACTTCCGAGTGACGAAACACCATGAACGAGCAGGGACTCGTTGTGCTGACGCCCAACCGTACGCCAAGCATAGAGATCAAACATGGCCGATGACTTTTTCATCGAGCCCTGCAAGTTGAGGACACCCAACGGTGCCGAAGCGGCCGCCGATCGGCTCGCTGAAATGATCGCGCCGTGGTTGGAATCAGAGCGTCACGATTTTAACAGGGTCGTGAATATGTCCGAAAAACAGGACTGACCAAGTCCGTGAGTTCGTTCGTAACGAGAACTTTCATGATCGAGATCCTCAAACGACTGTATGTGGGTCTGTTCGCGACGGCGATCTTTAGCTGCCTGCCGGCGATGTTCTGCCTGCTGTTGAGCGTGAAGGTGATGCACTCCCGACGTACAGGCGTCTGGACTGGAAAGTACGGCCGCCGGTGGACTCAGGCCGACGAACCCGACCGCTTCGGCGCGTATGTCAAAATCGCGACCGTCATGGCTGTGGGGTTTGGAATCGTCGCCGGTCTGATCGCCATCACGATGATCGTCATCTGTTTGCAATCGCCAACCGGGCCACCTCCTACCGCACTCAAGTTGCTGGCCGAGACGGTTCGCCTCAATGTCTGACGACTCACTACGCAACTGGAATTCATGATGCCACAGTCAGAGCCAACGATCACAGCCGAACTCGTCGAGTGGGCCGTGAAGAGTTCGAACAAGCACTTTGGCCCGCCGCTCACGACCTGTCTCATGCTGAGCACGGCGATGTGTATTGTCGGAGTCGCCAGTTGCGGAATTCCATTCGTTCCGCCTGCCGGGAAGGTGGCCATCGCCCTCGGTGTCCTGGGGATGATTGCTGGCATCGCCGGCATGTTGCTGGCTTGGCCTCGCGGCGGTCGCATTCGAGTGCTCTTCATTGTCTTTGGCGTGTTGTTGCTCGCGCTGAACGGCATCGCCATCTGCGCCGGCCAATTGGGCAAGCATCTGATCGACTATCTGGAAGGACATTGAAACAGAACATCACATGGCACGGGGGCCTGCGACGTAACGACCGCGTTCATCCAATCCGTGTCAGAAAGACGGGAGTAGCTCGCGCACCATGCCCACGTTTCGCTACCAAGCCATGAGAAGCGATGGAGAGGAAGTCATCGGCGTCCTCACGGCGAAAGATGAGCGCGCGGCAAGACGACAACTGATTCGGCAGCATCTCTTTGTCAACAAGCTGAGTCTAGCGACAGAGGACGATCCAAGCGATGACGAGTCAGGCTCGCTTGACCAGCCAGCGGCTTCGCCTCAAGCGACGCTGGCAGAATTTGGCTGGTTGATCGAATCGCTGCCGGGTGGCTTGCGGCTCAGGCGGAGTGGCTTGTGGTACGGAAGCATGGCAGGTTGCATGGCCATGATTCTGGTGCTGACCACGCCGTTCGTTTTCGTGGCTTGGCGAATCACTCAGAGCTTCTGGCGATCACCGCCCGACAATTTCGTGCTGCGTTCGTTCATCTTGCTGTTGCCGCTTCTCAATGCCGGAGCGATCGGACTCGTGGCTGTGGCCATTCTCGTGAAAGTGTTGCAGTTCGCGTTCGTGCGTGAAGTTTGGGATGCCAGTCGAGGCTTGCTTGTCGTGCGTCGCAACGTGCTGGGTTTCTCAAGCAGCCGCGAATACCGCGACGTCGCGTTGGTCCTGGAGCCACACTTCGACGACCAGAATCGCCAATTGAAATGGCGGCTGGCTTTGCACGGCGATGGCCGCAAGCAGTTTTTGTTGCGGCCGACGATGCTGTTCCTGTCGATGTCCACACGAGATTCGCTCGCCGAGTGCCGCGCGATCGGAACGCTGCTCGCGGAATCGACCGGCTGGAATCTCACAACGTCAGACATCGCCGTGGAAGGCTTACAGAAGCCGCCCCGCGAAAGCCGCGAGGACGAGCTACTGGCTCTACTTCAATCGCGAGGTTTTCGGCCAGACGAGACGGCGGCAAGGGGACTGAAACTCCGCCCGCCGATGTTTGGCCGGCGTCTCGGCGGATTGGTGTTGTTGAGCTTCGGACTCGTTTGGCTGGCGATCCTGTCGAACGGAGTGAATTCGTTCCTCCAGGACGCGGAAGTGAAGCAACATCTTTGGGCACACATTCCGTTTTGGCTGGTAATGGTTCCCCTGTTGCTGGTTGGCGTGACCGTTTGCTGGGGCGGCGTGGAATCACTCTTCAATCGCGAGCGTTGGATCGCGGATGGCAACCTGTTGGTCGTCAAGTGCGGCTTCATTCGTAGGCGAGAAGAAGAGTTCGTCGATGCGATTTGGCACATCGCCGAAACACAAAGAACAGATAGCCGGGGCCGGCCTCAGTGGCGGCGGGAGTTACAGCTCAAGAGTGATTCCGGCCAACTGCTGAAAGTCTTGTATCAAGCCCGCGACGATGACATCCCGCGTGTGCTCGGCCAGTTGCTCGCGCGACGAACCGGTTGGTCAATCGTGGAGACAGGGAACTCAACAAGGCGTCGGCATCAATCGCCGTCATGACGGAGACAGACAATGGAATCATGGATTTGGGATCGCATGGTCAAGGCTGTGACTTTTCTGCTGGTGACCTATGTCCCACTGCAAGCCTTCGCTCTCTGGCGTCAGCGTCGAGGGTACCGCTTCGCCACAGCGGCCCCCTTGCTGGTGATGGTGCCGATGATCGTGGGAGCCTGCACTCCGGGCGCATATCGAGACGGCCGCCTGTTCGGCATGAACTCCCGCATCTGGTATTTGCCTTCGATGC
>CAYLTY010000359.1:0-6354 GCA_964386705.1 uncultured Planctomycetaceae bacterium
TTCGTAGCTGCTCTTCAACTCGCTGTTTTCAGTCAGCAGATAAGTCACCTTGATTGCTAATGTGCCGGGGTAACCTTCCTCTCCGTCGGGACTGGTGTAAGAGAACGTCACTGACTGGCCGTCCTTCCCTGAGGCGGACGATGCCGCCCACACGACCTTGTCGAGATTGCGTTTCGTGCCACCGTGGAGGTGGTTCGGTCCGTTGTTGACGGCCAGCGAGTACTCCTTGCCATCGAGCGTGAACTTGCCCTTGGCGATGCGGTTGCAAACGCGGCCGGTTGTGCAGCCAAAGAACTGATTGCGATCTGATTCGTAACCCGCAACATCATCAAAGCCGAGCACCACATCAGCCAGCTTGCCGGCGCGATCGGGCACGTGCAGTTGAGTCAACGTCGCGCCGCGCGTCATGAGTTTCGCCACAACGCCCTTGCTGTTTTTGAGCGTGTATTCCTCGACGGCAGTGCCATCGGCGGTCTTTCCGAAAGGACGCTTTTCAACTTCAGCAGCTTGCGACATGGCAGAAATTCCCAGAGTAGCGATGACGGAGCAGATCCAGAGGCGCGGGCTCAACAACAGACTCATGGTGGAGCACTCCCAAGGGGTGAGTCGAAGTAGGAACGACATCGCTCCGGGCACACGGAACCCGGCCGGAACGATCGCGACGGATGATACCGTTCACCCCGACAGGCGATAGCAAGCTGCCAGCAGGCGCATCTTACACGTGACTGTGGGCATCCCCGGGATATGTGCCTGCGGCGACTTCTTTCGCAAAGTCCCGGGCTGCGGCGTCTGTGATCGCTCGCAGGTTCGCGAAGCGTTTCAGGAACTTCGGCGTGAAATCGTCGGGAGACAGGCCGAGCATGTCGTAGCTCACCAGCACCTGCCCGTCGCAATCGGGACCGGCTCCAATGCCGATGGTCGGAACGGTGAGTTCTTGAGTGATCTTCGCGGCACTGTCGCGCGGGATCAGCTCCATCAGAACTGAGAACGCTCCAGCTTCCTGAGCGGCCATCGCATCGGCGCGGAGCTGATCGTAATCACGCTGCACCTTGCCATGTCCACCCAGCACACGGACAGACTGCGGCTTCATTCCCACGTGAGCCATCACGGGGATATCTGCATCCGCCAGAGCTTTGATCGTCCTGGCCTGATTTACGCCACCTTCCAGCTTCACCGCTTGCGCGCCGGTTTCCTTGATGATCCGTCCGGCATTTTCAACGGCCTGCTGCGGGCTGACTTGATACGACATGAACGGCATATCGACGATGACGAGGGCATGCTTTGCGGCTCTGCACACGAGCCGGCCGTGATAGATCATCTCATCCAGCGTCACGGGCAACGTCGTTTCATGCCCTTGAATGACCATGCTCAACGAATCACCGACCAGCAGCGAGTCGACCCCCGCCGCATCAAAAATGCTGGCGAACGTAAAGTCATAGGCCGTGAGCATCGACAGTTTGCGTTACCCTTTCGCGGCCACGAAACGCGGCACAGTCATCGGACGTTGAGCTGACATAAGGTGTTCAATTCTCGCTGTTGAGTTTTCAAAATCGCCTGCCAGACGCGATGAAGAGAACCAGACAAGTCGAGTCGCCATGAGGTTCTCGACCAGCCCCGCTCGCTGCATGTTGCTGGCAGAAGCCGCAGTCTCAGGTGCAGACCAGCAACGTGCAACTGCTGCGTCCGTAGAGTACGTCCGAGTTTATTGATTCAAGCGGCTCAGCGTCCGAATGCGATGCACCTGATGCGCGGTCACAAAGCCAATGACGACCAGCACGGCCGCAAACGATAGGCAGTAGTGTCCGGGATCGGCCTCTTCCGGAACCAGCCAAAGCAACGTCGCGTACGAGATCAGGGAAACACTGGTCATAAAGTAAACGAGGCCTTCCTCAAAGAAGAGGCCCGATGCGGCAATGAGCAATGGATAAACAACGACCAGCGGCCCGACGGGATGCCCCGAAATGAACAGCAAGCGAGTCAGGAACGCCGCATCCGTCGCCAGCCAGAGATACCGTGCCAGGTTCGGACCTTCGTAGAGCTGCACGAGGCGTTGAAAGATGAACGCCGACACTGCCCAGCAGAAGAAGAGCCAGCCAAGTCGGCCATGCATGAGTTCGCCGACGTCTCCGTTGAGATGCGCCAGATGCACGATGATGCCGCCGAGGATCAATGCACCCCAGCGCGAAGCTAACGCCGGTTCACGCCGCATCCAGCGACGGATGCGATGAGCCCAACTGCTGGTCTCAGCCAGAACCGGTTCGCCTCTGAGGTAGCGATCCAGGTCTTCGGCCAGTGCGGACGCGGACGCGTAACGGTTCTGCGGATGCTTTTCGAGACACTTCAAGCAGATGGCTTCCAGCTCGCGGGGCGCATCGGGATTGAGTGTTCGAGGTGTCTGCGGTTCGTCTTCCATCACGGCGACCAGAATCCGCATCGCGTTAGAACCCTGATGCGGCGGCCGTCCGGTCAGCGCCTGATACAAAATTGCTCCCAGACTGTAGACATCACTCTGAGGACCAACGTCGGCATTGCGACCAGCCGCCTGTTCGGGCGACATATAAAGTGGTGTTCCCACAATCGCGCCCGAGTTCGTATCGCTGACTTCTCCCATCTGACATTTCGCGAGTCCGAAGTCCGTCAGGTGTGGGCTGCCTGTTTTCGATAGCAGCACGTTGGATGGTTTGATGTCGCGATGGATGATGTTCTGCGAGTGCAGGTAATCTGCCGCTCGTGAGACGTCGCGTACGATGCGGGCCGCGTCCTCGAACGACATGCGCGGCGGTCCATTCTCAGATGCCGCAGACTCAACAGGTCGGGATTCCGACACTCTCTGCGTTCCATCCTGATTTCCGGACCAGGACGCTCCCGGCTTGGACACATGCGAGTCATGCTTGAAAGCCGGCCCGCCTTTGAGCAGATCACTCAAGCTCGGGCCTTCAATGCAGTCCATCGAGAAGAAGTGCTGGCCATGCACTTCACCGACTTCGTGAATCGCCACAATGTGCGGATGGCTGAGCCGTCCGGCTGCTTTCGCTTCCTGATAGAACCGCCGCACCTGATCCGGCGCAGCCAGGCGGTTCGCAAGGATCATCTTCAGCGCAACAACGCGTTCAAGATCCAACTGACGCGCCCTGTAGACGACGCCCATACCGCCGCGTCCCAGTTCTTCGAGCAGCAGGTAGCGACCGAACTGCCCGCGTGGTCCGCCAACTGCTGGTAGCGGTGACTGGCTGGCAGCGCCGACTGTTGCCGATGGATTCAGAGTGAGCGTCAGCTCCATCGCATCCGATGGGTTACCGAAGTCCTCCTGCGCCAGCGCAGCATCCCAGACCGTGCTGGTGAACTTCGCATCGGGGCTGAGGCGATCCAGCACATCCAGTTGATCCGCGAACTCCGCCAGTTCAGGGTGGGCGGTCAGCAGTTTCTGGCAGGTCGCGTGATCTCCGACCTGCATCGCGGTGAGGTACGCGTCGAGTGCATCTACCAGCACCGAGTCTTCTTCGTCCTGCCCCATGCTGTCTTCCAACTCCGAACGCTGGTCTCATCAGCCTGATAATAGTGCCACGTTCTGAGTGTAGCGTCTGATGAGCGAACAAGAGCGCAGGCGACGTTCCGGCGAACCGCCCCCGGCCCCGTGTGACTTGCCTGCGGAGTTCTCTGCTCAGCACACTGCGGCTGGCCGCGCGTCAGTGGTGCGGCCACCATCTCCCCGGCGAATTCACCTCATAAGGAACAAGCGATGAAGCACTTAATCTGGGCTCTTCTGCCTATCGTGGTGCTGGGATGTGCCAAACCGGTATCGACGCCGGGCACTCCAAGTACTCCGGCGCCAACGAGCACAACGAGCGGCGCTCCCGCTCCCACTGGAGGCACCGTGATGCCCGGCGGACCCGGCGGGGGTATCGTGACGGGAGATCTCGCCGAGCCCGTCGCTCGGCCTGCCCAGCCCGCTCCGACGACTCAACCAGCGACCACGGAACCAGCCAAGCCGGTAATCCCTCGGTCTCCAGGCCGGCTCGTCGATGCTACCGAGGCATTGAAGAACCCGAAGGTCGTTGTCGCCAGCACGAAGATCGATGGCGATGATCCGCTCACCGCGGCGATGCAGGCTTACTTCTCAGTACGAGCCAAAGCGCAGATTCTGAACTTTCAGAATCAGGTGAAGATTTCACGTGAACTCAACGACGGCAAGCCGTTGAAGTACGACCAGTTCATGGAACTCGTGCAGATGATGAAGATCGAGTTCATGGACCTGCCGCCGTGGCAGATGCTGGGCTACGACGCCAAAGCCGGAACCATCACCTTGTTGGAAGACAAGAGCGTGAAGGTCGCTCACTACAAGAACGCCAACATCCCCTTGGATGCCGGCGATGAGAAATACGACACGCCGTAAGCACTTCGGGATGCTCCCCTCGCCCCGCTTGCGGGGAGAGGGGCTGGGGGGTGAGGGGCGATTTCACCATCGTTGGCCAATACCCCTCAAAACACAGTCGTTGAGTTGCTTTTCGCTCGGCAAACGGTTTTGTTGAAGGCGAGGATCAACCGCAAAACGCACCTTCCAAAACGAAGCCAAGCGGCGGAGAGTCAGTGACCGAAAGGTAACACCGCCCCTCACCCCCGACCCCTCTTCCCGCCAGCGTGGCGAGGGGAGATCTTGGTCGTCATCGCCCGACCGGTATGTCTACACCGCCACAACCGGGTCGGCTTTGGGGGCATGATCGCAATGCAAAGCGGCGCTGAGCGTTTCCAGTTCCAGTCGCAGTCGCTGCTCCGGCCAGTCGCCGATGATTGCAGCCGCTTCTTCCTGGCTGCAGCCGGTCGCTTCACGATAGGCCAGCGTTGCTTGCTGGATGTTGTCTTCGTTGAGCAAGCGATCGATGCGCGGTACGAGTCGCTCGGTCCAATCCTTCACCACATGCGACCCGATGGCGCTGATGCGGGCATGCAGTTCTTCGTGCGAAGCCGCATTGGCCCACGGTCCGCGAGCGGCTCGCAGGACGAACGTCACGCTGAAGATGAAGCCGATGCCGATGAACGTCAGCAGCGACGTCAGGCCGGCGCGTTTGATGAGCGGGTCCGCGATTGCCTCGGCCAGTGCCGTTTCATGAATGTCCGAAAAGAACACAATGTTCAGCTTGCCGATGGCTGCTCCAAAGCTGAGCGCCACAACTCCCAGACACAGGGCACCAAACAGCCCGGACGCACGGTGTCTCGCCCGGCTGATGCAGCGATAACGATAGACCAGCCAGGCCGCGAAGCCGACCGTCAGGATCGCGGGCATCAGGCCAGCCAGCACATGCGCGGGCAGGTAGAGATGTGTCGCAGGTCCGAAGACGGCGGAGTAGATCATCGCCAGGCCGGCTACTCCGAGATTGAGCTCGAAGATCAGCAGCATGATCTCAGTGAGTCGAAACGACAGCTTGAATTTTGGCTTCATGACAGCCTCGCGATCAAAACAGATGGCCCGGTTTCAGAGAAATTGCGAACATGACGAACGCTGAGAATCAACTGCTCAACGTGCTCCCGCCAGAGCGGCTTCGAACTGGGGAACGGCGACTCCCTGCTCAGCTTGATGAGCCAGTTGAGCCATTTCCCAGGCGGTGACGTAGTAGTAGTGAAAGTTCAAATGCCTCGCGGCGTATGCCCTCAGGTCCTGATGGAACCGCGAGGTCTCATCGCCCAGCAGAGTGTCGATGTTGCCGTCTTTACATCCGTGTGTGTGCAGCTTGATGAAGCACCAGTCCGGTCGACCGGCCACCTGCACCCCGCAACGCAACCATTGCTCAAAGCGTTGCCACGACGGAGCTCGCCGCCACAGCAGATCGCCGTTTTCAATGCGCAGTGAGGGCAGCAGAGGCCGGCAGCTGGTTTGCCAGTCCAGCGTCAGCGGTCCCTGCATGAGCAGCAACTGATTGCGCGGTGGTTCGGCTCCGAGTGCCGCACGCGTGCCTCGATCATGCGACTTGTTGCGCGAAGGATCGCTGCCTGCGTAGTAGATGCTGTTGATGATGCGCGTCTGAGTTGCTTCGGGAGCCGACGGCATCGTGAAGTCCGCGTAGCAGCCGGTTTCACGGAGAATGGTCAGTTCGTCATTCACACCGCACCAGCGGCCGTCGTCCCGGGAATTGCACAACGCCCAGTTGCCGTGAATGAAGCCGTAGACCACGTCGCCGGTCACGGGATCTTGCCGCAGCAGACCGTGCCGGTGATGCAACGTGTCGCGGAAGGTTTCCAGCTTCTCACGCAGGCCGTCGGCTGTGTCATTGTCGTGATGCAAATGAATATCAACGTCGCCGAAACCTAGCTCACACAATTCGCGCAACTGGACGAGATACTTCGGCTCGAAGTACTCAT
>CAYLTY010000360.1:0-400 GCA_964386705.1 uncultured Planctomycetaceae bacterium
TGCGTTGTCGGTGGCCGGGGCGTTACACACGGAGATCATGCAACCCGCAGTCGCTCCACTGACGGCAGCCCTAGCTCAAGCTGCGATCGTTTCTCCGCGAATTCCGGTGATTTCGAACGTCGACGCGGCTGCGCATTCTGATACCGCCGAGATTCGGGAAATCCTCGTGAAGCAGGTCCTGAACCCTGTTCTGTGGGAGAAGTGCGTGCGTAAGCTGATGGAAATGGGCGTGACCGAGTTCTACGAAGTCGGCCCGGGCAAGGTGCTCAAAGGTCTGATGAAGCGGATTGACCGCAAAGCAGCCTGCGAAGTCATCAACGACACGCCATAGCAGAATTTCTGCAGCAACCAGCGGGATTCAGACGCATCTTCCGGGCGGCCGGGTGGTGATATCTTGCTG
>CAYLTY010000360.1:410-6352 GCA_964386705.1 uncultured Planctomycetaceae bacterium
GAACCGTTGGGGCTCAGTACGCTGCACAAAGTTGGATTGATCGGTGTAAAATCACTGCTCTGCAGTCGTTGCGACTTGCACTGGCAATTCGCAGAGCAGTTTCTGCCTACAACATCTACGCGGACAACCATCGAATCAGGAGAAGACTGATGAAACTGACTCGGTTTGCCACTCGCCTGTTCGTCGCACTGGCCATGAGCGCCGTGGCGATGACCAACTTCGCGGCCGAAGAGCCTGCGAAGAGCACCGATGCACCAGCATCCGCCTCGTCGACTGAAACGATCGTGCAGTTCATCAACGAGCAGATTCGCGAGGGCTGGGACAACAACGAAGTGAAGGCTTCTCCGGTCGCCGAAGACTCGGAATGGCTGCGTCGCGTGTACCTCGACATCGTCGGTCACATTCCCGATGCCGAGGCCGTTAATGAGTTCATGACCAGCAAGGACAAGGCGAAGCGCGCCAAGGTCATCGAGAAGCTGCTCGACGACGACGGCTATGTCCGCAACTTCACGACCGTCTGGACGAATCTGTCTATCGGACGCCAGACGCCGCAACGCGTCAGCCGTGCGGGTATGCAGAAGTTCTACCGCGAATCGTTCGCTCGCAATCGTCCCTGGGATCAGGTTGTCAGCGACATCGTGACGGCCGAAGGTCACTACGAAGAGAACGGCGCCGTCAATTACCTGCTGGCTCAGATGACCATGCCGGATGAGATGGTTCAAGCGACTGCCAAGACCGCTCGCTTGTTCCTCGGCCTGCAGGTGCAATGCACCCAATGCCACAATCACCCGTTCAACGATTGGCAGCAAACCCAGTTCTGGGAGTTCAACAACTTCTTCCGCCAGACTCGCAAGATCGATCACCGCAAGTACGACCCCAAGACCGGTCGTCAGGTGGATGACTTCTCGGAAATCGTCGCGGGCAACTTCGATGGCCAAGTGTTCTTTGAAAAGCGCAACGGCCTGATGCAGGTCGCGTATCCGAAGTATTTCGATAAGCAGGTTGAGGACGGCAGCTCGGCCGAACTTCGCAAGGAATTCAGCAAGTTCATCACTGAAGGTGAGAAGCCTTATCTCGCGATGGCGATGGTCAATCGCATGTGGGGTCACTTCTTCGGCTACGGTTTCACGAAGCCGGTCGATGACATGGGCCCGCACAATCAGGCGTCACACCCGGCCCTGCACGATCGACTCTCGCAGGAGTTCGTGAAGAGCCGCTACGACGTCAAGCAACTCGTTCGCTGGATCTGCAACTCGGAAGCCTACAGCCTCACGAGCCAACTCAATCCGAAGAATGAAAGCGACAATCCTGCCGCTGGTGAAACCCCGCTGTTCAGCCACGTCTACGTGAAGTCGATGGAAGCTGAACAGCTCTATGATTCGCTGATCATCGCGACCAATGCTCACCGCACGGGCCGCTCAAGCTGGGAACAATCCGAGCGTCAACGTCAGGAATGGCTGCGTCAGTTCGTGCTGACCTTCGGTACGGACGAAAACGACGAAACCACCACCTTCAACGGCACCATCCCGCAAGCTCTCGCCCTGATGAACGGCGAAGTGGTGCGTAGCGCTGTGAACGTCGAGAAGGGCAGCTACCTTCGCGAAGTTCTGGAAGGTCCTGAGAACGATCAGGCGAAGATCAAGAAGCTCTACATGTCGACCCTGACTCGACAGCCATCTCCCAAAGAGATTGCCATGGCTTCACAACTACTGAAGGCCAACAAGGATCGCGTAGCCGCTTATCAAGACCTGTTTTGGGCGTTGCTGAACTCCAACGAGTTCATCTTCATCCACTAAGCCAAGTTCACGACAATCCCGAGCCGGTTCGAAGTCAATTTCGAACCGGCTCGTTTCGTTTCCGGCCATGACTTCCTTGTTCAAGGGACGACGCCATGTGGCGCGAGTGGCTCGTTGATCCCGGCAAGGTTCTTCAGTTGCGCGAACTCGGTGTCCTGCCGCGCGAGGAGCGACTCTCCGAACCTGATGCCAACGCCACGTTGGTCGAATGGCTCATCGCCGTCTGGGCCGACCATGCATTGAATTTGCCAGCTCAGAAGATGCGCCGGGTTCACCGCCTGCTCGCCGCGCTGAAGTCGCTGAAGCCGCAGCAGGCGTCTTTGAGCGAATCACCACTTGCCGGCCAGTTCGTGTGGCATGCCAGCGCGCTGCCTGCTGAGCGACGGCTTTCGATTCTCAGCTCGCGCCTTGGCCGGGATGCCGCGACGCAGAGATTGTGGTTGCGGGAACTCAGGCCCGCCGTGGAGTGGGCGAAGCACGAGGGTCGTGTGCTGGTGACTGTCGAAGGAACCACCGCGGCGCGACCGGTCGAGCGACTGGCAATGCTGCGCCGAACGCCGGTGATTCGTTACAGACTGGCTTCGACCTCAGACACAGTCTCTTGGTTCGAACAGTCAGTATTAGCGAGCGCCGAGTCCGATGCGGCTGATTGCCCGACGGTCTTCGTTTCTCCCTGTCTCAACACGCTGACGAACGGCTCCGCTTCAGCCGATGAGTTGGAACGCAATGAACCAATCGATCGTGATGAACTGCTCGCGAGCCTCGGCGATGACTTGCTCGCGTTGAAAGTTCGACCCGGCAGCACGACCGAGCGACTGCTCAGATCGCGGCTGAATTCAAAGGCGGCGCCAGAGCCGTGGGGCCAGTGCTGGCTCTCTGCATCTCGCGAACTCATTCCTATCGAGACTGCCACCACTTTAATCGGCCTCGGTGCACGTGAAGCGGACTTCGACTCATCAACGCACCGCGCGCTGAGTATCTGCATTGAAGACGATCTTCAGCCTGTCTCGGATCGCAACGACCGAGCGCAGTTGAATAGTCTCAGTGCTGGATCGTGGGATTTCCTCACGCATTGGACTCGAGCGAAAGACAGCATGTCGTTGCAGAAGCTCAGCGATGCGGAACTCGATGAGTTACTGTTGTCGGACGAGAACTGCGATCGATCGGCGCTGGGCGTATTACTGTCCATTCTCAAACAACGTCGGATTCGAGCAACAGCGCAGACAATCCGAGGCCCGGTTCCCGTTGTGTGTTTCACTGCCATGCCGCTGCAGCAAATCACGGAGCAAAGAACCTTTCGAACTCATCGCGGTCGCTGGGACTTCGAGCACTACGGTCTCTGCATCCGTCGCGAGGCGCTCTGCCGCTTCGGCGCACAACCAGTGATCTACGGCACCGACGAGGAGTTCGAGAGTTTGAGCGACGCTGACCGGCCGTGGTTTCAATTGCGAGCATCTTCCTCGTCGTCTTCCGAGATTGATTGGACCATCGAGCAGGAGTGGCGGATGCCGGGCGATGTCGACCTGACGCTGTTCTCGCCTGACGACGTCGTCGTATTCGTACGCTCTCGTTCCGAGATCTCCGCAGTGAAAGCCATCACCAATTGGCCGGTCATCGCGATCGAGTCTCTCATGCGGATGAGTGATCGATGATGACACATCCCGCGATGCTGCCCCTCGAAGAACTGTTGAAGTCGTGCGAAGAATCGCGCACGCGACGGTCGGGGCCGGGTGGCCAGCACCGCAACAAGACCGAAACTGCCGTCATCCTGAAGCACACCCCGACGGGGATTACTGCTGAAGGCAGCGAGCGGCGCAGTCAGGCCGAGAACCGCGATGTGGCCTTGTTTCGGTTGCGCGTGAATCTGGCCATCGAAGCGCGCAGCGACGTAACGAACCCGGTTGAACCATCCGAGCTGTGGCGTTCACGCTGCCGCAGCGGAAAGATCGCAGTGAACCCGACTCATGAGGACTTCCCTGCGTTACTGGCCGAGGCTCTTGATGCTGTTTCGGCAGCGGACTTTGATCTCAAGCCGACTGCGGAGCAACTGGCCGTATCAACATCACAACTGGTCAAGTTTTTGAAAGACGAACCTCGCGCGTTGCAACTGGTCAATCGCGAGCGAACGCAGCGCGGGATGCACCCTCTGAGATGAGGCGCAGGCGTAGTTCAGCCTCTCCGAGGCTGAACGCTAATCGCAGCGCCAGGTTCGGGTTTAAATACGGAGTTGGCGGTGAGCAAAAAGGTTCAGTCTCGGAGAGACTGAACTACGAAAAGTGAACGAACCGCATGTTGTGGCCGGTCTCTACACAGACCGAGCCAAATCGGATGACCGGTGGTCTCCGACACCACGCTGTGGCTCACTCGGGAGACCTACGGTCCATCATGTGGCTCGGTCGGAGACCGGCCACAACAAATCACGAAACGCCCCTAACCCACACGTGGTTGGTCCGGACTCGTCGAGGAATTTGCTCATCGGCGCAGCATTCGAGGTCCGACACGAGTAGGCTGAAGGCCTTCGATTCTCGACTGTTGTGAGATCAGACCATGCTGCAAGTGCTCGGTTCTCCGAAGACATTGTGTGACGGCTTCAATCGCCGCGAGATGCTGCAGGTTGGCGGCCTGGGCATGTTCGGGCTGGGGCTTGATCAGTTCCTGCGCCTGGAGTCCGCACAGGCGGAAGCGGCTCGTTCATCGTCGTTCGGGAAGGCCAAGTCCTGCATCCTGCTGTACCTGTACGGCTCGCCCAGCCAACTGGAATTGGCTGACTTGAAACCTGAAGCGCCCGTCGAGATTCGCGGCGAACTCGGCGGCATTCCGAGCAGCCTGCCCGGCGTTGATGTCTGCGAACTGATGCCCAACGCGGCCAAAGTCATGGACCGCCTGACGGTCGTGCGCTCGGTCACGCACCCACATCCCATCCACGGCGTCGCGTACGCGCTGACGGGCATTCCCACCATCGAAGTGCAGATGGAACTCAGTCCGCGACATCCCGGGCATCATCCTTACATTGGTTCCGTCGTGGACTTCCTCGACCGCCGCGAACGTGGTTCGGCGCCGGTCGAAGTGCCGCGCCATCTGGCGATGCCGTTTCCGTTCAGCAGCCAGCGTGAAGGCGAAGTTCCACGAGCGGGCATCAATGCCGCCTTCCTCGGTGGTGCGTTCGATCCGGTCTGGACCGAGTTCACTGGCAAGGCGCCGAACAGCATCGTCAAGACGCTGGGACCGCGCACGCGCGAAGTCTTCGATCCGTACATGGGCATCACGCCCGACAGCAAGCTGTCGATTTCCGCCGCGACGAACATGCCTGCTGAGCTAACGTTGGATCGGCTGAATCAGCGACGCAGTTTGCTTGATCAGTTTGATGATGCCCGACGGCAACGCGACCTCGCTCCGGCCAGTCATGACCGGTTCCGCGAGATGGCGTATGGCCTGATCAACTCAGCGAAGGTCGGGGCTGCGCTGGACGTCGCGCGCGAGCCAATGGCGACGCGCGAACTCTATGGCATGTCGCTCTTCGGGCAGTGCTCACTAGCCGCGCGTCGCATGGTGGAAGCGGGTACCAAGTTCGTCACCGTTGTATGGGACGAATACGGTCTCGCGGGTATGGGTTGGGATACTCACTGGAACCACTATGAACGCATGAAACGCGAGCTGATGCCCGGCTTCGAGCGTGCTCTTTACGGACTGATTACCGACCTCGATCAGCGCGGTATGCTGGATGAAACACTGGTGCTGGTACTCAGCGAGCACGGTCGCACTCCGCAGATCAACAAAGCAAACGGCGGCGGTCGCGACCATTGGTCGAAGTGTTATTCAGTTTTGATGGCCGGCGGTGGAGTGAAGCGCGGCAATGTTGTTGGCAAGTCCGACAGCATCGGCGGCGAAGTGGCCGATCGACCCATCTCACCGAAAGACATTCTCGCGACGGCGTATCATTGCCTCGGCATCGATCCGGAAACTCCGATCACCGATCGCTTCGGCCGCCCGTTCAAGCTCGTCGAAGGCGAAGTGATTCCGGAGATCGTCGGGTAGAAGTGGCAGCACGCTGTGCTGTTTAACCGCAAGCCGCACATTGGTAATTGCGTGGAAGCATGATTGGGAGGGCGAGGCTCCTGCCGAGCCGGGAGCTTGTCGCAAGGCTGA
>CAYLTY010000361.1:0-6297 GCA_964386705.1 uncultured Planctomycetaceae bacterium
GATTCCACGCCGAACCGGTCTTGGTTTTCCAGAGTTGCTTGCCTTCATTCAGGTCGAAGCACACTAGATATTCATCCTTGTCTTCGGCCGTCGATGGAGCATCTCCCAGCGTGTACATGCGGCCGTTGGCAATCGCGAGGCTGGCGTAACCTCGTCCTGCCCCCTCCGCCTTCCACAACAGTTTCGGTCCGCCTTCCGGCCAGGATTGCAGCAAGCCGGTTTCTTTCGAAACCGCCATCCGATCCGTACCCCGAAAAGTTGGCCATTCGTCAGGCTTCGCCGCGAACAACGACGATCCGGTCAGCAGGCACAAGGCTAAGCCTTGAATAGTGAGTTTCTTGAGCATCGAACATGGCTCCTTCAGCGGGCGAGGCCCGCAAGTTCCAACGGTAACGATTGAAAATAGTATGCGATTCTGATTGAGGTCCTACTTGGAGGCAGGAGCCTTGAGCGTCTCGATCAAGTAGTCTTGCGTCAGGCGGTGCTTCACATTGGAAGCACCGGGATAAACGAGTTCGCAGGCGACTCCAGCCGCTTTCAGGCGTTCCTGCAGCTTCACTCCGAAGTTGGCCGTGTGCGTCGGGTCTTTCTGTTCCTTACCCAGTTCCGGCGCGGAGTTGTAGAACAGGTACACCGGCGGGTCGTCCTTGGTCACGAGTGCGTAGGGTGAATATTCATTGATCAAGGGGAGCAGCTTCTCACGCTCCGCCAGGAAGAGTTCAAACTCGGTGGGGCCTTTGCCTTTCGGTCGCACGATTCCAAACGCGTGACCACCGTAAACACTGTTGGGCGTCCATTCCTTCATCTGCTGCGGATCGAGCGTCGTCTGAGCTCCCATCACTGCGGCGCAGAACAACCGAGTTGATTCGCGAGCCACCGGATCTTCGCTCTTCGGATCGGCGAGGTCATCATGGAAGGCGAGCCACAAGCTCGTGCACGCCCCCGCACTGCCACCGGAGGCACCAACACGCTGCTTGTCGATGTTCCATTCGGCAGCCTTGCTGCGAACGAACTGCAGCGCCCGGGCTGCGTCGTGCAGCGGAGCCTTCACCGGCGGAACGACCTTGTCCGCTTGAGCTTCCTGAATGAACCGGTACTCGACGGAGACCACCGAGATTCCAGCCTTCAAGTACATCGGCAACGTCGCCTGCAATCCTGCCAGGCGATCACCACCGCGCCAACCGCCGCCGTGAATGAAGAAGACCAAAGGCGTTGGCTTGTCTGATTCAGCCTTCCAGAAATGCAGCACTTGTTTCGGATGCTTGCCATACGCGACATCGGCCTGAGTCGGTGTTGGCGCCGGAGGCAGCTTGGCCGCGCGAGCCGCAGCCTTCGCTTTCGCGTCAGCCTTCGATGTTTCGGCCTGATCAGCAGCGGAACTGAAAGACGTCAGCCAGCACAGCAAAACGAGGAAACTCGGCGGCAGAAACTTCATGAGCGGCATCCAGGCAGGCAATTGCGCGAGGCGGGCAACATTCCGGCGAGCGAGAGTTTACGGCATTTCAGCCGCCGGAATAAGCAACAGGCCTACCAAAGTTTGCTTCAAGCTCCGATGAAGACGCCAGTGGAAACGTGCCGAACAGGGCCTTCGGTTTACCGCCAGCCGTAGCGATAGAACGTCGTGCGGGCGAGACCGATCCAGACCACAACCAGCCCTGACATGGTCACCAAACCTGACGCCTGCCCCAAACTGAGCGGTCCCTTCAGTGCATGATACAGCAGCAGAAAGCTGTAGTTTTCAAAGGCAGCCCTGCGAATCAACATGAACCCGCTGAACTTCGTCGACAGGTAAAACAGCAGCGATCCGGCCAGCATGTAGCACAGCGCCAGCAACGCTGCCGCGGCTTGAGTTTTCGTCAGCGTCGCAATGCACGTCCCGACAGACATCAAGCCTATGCTTGTCAGCACCACCACGATCCACAGTACCGGCGACAGCAGCGACGCTGGCTGCATGATCGCGATGACCGCCACGCAACCCAACAGTGACAACGTCAGATGAAAGATGTACTTCGACAGCATGATTTCCGACAGCCGCGCAGGACTGAGCACCAGCGCCGTCAGCGTACCTCGTTCGCGATCCTGTGATGTGAAGGACACCTGCAGGTGGCAGCACGTGAAGAACATCACAATCAACAGCAGCAGCGTGCCGACCAGTTCCGTCTTCACCAGTTCGGACAGCGGAGTTTCCTCCAGCGACGGCGCACGACCCGCCATCGGCACGTTGAACGGCAGGATGTTCAATTCCGGAGTTTGAAACTTCGCAACCTCAGGCCAAAACCAGTTCCAGAACGGATAGAGAATGTCGGGACTTTTCCCGAAGAACTGAGCAACGATCACCGCCGTTTCCTGCCCATCTTTCACCTGATGCTTGACCGCAATGCCGCAATGACCGGGTGCAAACACCGGCCGGCCCCGAGCATCCACATTCTGAATCTGATCCTGTGAGAGAACATGCACCGGCGGATCGTTCAGCGGGTGCTCTTTGAGATGTGCCAGCCAGGGCGTCTCTTTGTCGTAGTAGATCCAGAAGCCTTTCGCCTTCGGAGGCCCGGCTTCCTGCACGGGTTTGCTGGTCGCCATGAGCAACGCAATCGCCGACAACAACCCCAGCATCAGCAGCGCCGACGGGTTCTTCTGCAACCGCTTGAGTTCCCGGCCGATCAATACCTGCAGCATGGGCAATCTTACCATCATGGGACTGATCGCTTCGTTGGGAGCAGTGAGAACAAGTTGGATCGGCGGATCCATGCACGCCGCATGTGGAAAGAAACGTCAGGTGTAGGCCTGACCGGTGAGCTTCAGGAAGACATCGTGAAAGTTGAACTCTTGCGAGTGAACCGTGACACACCGTTCATGACGAATGATGTGCGCCAGCCGCTCGCGCTGCTCGTCCGTGTCGAGCTGCAGTGACTCGCGAACGACTTCACCGTCGCGTTCGAACTGGGCATCGACAACGCGCTGCACGTGCCGCGTGACGAAGTTCGTCGGCGTGTCGCAATCGACGAGCTTTCCGCGACTCAGGATCGCCACGCGGTCGCAAATCTGCTCGACCTCTTCCATGTCGTGAGTCGTCAGGAACACTGTGACACCCTGCTCGCCCAGTTCGCGCAACAGTTGCCTCACCAGCGCCGTCGAGTGCACATCCAGATTCGCGGTCGGTTCGTCGAGATACAGAATACGGGGCGTGTGCATGATCTCGCGCGCGATGAGCAGCTTGCGACGCATCCCTTTAGAATAAGCACGCACCAGCACATCCGCCGCGTCGAGCAGCTCGAGCTTCCGTAACACATCCGTCACAGCGGCCAACGGTATCTCATACAGCCGCGCGTAGAGTTCCAGGTTCTCGCGGCCGGTGAACTCCTCAATGTGATTCTCGGTGTCCGGGACATAGCCGAAGACCGACTTCACGCGCTCGAACTCGGCCGGAATCTCATAGCCCGCCACTCGGACCCGTCCGGAAGTTGGTCGCTGGCAGCCGATCAGAACTTTGATGGTCGTTGTCTTGCCCGCGCCATTCGGGCCGAGGAACCCGAAGAGTTCGCCTTCGCGAACCGTCAGATTGAGGCCGTCCACGGCGGTGAAGCGGCCAAAGCGAACGACAAGGTTTTCAATTTCAATCGTGGTTTGCGTCATGCCCACTATTCACCATCGACCTGCTTCGTCCAGAAGTTGCGAATGCGAGCCTCATACTCGCGCACTACATCTACCGTCAGTCCCAATCGCGTGGCGACGTCCTTCACAGAAAAGCCTTCCAGTCGCAGAGTGGCAATGTCCCGATGAAGATCATTCGGCAGTATTTTCAGCCAGCGATTGGTGTGATGTTCGAGTTGCTGCACGGCTTCGGGGGTCGGATCCTGAGCCACAAATTTCTCGAAGCGGGCGACTTCGTGTTCCGTGCCGCCAGCATCCGCCTGCCGCTTGGCGCGCGTTTCGTAGTCATCAGCCTCGCGGTCAATCATTTTGACGACCAGCCGCCACAAACTCTCTCGGTCGTCCAGCTTGGGAATGCGATGTCGGCCACCACGGTTGAGCAGAGACGCAAACGCGCTCTCGGCGATGTCCTCTTCCAGCCGGTCCACTTTGGCCGCAGTCCCTAAACGCTGACGGGCCAGCCGCACCGCGGTCGCCATGCAGCGGGCCCACAGATTCTTCGCGGACTGCTTGTCGCCCAGCTTCAGTTCGTCGATCAGGAAAGTCATCGAGCCTGTTGAACCGTCGTCATTCGCGGGGGGCATCTCAAACAACAGCTTCGGCCCCAAACGAGTAAACTCCAGCACCATGCCGCTCTGCAGGTCCACCTGAGAAGATGGCCTGCCGCCGACAAACACACCATTTGATCCAAAACAGGCGCAGTGCCAGCGATGACCATCGTGGAACAGAGAACTGTGAAACCGCGACACCTTGGGATGCTTGAGCACGATGTCGTTTTCGGGCTGCCGACCGATCTGCACAGTCTGGCTGGCAGGAAACATCCAGCGTTGAACGGGCTTCGAACTGCCCTCGCTCAGCAGCCAGACGATCAATAAATCTACGTCGTGTGACGACATGCATGCCTCCGCTCCACCCGCGACTCAGCCTGGCAGTGGGCGACTTAGAACAGATCAAGCGATCAACTCCGCACGCGGCTCTGACACGCTGAAGAATTCATTGGCTGATCAAAGGGTCCACCACAAGCGATCAACCCGGCGAATTCCGACTCCATTCCATTCAAACGGCGTCACTTTGAGAAGATCAAGAATACACCACCGGGCGATACTCCTACAAAAACCGTTCCGGGAAGGCGTTTTTTTGAAACCGTGAAGTTTAACAGAGAGGCACTGAATCGCGTGGGCTGGCTGCCGGGGAGACGCGCTGTCGCGGAATCATGCCCGTCCGCGACCTCAAACTGGTGGGGCCAGTTCGCTACAGCGGTGAATGATTCTGGAACGCGCGGGCCGGGACTTGATTCTGCGACCACAGTCCCGAAGATGTGTTTCCCAAGCTTTTCTTGTGAAGAAACCTGTCAGCTAGCCGACTGTGCCTGCGACGTTTGGCAGATGGCTCTCCGTCAAACGTCATCCTTTCGCCCATAACTCGGGCGCAACGAAGTCTCGCAACAATGCCGATACGCATCTCGAACATCCGCTTCGCCGTCGAGCGACCGGAAGCGGACTTGCCGCTGGTGATCCGGCAGAAGCTCGGTGTCGACGAAACGGCGATCGTCAAATGGCGAATCCTCAAGAAAAGCCTGGATGCTCGCTCGCGCTACGATCTGGAATTCGTCTACTCGGTCGTCGTGGACCTGACTTCCGAGGCTGAGCAGTTCGCGACGTCAAAGAAGCTGTCTGGCGTCGACCGCTATGTGCCCGATTTCTTCGACGATCCGGTCCCGGGTGCGGAACCGCTCAGCGAACGCCCGGTGATCGTCGGGTCTGGTCCGGCCGGAATTCTGGCGGGGTACTACCTGGCTCTGAAGGGTTATCGCCCTCTCATTCTGGAGCGCGGTTATCCCGTCAAAGAACGCGTGCCGGCTATTCGAGCGTTCGATTCGGGTGCTGCGTTCGAACCCAATAACAACTACCTCTTCGGCGAGGGCGGAGCGGGAACTTTCAGCGACGGCAAGCTGACCTGTCGCATGAGCGGCTCGGACGTCGACTGGGTGCTGCAGAGCTTCGCCGAACTCGGAGGTCAGCCGTCGGTCGCGTACGACAATCGCCCGCATCTCGGCAGTAACAAATTGCCCCGAGTGGTGAGAAACTTTCGTCGCAAGATCGAAGCTCTGGGCGGTGAGTACCTCTTCGGTTGCCAGTTTGAAAAACTCGACATCGCTGATGGTCAAATTCGCGGGCTGCATACTTCGACCGGCTATATCGCCGCCTCGCGAGTCATACTTGGCATCGGCCACAGTGCCCGAGATACCTATCAGACACTGTTCGAGCAGGGAATTCCGTTTGTCCAGAAGGCGTTTCAACTCGGCTTGCGCATCGAGCAGCCTCAAGAGCAGGTCAATCAGCACAAGTACGGCAAGCCCGAGTATGCACAGATCCTCGGTGCGGCAGACTACACGCTGCAGGCCAAGTCGCAGCGCGACGTCTTCACTTTCTGCATGTGCGCCGGCGGGATTGTGATTCCGAGTATCTCCGAGGCCGGTTACTTCTGCTCGAATGGCATGAGTAATTCGCGACACGACACGCCATTCGCCAACAGCGGTGTGATGGTGACGCTCGAACCCGCCGAGTTCGGCAGTTCGCACCCGTTGGCCGGTATCGAGATTCAGCGACAGTTCGAAGCCGTCGGCTATCGGATCGGGCGCGGTGA
>CAYLTY010000362.1:0-6275 GCA_964386705.1 uncultured Planctomycetaceae bacterium
TAAGTGATTTCCAAATAAGAATTTAGAATTGATTCAATCAAAGTTGATATGAAGAACTACCAGGATCAGAGCATCACGTTTGATTACCCCGAAGGCTGGGAGCTGACTCGGGAGGACGGGCCGGAGGAGTACGCGATTTCGGTCGAAGGGCCGGGAACCGCGATGTGGATCGTGAACGTAAACTTCTCGCGGCCGACGGCGGACCAGTTGGTGGACATCGCCATTCAGTCACTGCGATCCGAGTACCCGACCTGCGACGTCTACGACGCGGACGAACGCATCTGCCTGTTGCCGACGACCAGCAAGGACGTGGACTTCTTCAAATATGAGCTGGTCAGCCGGGCCTGCCTGCGGGCCTGCGAAACCGAAAACGCTACGATCCTGGTCATCTATCAGGTCTCGGACAACGATGCCGTCGAGCTGGAAGAACACCTCAAGGCGATGACAGACAGCTTGATGTTCTGCACTCCCGACGACGAAGATGAGGAGATCCCGGATGCGGATGTCTTCAAATTCGACAATCTGTTCGGTTCGCATGGCGCGGATGACGAGTGACTTGTGATGAGGTTGCCCTTTCCCGCTCAGAGCGGCGTCGGACACACTTAAGTCAGACATGTAAGTCAGACAAGGACGTGAGATGGCACCGCAACCGGCTCTTTGCCTGAAACACTTCAGCTCCCCTCGCCCCAGTAGTCTGGGGCGAGGGGAGAGGATCGCGTGGTGGGTGTTGGTTGTCTTGCTGATGTCGATGTTGGTGGCAGCAACGTCGCCGGTGATGGCTCAGGGGACGGCGGAGGTCATACCGCTGAGCCGGCTGCGGCTGTATGAGCCGAATCGGGTGCTGGGCAACATCCGTCTGACCGGCAGCATGAATAAGGCGATCACCGCTTTAGGTGATCCTGATGCGGACGCGGTGCTGCTCAAGCAGGCGATTGATGAGCTGCAGTCGATCATCAGCGGCACCGAAGACGCGTTCGTTACGACGACTCCTCCAGATCCGACGGTGCGGTTTGGCACTGGCGAGGACCTGCCGCCGCTGCGGGCTGCGAAGGACGTCGCCGAGGAAGTGCTGTCGCAACTGCCGGACAAGGGCCGTGAGGTTTATGAACTCACGCACGGTGGCGAGGCAACTGCCCTGTTGAAACGTGGTCGCGAGGGAGACATCGCCGCGTTGCGTGAGCTGTCTCATCTGTATCTGAACACCGAGGCCGGTATTGAAGGCAGCTATCTGCTGGCTTCAGCGGCGCTGGATGCCGGGCGTCGTTCGGAAGCGTATGCCCTGCTGCGGCGATTGTTGAAATCAGCACCGGCGCGGCGGCGTCATGATCCGGCACTGACGCTGAAGTATGCCCTCGTCTGCCAGCATGTGGGCGAAGCGGATGAAGCTCGGAAGATCGTGGCGACATTGAGTCCGCGGGATCTCGCGCGGCTGCCTGCGGAACTGAAGACTCAGGACGGCAAGGTTGCTCTGGAGAAGCTGTCTACGCTGGGTGGCAAAGCAACGGCGATCGATGAAGCCGTGACCAGTTGGAGTCATTTCCTCGGTTCGGCGTCTCGCGCGTCGCGAGCGACCGCAGGTTTGCCGAGCGAGCAGCGGTTGTGGGATCGCTCGACGCTGGGCGTGCGCGAGGAGGCTACTCCCGAGGGACTAAAAAGTTTCCGGTATGTGCAGAATCCCGACCTCGATGCGGAATGGGCACCGCCGACTCCGCAGAACGATGCGGAACTCGCGGCGGCGATTCAGGTGGGGCATGAGTGGCTGGTGTCGCGTGAGCGGCAGTCTCGCGGGGTGACTCTACCAGCGTCGCATCCGCTGGTGCTGAACGGTCTGGCGATCGTGCGCACGCTGTCGCGCGTCACGGCCATCAACCTGAAGACCGGAGCGGTGAAGTGGGAAGCATCCGCCGTTGACCCGGCGTTCGCGGACCTGTTCGCCGTCGGTAATCGCTGGGAGTACTTGCGCGCCCGCGTGAATGACGAGTTCTTCGTCTCGCCGCTGCAGAAGTTTCAGCAGGGCTACCTGGAGACTCGCACGCGCGTGGATCGCACGGTGGGCACGCTCAGTTCAGATGGACGGCTGGTGTTCTTTCTGGATGCCTGTGGTGTCCCTGATCCGCGCAACGTGCAGCCCACTTATGGCACGAAGGCGATGGTACCACTCAGCTGGAATCGGCTGTGTGCGGTCAGTCTGGCGACCGGGCGAACGGTCTGGGAAGTCGGTGCGCCCAGTGCTCATCAGGATGATTCGCCGGTCGGAGAATTCTTTCTCGGCCCGCCGACGTTCGCGAACGGGCTGCTGTATGCCCTTAATGAAACGACGCAGTCGCTGCGACTTGTCTGCCTCGATCCGGAAACCGGACGTGAGTTGTGGGCTGAGCAGATCTGTATTCCGTATGACTCGGTGGACGGTGCAGCGTTGCGACGCGTCGCAGCCTGCAGCCCGACGTATGTGGATGGCTTGCTGATCTGCCCGACCGCGGGTGGTTATCTGTGTGCGTACGATCCGGCTGCGCGCCGCCTGCGCTGGAGCTACGGCTATCGGACACTCATCAGCAGCTTGGAAGAACGTGGCTTTCCGATGTTGCGGTCTCAGGTGACGCAGTTGTCCTTCGACGCGTTGTCCGAGACCAATCGTTGGCTGGAAAGTTCGATTCACGCGTCGCAGACCTCGCTGGTGGCGGCTCAGGTGGATTCCAACACGTTGCACTGCGTGAATTCGATCACCGGAGAGTTGCGGTGGCGCGTCCCGCGTGGTGATGGCCTGTATGTGGCCTGTATTGCGGGCGAGCAGATTATTGTCGTTGGCGAACGTGATATCCGGTCGCTGCGACTCAGCGATGGGACGGAAGCCTGGAAGCTGCCGCTGGGCGATCGGGAGCCGAGCGGTCGCGCGCTGCGAGTCGGCACGACTCTGCATGTGCCGGTCAGCATCCGCGAGTCACGTTCCAATCCAGACGCTGCGGAGCCAACCGACGAGTACGTGGCGGGGTTGATGACGATTGATGTGCGCGACGGCCGTCTGATCGCGATGACTCGCGGGCCGCGCGACTGGCTGTTCGGCAATCTGGCTGCCGGTGATGGTTACCTGGTGTCGCAGAGTTTTGACCGCGTGACCGCGTTCCCTGCCGTGCAGGACATTGAAGAGAAGATCGCGACGCAGCTGGCCGCAAACGGCAAGGACGCGGCGGCACTCGCTCAACGCGGTCGCCTGCGACTGTTCGAGCAGCGCGAAGCTGAAGGTCTGGCCGATCTGGTCATGTCGCTGAAGACGCAGCCGAATCCGGAAGTTCGCGCGCTGCTGGTGGAAGTCGCGATGGAACGTCTGCGACGCGAGCAGTCCTCGCCGGATGAGATCACCCGGCTGCTCAGCGATATCGAGCTGCCGCCCGATTCGCAGCGGCGTCTGATCGAACTCGAAGCCGAGATCCTGACGTCGAAAGGTCAGCCGCTGGTGGCGCTCCGACGTTTGCTGCGGCTGCAGGAGAACGCACCGCCGGACGATCGCAGCGCGACTCAGCGCGGCGCCGTGAAGTACTACAAGTCGCAGATTCCTGCTTCGTTGTTGGCTGCGACCTACCGGCAGGCGGTGGCGGCCGGGACGCCGGAATTGAAGGCGTTTGATGACGAAGCTCAGACACGTTTGAACGCAGCTCTGAAGCAGAAGGGAGCGGAACCGCTCCACAAGTTCGTGCGGGCTTATGGCTGGCATCCGGTCGCGCGGGAAGCACGCTGGGAACTGGCAACGTCGGACCGGCTGGATCTGAAGGAACACTTCCTGGAACGTGAGCGGCACCTACTGTCGCTACGTGAGCAACCTGAACTGGCCGATGCGGCCGACGTCGCGTTGCTGGGGTTGTGGATTGAATCCGGTCGAGCGGATGCAGCCGTCGGCATGTTTGATGAGCTCGAACGTCGTGCGGGCTCGCGGCGGCTGAACGACGGCACGCTGGTGCGCGAGAAGCTCGCTCAGTTGCGCGGGCTCGACAGCGTGAAGCAGGCTGCGAAGCTCGAACTCTGGCCTGCGGCAGGGAAGGTTACTGCCGAACCGCGCCTGGAAGCGTCCAGTTACCCGGAACTCATCCCCGTGCTGGGGCCGATCAGTCCGGCGGTGCGCGGCTGGACGTTCGAACGAGTGCTGTATCCGCCCTCGGGCAGTGAAGTCGCACCGCGGCTGGAGATCAGAGCTCTGGACCCGACCGGTCGAGCCCGTTGGACGCTGACGCTGGAGGAAGACGAACTCGGCACGCGCAATTGGGTCGGCATGAACCTGATCACGCACGGGCATCTGGCCGCGCTGTCGGGCAACGGCTTCGTCGCGATGCTGGACCTGTCGCAGGAAGACCGACCGACCGTGCTCTGGATTCGCAATGCGCTGGACTTCGCGGCGGCGTTCAGCCCGGCGCTGGCTGCCGAGATGGCGTCGGCGGCTCCACTCGAGCTGTCACAGAAATCGCGTTGGCAGGTGCAGCTCAGGATGATGCATCAGCGGCGCCTCTTTACGGGCTCGGTGGATCTGCTTACGAGCGATCGGCTGGTGTACCGCATGGACACGCAGATCATCGCGACTGACGCACGCACCGGACAACCGCTCTGGAGTCGTTCCGATGTCCCGACTGAAGCCCGCGTCATTGGCGATGAGCAGAACATTGTCCTGCTGCGGAATGGCAAGGCATCGCAGGTGCTGCGTCTGTCAGATGGTGAACTCGTCGGCCTGCCGCTGCAGCCGCTGTTTCACGATCACCTGACATCGCACGGCTGTGAGCTGTTGTTGTGGCACACTGGTCTGCGCCAGACGGAACTGATCAAGAGCGATGCCCGCACCAACAAGCTGCTGTGGAAGCGTGAGTATCCCGGCCGCGCCGCGGTGCAGGTCGTCGATCATGAACTGATCTTCGTGCTGGACCCTAATGGCTGGCTGGAATGTCTGGATGCGGCGTCGGCCTCAGCGGAACCGATCTTCCGGCAGCGGCTGGCCTCGTCCTCGATCAGCGCGAAGTACATGCATGTGCTGCCGAGTCGCGACGGTTACGTGGTGCTCACCGACAGCAAGACGACGATTGATCGCCCCGAGTGGACTCAATGGCCGCAGCCGAGTCGCGATCAGTCGACCGTGCAGGGCGCCGTGTTCGGGCTCGCGAAGGACGGCAGTCTGAAGTGGTCCGCCGAGACCCGGCAGCAGGAAGTTGTGCTCGGCCAACCGCGCGAGCTGCCAGTGGTGTTGCTGTCTGTCGGACTCACGACCGTTGTCGATGCGGGTGGTCCACGAACTCCGCGCAGAACCGTTCAGGTTCTGGACCGCCGCTCGGGCGACATCCTGTTCAACGAAGCCGCAATCCCCGTCGGCGACTTCAACGGCGTGCACGTCCTGCCCGAGAAGAAACGCATCGACCTGAAGTATTCGCTGCAGACGATCGCGATTCAGTTCTGATCTGCTGCCAGCAAGTTTTGTAGGGCGGACAATCCTGTCCGCCATTTTCTGCCGCAGCCGGTTTCCTGACCTCTCCGCTAAAAACCCCACGCCGGAAGTGGCCCGCACTCTCCGTGAGCGGGCATGTCGGCACACGGAGAGTTCCGACGACAAGACTGATCCCCTGGTCGGATGGCCCCGTTTCGGCGGACAGGATTGTCCGCCCTACAGCGGAACTTGAGCGAAAATCGCCAGCAGCGGGGAAACTCCAGCGCGCGGGGGCTGTGGTTATTCCGGTCTTGCGTGTCACGGAGACCTCTCGGATTGCCGGGGTCGTGTTCAACGTGTGCTTGGTGCCGGGGGAGGCTGGCAGAGCGGAGCCCGGACGGGCAGGGGGTCGATACCCGATGCGTCGGTTGTGAAGGCTCGGCCCGCCGGTTGAGTCCTCTCAGCCGTCACATCCACATGAACGACACCTCAGGATTGACCAACCCGCGATGGAACGAGACGCCGCAATGACCGTGCGCGAGGATGCCATTTCGACGCTGGCAGAGCTCCGAGCCTTCGTGCACCAGACGCTGTGTGAAAAAGAAAATCTGGTCCCCGAACAGTTCCGCATGCGCGAGATGGAGCTTCGCCGCTGCGGGCAGCCGTGCGGCATTCAGTTTTCTCTTTTCGGCCCGCGTCAGGTGCGACTGTCGGCTGTGTGGGCTGCGGACAAGAACCAGCTCTACTTCTATGACGCAGCGGGCGTCCGTTTTCAGAAGTTGCAGCTCCGTTTGAGGTTCCAGCTGGACGGGGCGGATGGCATCAATGCCGCCTGATGTGATCGCCGATGCCAGCTTGGCAGGCGCAGTGCAGGAACTTG
>CAYLTY010000363.1:0-6227 GCA_964386705.1 uncultured Planctomycetaceae bacterium
GAGAGGGCACGTTCGTGTTGATACGCGTCATAGCAAGCGACCTTTCCTCGAGTGACCTGAAGTTGCCCTATGGTCCTCTGGAACCTCCGAACACCTCCGCCTGGCAGCGGTGCGGAATGAAGGCAGAGACGCTTGCTCCATCAGCAAGCAACTCGCGGCCAGCGGTGGTTCCCTGGGGCCTCGGAATGATGTTTCTTCAAATGCGGTTGTCGGTCCGAGACATCCATTCCTCGGGGCATCAGGCCAAACCCGAAAGGCTCTCGCCAATGAGGGTGTGTGCCATCACAGGAAATATCGGTCGAAAACTTCAACCAGACTGATGCGAGGCTTGGAAGTTGAGTCAGTTTAGGCAGCTTTAGGGCAATCATCTTGCGGCATGGGGGATTTGCCGCAATCGGATCGTGGACGCATGTGGGATCCGTGAATTCGAGTCCTACTCAGGCACGCACTAAACCCTGCGAGCGATTAACCTTCCCGCTTCCGGGAACCTTTGACTGGCTGAGCTTGTCTTCAGCCCCGCCGAAATTCCCCTCGCCGATCGAGCCTTATGACTTCTGCCTCCGACCATTCGAGCTGCCGCGCCGGAACACTGCGAGAGCTGCTCGTGGTGGCCCTGCCAATGATCGCCAGTTCAAGTTCTCAAACTGTAGCCGTTGTCATCAACCGCAGATTTCTCACGGACTATTCGGAGGAAGCTCTGGCCGCGGTGCTGCCGGCCGGCATGTTGAGCTGGACCCTGATCAGCATCGTGTTCGGTACCTGCCAGTACGCCAATACCTTCGTCGCCCAGTTCGAGGGAGCGAAGCAGCCGGATCGGGTCTCAGCGTCGGTGTGGCAGGCGGCGTATCTGGCCGTCGGGTTCGGTGCCTTCCTGATGCTGGCTGGCTTCTTCGCGGAACCGATCTTCCAGTTCATCGGACACGATCCAACCGTGATTCCTCACGAAGTCGAGTACTTTCGCGTGCTGGCGTTCGGCTCGATACCGCAGATCCTCGCAGTTTCACTGTCGTGCTTCTTCAGCGGGCGCGGGCAGACCGCCGTGCTGATGCTGGTCAATCTGGCCGCGGCCCTGACCAACATCGTGCTCGACTACTATTTGATCTTCGGTAACGGACCGTTTCCGGAAATGGGCATCCGCGGCGCCGCTATCGCGACGGTGCTGGGCAGCATGGTCTCCGTGCTGTTGTATGCCTGTCTGATGTTCCGACCGGCCATGTGTCAGCAATATGGAACCTGGAGCAATCGCGCTTTCGATAAAGAACTCTGCGGGCGATTCATCAAGTTCGGATTGCCAGCCGGGCTGCACTTGTTCGCGGACGTCGCGAGCTTTGCTGTCTTCATGCTGCTGGTCGGTCGACTCGGAAAGGCAGAGCTCGCGGCGACGAACCTGACGTTCAACCTCAACGCGATGGCATTCATTCCGATGCTGGGATTGGGTATTGCGGTGTCGACGCTGGTGGGGAATCGCATCGGTGAGCAACGTCCGGAACTGGCCGTCAGAACAACCTGGAAAGCGTTCGCACTGGGCGGATCGTACATGCTGGTCTTCGCCGCCGCCTACCTGCTGATGCCGGATCTGTTCTTGGGAATGTACGCCGAGGATCGGATCACCCTGATGCGCGATCAGGTCACCACTCTATTGCGGTTTGTCGCGGTCTACAGCTTCTTCGACGCGATGGGTATTGTGTTTGGATCCGCCGTCCGCGGCGCCGGGGACACGCGTTTCGCGTTGTTCTGGTCGCTGGGGAGTAGTTGGACTCTGATGGTGATTCCGACGGCGCTGATGCTCTACTATGACCGTGGCAGCCTGCTAGGCAGCTGGTCCGCCTGCACCGTCTACGCGGTGGTGCTGGGGCTGGGTTTCATGGCTCGTTTCATGGCGGGTCACTGGAAAACCATGAGCGTGATCGGCAAGTAGCGGTGGATACGTTGGCCCCAAGCGTTGGTTTTTTGGGCGATGCAGGTATCTTTCACGGATTGATCTTTGCGGGAGATACCTCGTTTGGCTCATCCCACGTGGTGAACCTAAGCTTGGTCGTTGGGCGGGCCTCTCGTTTTGCAATTCACACCAGGACCAGCAGGTGATGTGACGGCTGAGCCGTTGGACGTCTCTATCTGGTAGCACGCGTCCGCGCATGATCTATTTCAAGGATGACATGGCTGAAACTTTCCAACGAGAATCCAACCCACGACTCATGGCATCGACGGTCATGTACGGCGGGGCGCCGCGCCAAGAGGCTGGCGACGGGCAGTTGGCGTTCCTGCGAGACTTGAAGAGCGTCAGTTGGCCCGTGGAGTACAAGCTGGGACGCCGTTTGGGCGCAGGCGGGCAGGGAGTGGTCTATCTGGCGGACCGTGTCGGCGCAGAAGGGCTCCGCATGCCGGTGTCTTTGAAGTTTTTTTCGCCGGATCGCTACAAGGACGCCGTGGCCTATCAGGAGGACATGGGCCGGGTTGCCCAGATTACGGCGAAGCTGGCGACGATCCAGCAGGACCACCTCATCGACGTCCATAACTTCGTCGATTTCAACGGTATCCGAGTGATGGCGATGGAGTGGGTCGACGGTTTCGACCTCGACTATCTCCTGCAGCCCGAAACGCTCATCAAATTGCGTTCGAAGGTTACTCCGGAGCGTTGGACGTACCTCAATAATGTGGTAGTGACACTGGGGCATTCAAAGGCAAGGCTGAAGCCGGGTATTGCGATCGCAATCGCGCGCGAATGCCTTGTTGCTCTGGCGTCGGTGCATCGGGCCGGCATCATTCATGGCGACATCAAGCCTGCAAATGTGATGCTGAAGAAGACTGGCCACTCGAAGATCATCGATCTCGGATCAGCTTGCGAGTCGGACGATTTGCGTGGTCTGCGACCGTTTACTCCACAGTACGCGGCGCCCGAAGTGCTCGATCAGGGAGTTGTGACACCGTATTCGGATCTCGCCAGTCTGGGCTACGTGCTGGTCGAGATGCTGTCTGGACGAGCCCCCTTCGCGGGCATTGAGTCCTACATGGACCTGGTGCGGGCGAAGCACCGCTTCGCGGACGACTTGCCCGAGTACATTCCCGCTGACATTGGCGCCAGTGAATCTCTGATGAGCCTGTTGCGTGTGCTCGTGTCGCCGAATCCGCTGAAGCGTTTTCCGTCCGAGGACGCCGCAGACTTCCTGCAGCTTGGTGCCGCCGAGTTTCAACGAGAACTCGTCACCGGCAATCTCGCGAGCGAATACGAAATGGAAATTCGCCTGTGGCTCGAGGACTTGGCCTGATCCAGCGACTGGCCTCCGTCGTTCAACAGCGAAACGCTCGAGTTGTTATTCGTCGTGGCGTGGCGGGATATGAATGTCGAGCGACTGGAGGACGACCCGCTCGCGGGCGCGCATGATGGGAAGCTCCTCGTCAGTGAGATCGTCGTAGCCGCAAAGGTGGAGCAGGCCGTGTATGACGTAGAGAGCGAGTTCATCTTGCGGCTGAGTTCCGAAATCGGGTGCGACATCGAGAGCGTATTCAGCGCTGACCACGAGTTCTCCGTCGATCGTCTTGCCTGTTGCGCGGCTGGAGGGGGTCAATGCTCCAACAGGAGTTCCTCCTGATTCTTCCAGCAGGAAGCTGATGACGTCGGTGGCATAGTCGTGCTGCAGAAACTGGCGGTTCACGGTATGGATCGCTTTGTTGTCCACAATCGCGAGGCTGATGGTGGCTGCAGCAACTGCCTCAATTTCAAGGGTTTTTCGCGCGACCTGCAAAATGAACTCATGATCAAAAGCGAGTACGTTCTGCTGGTCAGCGATACTGATATCAATCATCCAGGTCTCAACTTCGTAAGGCGGTTTCCTCAACGTGCGCGAAACTCTAGTGGCGCCAGAAAAGGTTTCATCTATAGATATCCTGCCGACGTAATCGGTGGTCGGTTCTTATTGAACAGGTGCATTTCGTGGACGATTCTTTCGAAGCAGAAACAGAGACTGAAACCGCCGAGATGTCACTGGGGACGCGGTCGAGATTTCCCCGGTCGCTGTTTCAGTGGCGCGCGGCGGTGGCGAGCGCGGTGTTCTATTTTGGTATCGCGATCGCCGTGATTTCGGGCATGGATCTCGCTGGAAAGTTGCCCGCCAGGCTGCCGCATTTCTGGTATCCGGTGCGGTTGATCTGGCCGTTCGTCGGGCTGGCCTTGTGTTATGCCGGACATCGGATGCGGGCGGGGCTGCTGGACTGGGCTCCGCAGCGACCGGGCCGACGGTTCCGTAAGTTGATTCTCTACACGCGTCAGGAGTGTCACTTGTGTGACATCGCCAAGGACGTGCTGGAGCGATACGGACACTATTTGCCGGCGGTGCATGAAGTGGACATCGACAAGGACGCGATCCTGATTGCGAAGTTTACGACTGACGTCCCTGTCGTCGAGATCGATGGCAAGGTGCGTTTCAAAGGTCGAGTGGACGAGATCCTGTTGCGGCGATTAATCGAAGGCACTCCGCCCAATTGATGTGATGAGCGAGCGGCACGCCAGCTTGTTTCCTCTGCGCTCACAAACCGCTGCCGAGTGACTGCCGGATGATCTCCAGTCGTTGCCGCAGTTTGGCGTCTTCACCCAGAGATTCCTGAATGCGATGGCAGCTGTGCAGCACGGTGCTGTGGCTGCGGTTGCCGAAGTACGCACCGATGACGGTTAACGGTTCACGAGCGATTTCGCGGGCCAGAAACATTGCGCACTGGCGGGCAGTCTTGAGCTGTTGATCGCGCAGGTCAGAACGCACATCGACGAGTTTGAGTCCGAACTCTCTGGAGACGGCTTTGGCGATATCATCAATCGTCAGCGTCTTCGGCGCGATTTCGTGTGTCAGAAAGACCTTGGCAAAGGACGCATCGAGCTGTTGCCGATGCTGCTTTGCCAATTGATCGAAGCGTTGCACGGCACCGAACAGCTCACGCGGCGAAACCGGCAGTTGCTTGGCCAGCAACCTGATGGCTTCGGGCAGAATGGCGATCTGCAGGTGACTGCAAGAGTGCTCGATCAACGCTTGGCGAGCCGTCGGCCCTGGCTTGCGAACAGCCGCGCAGACTCCGCTTTGCAGACGGTTTCTCAGTCGCGCCGACAATCCAGAAAGATCGCCCGGCGACCTGTTGGACGTCATCAGCAGATCAATGCTGAGGGTGCGGCAGTCGTCTATGATGCGGACCAGATTTGCCTGGGCCGCCTGCTGGTTCACGATCGCCTGAATGTCGCTGCAGATGATGGCCCGTCGGACTTTGCTGCCGCGAGGCGCGGCTTCGAGCTTCAGCCTCTGATCCAAAGACTCGGCGTCTTCCACGAGGAGTTCTGACGCGGACAGGCTCGTGATCTCAGGCTTCCCCGTGCGTCGCAGTTCGCGCACGAGTAGTTCGGCCAAATGAGATTTGCCGCAGCCGGTGGGGCCGTAGATCAGCACTTGGCGACCATACGACTTCGGAGCTTCCTCAATGATTGCAGTGACGCTCGCGAAGGCGAATCGATTCTCTTCGAGCACCAGAAACGGCAGCCCGAATTGGTCGACTCGCACGTTCGGTCTTCGTGACATGTCAGCACGTAGGTAGGAAACAGCCCGGTGGCTGGCAGCGACACCGAACCGCGTTATTGAACTCCAACACCAAAGCCTTCGTCGAAGCCGCTTTCCCAGTTGGATTCGGCTGAGAGTTTGGACGGCGTGACGTTGGGGCTGTCGAGATGGTGTGGTCTCGCGACCTCGGACTGACCGGGTTCAATACGTCGAGTGGAGTCGTTCGGCCCGTCGAAGCGAATCGTGGGCGTGCCGCGAGCCGGCGCCGCTTTCTGCGGGTGCTTCAGCTTGGCGATGCGATCCTCGCCGTAATCATCGTAGGTGCAGATGTAGCCCGGCTGCTTCGCGAGGACCTTCTCTTTGTCCCAAGACTCGATGACGCGCCTTTGAATAGCGTCGCGGCATATCGAGTTAATGGGATGGGCGATATCGGCGTATAACTTGGCGCGGCCATCGTCGTCCTTGATGGCCCGGTCTTCGTCGAGTTCCACTCCGCAGTCGTTGCAGAAGCGGGCTCGGAGATGATTCTTGGTTCCGCAGCGTGGGCAGCGATCCGTGAGCTTGCGGCTGGGCATCGCGACGAATGGGCCCTTCGATCCTTGAATGATCTTGAGGTCGCGAATCACAAACCAGCCATCGAAAGTGACGGAACAGAATCCCAACAGCCGTTCGATGGGATCATCCATCAGTTTG
>CAYLTY010000364.1:0-6204 GCA_964386705.1 uncultured Planctomycetaceae bacterium
GTGATGCCACTCACCATCGTTCACCCGCGACTTGGATTGAATAACCCCCACCCATCCAATGTCGAAACACAGCCGGCCGTCGCGCACGAACAACGTCTGACCGTCGGGTATCCATTTGGCGCCCGGCGTTGTCTGCGCGAACAACGTTCCGCCAGATTTCGTCTTCATTCGGGCGACGATCGTGAAGTCCTTGCTTGTGAGATCGAACGCTTCACCCCGGGGGACTTCTAAGAACGTTGTTCCGTCAAACCGGAGTGGCACAGCCTTTGGGTCTGGCTGCAGCAACTGCGTGCCCACTGAGACTGCGAAGGTACGATGGGGAGCTGTAAAACGCTGCATCGTGAACGGCACGAGCGTTGCCGATTCGTCAGGATGCTCCGCAACCTGCAAGAACAGGTCACGGTCTCGCGGACCAATGTTGAAGTGACGTAAGAACACCGCCCCGGCTTCAGTTGTTACTAGTGAAGGAGACTCCAAGACATCCGTGGAACCAATCGAATACTTCAGTACAACCTGCTGGCCATGCTGGTAGAGACCGTGAAACCGTCCCCAATCGCGTGGCAAAGGCCCATAAGCTTTGTTGTCTCTCCCGACGACGCGCTGCGAATCAACGAACGATTTGGTGTTTGGCTCAGCCCAACCGGGGCCAGTGGAATTGGCGAAGTTTACCTGGCCCACAATCTGAGGATGAGTACCGTGCATGCCGTTGAATTGGATGCCATGCCAGTTGATGAAGTTGTCATTGCCGCCGCTGGAGCTCCAGGCGGCTGCGACTCGCAAGGTGTCCTCATCAAAGATCATCCAGTGCCGGCCGCGCGAAACACCGCCTGATCCTGAGTCCAATCGGATGGCGATGCCTTTGTAAGCGAAGTTGTGGCGCGGTCCCGGTACCTCGTAGGTGTGCGTCAGGTTCGGTCCGTAATCCATGGCCGCCCAGGTATCGATCTTGCTGGGCTCTGGCCCAAGCGTGTCACCCTTGGGCAAGCGGCTCAGATAAGTGCGATCGACTGCAGCGTACTGAGTGGGATTATGAGGCTTCAGATACGTTTCGCGGACATAGTGAATCACGTCGTACTTCTGACGGGGCACCATCCACGTTTGAGCCGCCATCAAGCCAAAGCCGCGAGTCAGGGTCTGATACATCGCGAACGGATCGTGGCCGTTTTTGAATTTTCCTTCGGCGAACTTCAGCGAAATCGGCAATGAACCGGGCTTGTCCTTCGTGCCATGACAGTTCACGCACACGCGGTTGTAGATCGCTTCGCCGCGTTTCAGAGATTCGGCATTCCAGGCTCCGATCAATCCCGCGTGATCGAGCTTCTGTTCGTACTCGGGCTCTGTGAACGTGATGAGCGTCGCGGGCGGCTGAAGTTCGGCAGCGCGCTTGGAGCCCCCGTTACGAATCTCCATCAAGTAGCGGATCAGATCGAGAAACTGCTGGCGGCTACTCAATTGATTCATCTGCCCGTCAGGCATCAGCGAGCGGCCCGTTGGAGTGATGCTTTCAATGGCATCTCTCGGGAGAAACGAGAGCTCTCCATTCCGCGACACTTCTCTAATGCTCACTTTGTCTTGAGACTGCTCGACCAGCAATCCGCTGATCTGCCGACCGTCCTCGAGAGCTAAAACGACGGCGTCGAAACCCTTGCGAATGACTTTAGACGGCAGCAGCACGGACTCGACCAGTTGCTCGTCGGAGACGGTCTTCTCCAACGTAGCGAGATCCGGGCCAAGCCCTCCGGTCTTTGTTTCGCCGACCGCATGGCATTTGGAGCAAGCCATATGCGGCTGGAAAAACACCACCGCGCCGCGTTGGGCATCTCCGTTTCGCTGGGCGTCGGTTACGAGTTGAGCAACCGGCTCGCGCCGCAGGTCTTCATCGAGTGTCTGCGCCAGGCAGTCTGGAATGAAGCTGAAAGTGGCAAAGGCGAAAACGGCAGCGACGAGCGACCAGTGTCGCGCACGAGGAGCGATAAGCGGCGTCATGGGGAGCCAGACTCAAGAAAGGCTCGTCGTTCGCAACCACTACAGCTCAGTCGTGGTTGGAGCCGAAGCCTGCGTGGAAAGTGCACGCGGCAGGACGCGGCCCGAGCGCCGGTCCTGCCTTTGAGCGCGTGACGCAATCAGACCTACAGCTTGAAGCCGCTGGGAGTCAGATCCTTCTGGTACTTGCCGAACCCGAACTGCGTCGGCTTGTAGTCGCCAACGTATTCCACGTTGGCTTTCTCCGGAACTTCGAGGCCCACAGTCCAGAAGCAGGAATTGATGACCAGGCGACGCAGCCCTTCACTCTCCAGATCGGTCGCAGCGCCCATCGTCGTGCAGATCACCTTCGAAGTGTTGCCCGTCTCACCCTTGTATTCGCGAGTCCAGACCAGCGGCATCATGGGGTTGTTCTTGGGACCATCAATTGGCTTGTCCGTCGGCTTCATGCCCTCCAGGATGGCACCGCGCACCAGCACTTGATCAGAGTCCTTGAGATTCTTGACGCCGTAAACGTCAGTGGGACCCCAAATGTCGGTCGCGTTCTTCAGAATCGGATGGTCCGCATACTTTGGTTCGATGACGCCGCGCGTGCTCTGCGAGCCGTGGTTGCCGTGATGGCTGATCCATGTCTCACCGAGTACCGCCTGCCCCCAACCGCCAGCAGGCGACTTGCTGGTCCAGGTCCACTTCGCGAAGGGGCTGTCGCCCTTCTTCACGTTGAACGCGTGCGTCGAAGTCCGCAGTCCGATAATCGGCTTGCCCGAGTTCGTGTAGTCGACGATGGGCTGCATCTGCTCGGCGGGCAGATCGCGGAAACGCGTATGCATCACCATCAGATCCGCAGTCTTCAGAGCCTCTGTGCCGGGAATGTTCTCCTGAAAGTCCGGCTTGATCAGCCCGGACTTCGGATCGATCGCAAACAACACCGTGCATTTGAAGCCATGCCGCACCGCTAGAATCTTTGCCAGCATCGGACAAGCTTCTTCCGAGCGGTATTCATCGTCGCCACTGATGAAGACGATGTGCTTGCCCTTACCAGGGCCTTCTTTGCCTTCGTAGACCACCCATTGATCGTCAGCCTGGACCACGTTTGAAACCATCGCGACCATGACCGCTGCAACACACATCATCCAACGAATGAGCATCGAGGTGATCCTTTCAACTGAGTGACAACTTTCGAGCGACTTTGCCTTGGATCGAACTCATGCGGAAGAGTCCCGATCGGCGGCGTTTCGTCCTCAATTCAACTCAGGCGATTCTGGCGATGCGAGCCGTCCGGCGATAGCAAGTCGAGCCCTGCCAAACTGGGGAATCAGCAATTCGGCTGGAGATGAAAGATGGAGTTGAGCGTCACCAGCTTTGTCTTCCCTTCCAAGTGGTGAATGACGTTCACTCCGCAGTTGTCTTGCGGCAGCTCGCGGGCTCGCTTGAGTTCCAGGCCCATCAACGTCGCGATGTAGACGATGTTCACGACGGAGTGCGCGACGACCACGATCGACTTCCCCGCGTTTCGCGTCAGCAGTTCTTCAAAGACTGGCACCACGCGCCGCTGCACGTCGGAGTAAGATTCGCCGCCCAGATAGCCATGCTGCCCGCAGTCGCTGCGGAAGAGTGCACACTCCGCCGGAAACTCCCGTTCGATCATGTCCCAGTTCATGCGTTCCCAGCGCCCGACACAGACCTCCATCAATCCGGAAACCGAGTGAACGTCCCGGCCAAGCTGAGTGCCAATCTCTCCCGCGGTTTCTCTGGCTCGCTTCATCGGGCTCGAAAATACCGCATCGATAGGCTTGCCGCGAAACCATGTCGCCACTTGTCGAGCCTGCTCCCGACCGCGTTCGCTGATACTCAGGTCGACGTTGCTGCCCTGCAACACTCGCGGCTTCTGCTCATTCGCCACAGTCGCCCCATGGCGCACGAGATACATTACTGTCGAAGCAACTTGAGTCATGCAAAATCCTGAACGCATCTCGATGCTGTGGCACCCCCTCTGACGGGTGTGCCGCGATCAAACCGCTGCGATTTCGTTAGTGGGCGAGGTCTTCTGAGACGGGCTTCAAATTGCGGAGGTCGTCGAACTGCATTTCGGCGGCTTCGGCGATGATTTCCAGATCGGGGCGCTGCGCGATCTCCTCGCGAAACACTTCGCTGACCAGCACTTCGCCCAAATGCAGTGTGTCCGAAATCTGAACAACTCGTGCGTCCTGTGGTTCACAGATGCCGCAAGAGGGCAGGGCTTGTTCCAACACATCGCTATCGGTTTCAAAGAAGGCGGGAATCGCAGCGGCGGACGGATGATTGCCAGTAATGCAGTTGATCTGCGTGATGTGCCGGTTGACGGCTTCGGCAGTGCGGCGGTTCGTGAATTCTGCCAGACCGATACCAGTGCCGTTGCCGTGAGTCTCGTGAGTCAATCCACGGACAAAAATACGGCGAACCTTGTAGTCGTCATTCTCCGTCGCCGCATGGTCGTTGTACTTGCGCCCGATGACATTGGTGTCCATGCCAGTGCCGCTGATGTTCTTGCCGATGCGGTCAATGATCAGCAGTTGGACATACTGAAATGGCAAACGCGGCATCCACTGGCGGGCGATTTTGAGCAGCTCGGATTCACGCTCGTAGAAATCCATCGGAGCAACCGCTTCGATCAGGCCGGTCTCATCGAACGCATTCTCGACGATCGCTACGCCCGCCACGACTCGGCATTTCTCGAGGACTGATTTCGCCACAGCTCGGATGATTTCCAGAAAGCTGAAGTCGGCAATCGCACGATGATAGATCTTGGCGCCTTCGTGCTTGCCGAGTCCGATCAGCATCATCTTGTGCAAGCCAGATTCAACCGGGCCGACGAAGCCTGTGTGCGGCTTTACGCGGCCGCAGACGATGACGTGGTCGCACTGATAAGCATTCTTGTCGAAATGCACCGGAATGCCTTGGGGAGTGCGATCGACGATCACTGTCTCCATGCTCGACCGGATTTCAGCGCCCGTAAACGCTTCGGTGATCCCGTAGTCGGTCAGGATCTGCTGCTGACCTTCCGGAGTTCCGCCGCCGTGACTGCCCATCGCTGGGATGATGATTGGCACCGCGTTGAGCTTGCGAACATGATCGCAGATGGCCTTGATGATGATTGCAATGTTGGCGATGCCTCGACTGCCCGCGCTGATGGCGACTGTCTGACCCGGCTTAACCTTGGTGCCGAGATTCAGCTTCGAAAGCTGCAGGTCGACTTCGCCAGGAATGTCCGCCAGCTTCGGGGCATCGAACTTCTGTCTGACTCGCAGCATCTTCGGAAATTGCATCGCGGATCCTTCAGGCAAACATCGGGCGGAGGCTTCAACCAACTCGCACAGTGATATATTCGAAACGTCCTCGCCAACGGACGCAAGTAGGTTGGAAGTATCGCGCTGGGTTTGTTCCGTTGACTGGATCCCCGCCACAGCTGGGACACCGGCAGGGGCATCAATGATGCCTGATGACTCTTAATCATTAGGTTCTGCGTTTCTGGCTTGATTGGATGCAGCTACTTACTCATGCGGGTCTCTCGTGCGAGCTGCTCCTTAGGATTCGATGAAGATCACGAACTTGCGGGCTGATGCAGAACAGGTCCTTGCAGACTTGCGATTTGGCCATCAATCACGAACAACCCGTCTGCCGAGATCCTCTCAACGAGACGTTGTCTTCATCATTCATCCGAAGGAGTTAGTCATGCGTTTCAATCGTGGACTTGCTGGATTCGTGTTGGCCGTGCTGGCGGGCGCGGGACAGTTTGCCGTCGCCGCCGATCAATGGGGCCTGTCTTCGGGCAAGGTCGAACTCAAATCGATCGGCCCGATGACGTTTGGTCCTGAGGGCATTCTGATTGTCGGCGATGCGCAGGCCGCGACCCTGTATGCGATCGCCACTGACGACACCAAGGGCGGCGCTTCAAAAGCCTCGATCAACATTGAGGACATCAACGGCAAGATTGCCGGTCTGCTCGGCGGCAAAGCGTCCGACGTGAAGATCAACGATGTCGTCGCGAATCCCTACAGCGGCAACGTCTACATTGGCGTGAGCATGGGTGGCGACTCTGCCCCGGCTCTCGTCCGTGTCAACACGGCTGGCGAACTCAGCAAAGTCGCTCTCGACAAGGTCCAGTGCGGCAAGGCTGAACTGCCCAACGCCCCCGACGACAACGACGACGGCGACGGCAACCGCCGTATCAATAAGCGCCTG
>CAYLTY010000365.1:0-6195 GCA_964386705.1 uncultured Planctomycetaceae bacterium
TGGTGGACGGCAACCTCGCCCGCCTGGAGGAAATGTTGGTCTCGGCCATGAACGATGCCATGTTCAAAGCCCGGAAAACCGCTGCGGAAATGATGCAGGAAATGTCTGGCATGGATCTGCCAGGCATGGGCGATGCCTTTTCAAAAATGGGACTTGGTTAACTCAGGAGCCAGCATGGCCAAGTATGTTCCTGAGTCGCATCCATTCGGTCCGGCGGTTGCCAATCTGGTAGCGCAACTTGCGAAGTTGCCAGGGATTGGTGGCAAGACGGCCGAACGACTGGCTCATCACATTATTGCTTGTCCGCAGAGTGAAGCCTTAGAGCTGGCTGATTCGATCCAGCGGGTCAAATCGGCGATTCGCCCGTGTCGTGTCTGCTTCAATCTGACCGAACAGGAAGTCTGCCGCATCTGCGCGTCGCCTCAGCGGACGAAGCAGGTTGTGTGCGTCGTCGAACAGCCGCGCGACGTGATTTCGCTGGAATCGTCGGGGGCTTACGACGGTGTGTACCACGTGCTGCAAGGGCGAATTTCGCCGCTCGAAGGAATTGGGCCGGAAGACTTAACGATTGATGCGCTCGTAAGACGTGTCCGAACCGATGGCGTACAGGAAATCGTGATGGCGACGAATCCAACGCTTGAGGGGGATGGGACGTCTCTTTTCATTTCGAACTTGCTGGCAGGCTATTCAGTGAAAATCACGCGACTTGCTCGGGGGATTGCCTCAGGCAGCGTGCTAGAGTTTGCCAACAAAGACATGTTGGCTGATGCCATGCGCGGTCGGCAGTCCTTTTAGGGCTGCCAACCGCAGGGTCGCACGGTATCAGCGAACACGATTGAGGATGTGGATTCATGCACCTGAACTTCTCACAGAACATGCGGATGAGCCAGCAGATGAAGCTGGCCCCGCGCATGATCCAGTCGATGGAAATTCTTCAGCTCCCCACGATTGAGCTACAGGAACGCATCGAACAAGAACTCGAAGAGAACGTCGTCCTCATTGCCGAGGGATTGAAGACCGAACGCACTGACACGGAAATACAGCAGGATCTTAAGCAAGCGCATGACGACGCCAACGATCAGCGACTCGATCAGAAAGAACTGATCGTCGACAACGAGCATGGCAACGACGCTGACTTCGAACGCTTGATGGAGATGTCGGCGGATTGGCCGGACGACAACTTCGCCGCTGAATCCCGCCCCTCGTCCAACCGACTTTCGGACGATCGGGAACGCTACGACGACTTGATGTCCAACGTCGAAGCTACCCCGCAGACGTTGCAGGACTACTTGCTCGAACAGTTCACCTTCTTCGACTCCTCGACCAAGCAACTGGAGTTCGGCAAGTACCTCATCCTGAACCTGGATGAGAATGGTCGCCTGCAGAGTTCACTGCCCGAGATCGTGCAGGTCTACGGTGGCGATATCAGCTTTGAAGAAGCGCAGGAGGTTGTGCGTCAGATTCAAAAGTTGGACCCGCCGGGCGTCGGTGCGAGGGATCTCAAAGAGTGCCTGTTGCTGCAACTCAACGATGACATGATCTACAAAGATGTCATCGCCACGTTGATCTCCGAGCACCTCGATGACCTCGGTAATAATCGTCTGCCGCTGATCGCGAAGAAGACGGGCTACACGATCGAAGAGATCAAAGAGGCGATGGAGGAAATGCGGCAACTGGACCCGTTCCCTGGCCGCCGTTTTCAGGCTCGGCAGGTTCAGAATGTCGCTCCGGACGTCGTCGTCGAGCTCGATGAGCACAACGCTTGGAAAGTCCGCGTGCTGGATGAGTACATCCCCAGCTTGCGGATCAGCAAAAAGTACCGCGAGATGCTGCAGAACGGCGTCGATGCGAAGACCAAAGAGTACATCAAGAAGAAGATCGATTCGGCCAAGTGGCTGATCGAATCGATCGAACAGCGCTATTCCACGCTGCGTCGCGTCTCGCAGGCGATTGTCGATCACCAGACCGCCTTTCTGGAACACGGTCCAGATCACATTCAGCCGCTGAAGATGCAGCAGATCGCCGATCAGGTCGGAGTGCACGTGACGACCGTGTCTCGCGCTGTCGATGACAAGTGGATTCAGACGCAGCGCGGATTGTTCCCGCTGAAGCGTTTCTTCGGTGGCGGCACCAAGACCGCGACCGGTGAAGACGTGGCTTGGGACATTGTCCGCATCAAGCTCCAGGAGCTGATCGACAGCGAGGACAAGGACAAGCCCTACAGCGACGATGAAATCGTCGAAGAGATGGGCAAGCTCGGCTACACCTTGGCTCGCCGCACGGTGACCAAGTACCGCAAGAAGATGAACATCCCGACCTCGCGTCAGCGTCGCCAGTATTAGGCGTTCATTGAGGCTAAGCGATAGTCGCTGATCGCTCCGCGATCAGCGCGCGAGCTTCATCGCCACGGAGTTCTATCAGCTTTGTGGCGATGGCATTGTCTCTGCCCACTGGTTTTTTCTCGGCACGAGGACCAACTCAAGGGGCCAGCCGCCGCTTCATTTCCGCTCTGACCACGGAGTGGTCAGCGACTTTCCTCCGCGACTTCTGCTTGCGGCGAACCCCTTGTGAAGCGTTCCGGAATCCGCCTTTTTTTGACAGCACAGGCTCAGTCACGGATCGCTTTCGACAGAACCGCTCGGTTGCATTTCATCGCAAGTCTGAACGGAATTCATGCGGCCAAGTTGCTGCGCCGCTGGCACTTGCGAGAATCCTAAAAAAACTCGTCGAGAGCGTGTCGATTCTTCGAATCCTCATTCGATGAGTTGGCAGAGTGTGAGTCACACCGGCCAAGTTCACCCGGGCTCGACACCCAGATTCAATCACGAAAGAAAACGACGATGCGATTCATGATTCTGATCAAGGCCACCAAAGATTCCGAAGCCGGTGTGATGCCCAGCGAACAACTGCTGACCGAAATGGGAAACTTCAACGAGGAGCTCGTGAAAGCCGGCATCATGCAGGCAGGCGAAGGACTGCATCCCAGTTCAAAGGCCGCTCGCGTACGGTTTTCGGGTGCCAGTCGCACCGTGATTGATGGACCATTCGCCGAGACCAAGGAACTCATCGCCGGCTTCTGGATCTGGAAGTGCGCGTCGTTGAATGAAGCGATCGAATGGGTAAAGCGCTGCCCGAATCCGCATCCCGATACCACCGAAGTCGAGATCCGCCAGATCTTCGACATGGAAGATTTTGGTGCCGCGATGACACCCGAGTTGCGCGAGCAAGAAGATCGCCTGCGCGTTCAAACAGAAGAACTGACGAAGAAGAAATAGGGCGAGGGGTTAGGGGGTAGACGGACGGCATTCGTGTGCGTCGCTCTTCATCCTCAGTGCTTTTTGTTTTCTTCTCCGCGAGCTTCGCGTGAGATTCGTTCTTACCAATCAAACCAAGTCAGGAATAACCATGCGTTTCATGATGCTGATGATCCCCAAGGGATACGAGTCTGCTGAACCCGGCGCGATGCCCAGTGCCGACGCTGTCGCGGCGATGATGAAGTACAACGAAGACCTGCAGAAGGCGGGCATCCTGCTCGCTCTGGACGGTCTGCATCCGCCGTCCATGGGCGCGAGAGTCTCCTTTGCGAACGGCAAGGCCAAGGTCACCGATGGTCCGTTCGCCGAGGCCAAGGAAGTGCTCGGCGGTTACTGGATGATTCAGGTGCGGTCGAAGGAAGAAGCCATTGAATGGGCCAAGCGTTGCCCGGGCTCGCCCAATGAAGTGATCGAACTGCGTCAGGTGCAGGAGATGGAAGACTTCCCTGCTGACGTTCAGAAGGCGGCCGAAGGCTTCGCCGAGATGCAGGCCAATCCGCAGCCCAAGCCCGCTGAGTCACAGAACATCTTCGTCAATCTGCCCATCAAGGATCTGAAGGCCAGTGTCGAGTTCTTCACGAAGCTGGGATACACGTTCAATGCACAATTCACCAACGAGAGCGCCACGTGCATGGTCGTCAGCGAGCACATCTACGTGATGCTGCTGGTCGAAGAATTCTTCAAGACGTTCACAACCAAGCCGCTGGTGGATGCCAAGACTTCAACGGAAGCGATCATCTGCCTTTCCATGCCGTCGCGTGATGCCGTGAACCGCATCGTCGAAGCAGCCCTGGCCGGCGGCGCGAAGCGCTACGCCGAACCCAAGGACTACGGCTTCATGTACCAGTGGGGCTTCGAAGACCTCGACGGCCACATTTGGGAGTACTGCTGGATGGACCCCGCCCACGTGCAGAAGTAGTGATGTCGATAGTAGGGGCGACGACTCGACACACAAACGCGCAGTCGCTCCCCTCGCCCCGCGTTGCGGGGAGAAGGGCTGGGGGTGAGGGGCGAACTCACTTCCAGTCCTCGAACTCGCATTGCGCACGGTAGGGTGGGACAAGCGATCGCAACTGCTCGGTGGGCCGGCGCATTCGACGCCAGTTGGTCTCGACGGTCGGTTCCAACGCACAACAGGGCTTGATCGCGCCGGCCCACCAAATGACGGCCCCGAATGCTGGTCCCACCCTACCCGGTGCGCCATGCGGGCTAAGTGGGAATCGGTTACCGAAAGGTCACAGCACCCCTCACCCCCGACCCCTCTCCCCAAAGGGGCGAGGGGAGTTGATCTCGTTAGTATTGGAGGCGCATCAACCCGCCACTCGCTTTGCGAGCGTCCGTAACTGCGGTGTAATTGGACGCCATGACAGCGTCCGATACCCGCAGCGCGATTGATGCCATCTGGAGAATTGAGTCTGCTCGGCTGATTGCCGGCCTCGCGCGGATTGTGCGCGATGTGGGCGTGGCGGAAGAACTCGCTCAGGACGCGCTGGTGGCGGCTCTGGAGCAATGGTCGACGTCCGGCGTGCCGCCGAATCCGGGTGGCTGGCTGATGGCGACTGCCAAGCATCGAGCCATCGACTTCGTGCGTCGCAGCAAGCTGCTGGAACGCAAGCATGAGGAACTCGGTCGAGCGTTCGAGCAACAGGAGCAAGCTGTGCCGGACCTTGATGCCGCTCTGGATGACGACATCGGCGACGATCTGCTGCGGCTGATCTTCACGACGTGTCACCCCATTCTCTCCACCGAAGCTCGAGTCGCTCTGACGTTGCGTCTGCTGGGTGGCCTGACGACGGACGAGATCGCTCGCGCGTTTCTGGTGGCCGAACCGACGATCGCTCAGCGCATCGTGCGAGCGAAACGCACTCTGTCCGAACAAGAAGTTCCGTTCGAAGTCCCGCGCGGGGCCGAGTTGTCGGAACGCCTCTCGTCGGTGCTGGGTGTCATCTACCTCGTCTTCAACGAAGGCTACACCGCGACGGCGGGTGATGACTGGATGCGTCCCGCGTTGTGTGAGGACGCCTTGCGTCTGGGACGTATCCTCGCCGAACTGGCACCGCGCGAATCCGAGGTCCACGGTCTGGTCGCTCTGATGGAGATTCAAGCCTCGCGTTCCCGGGCTCGAGTCGGACCTTCCGGCGAACCCATTCTGCTACTCGAACAGAACCGAGCCCGCTGGGATCAACTGCTTATCCGCCGCGGCCTGACCGCTCTGGACCGAGCCCAGCGTCTGACCCGGCAGCCCGGCCCGTATGTCCTGCAAGCCGCCATCGCCGCCTGTCACGCCCGAGCCCGCACAGCCGACGCCACCGACTGGCGCCTGATCGCCGCCATCTACGGAGCACTGGTCCAACTCACGCCGTCCCCCATCATCGAACTCAACCGAGCCGTCGCCGTTTCCATGGCCGACGGCCCCCAAGCCGGCCTCGACATTGTTGATACCCTAACCTCGGACCCCTCCCTCCAAACCTACCACCTACTCCCCACCGTCCGAGGCGACCTCCTCTTCAAACTCAACCGCTTCGCCGAAGCCCGCGCGGAATTTGCAAAAGCCGTAGATCTCACTCGCAACGCGCGAGAGAGGAAGCTGCTCTACAACCGCATTCAAATGTGCAAACAAGATTCTTAGACCGAATCGGTTGTTGCTCAATTGCGTCGCGTATGGCCACTCCGCCAGCGTCGCCGCTGGCTATTTCTTTGTTTTTGGGAATAGCAGTTTTTCGAGTTCATTAAGATTAATATGTCTTAACCAGTGACTTCCTTCGTCTCCGGGAAAGCCTTGAGCAGCGTATATTAGTGCTCTTCTTAGCCAGGGGTCTGCCTGTCCTGACTTGCCCCCAATTTTAGTTCCAGGGTTTATGAGAGTTCGGGTTGGGTAAGA
>CAYLTY010000366.1:0-6129 GCA_964386705.1 uncultured Planctomycetaceae bacterium
CACATGGGGCCTGGCGCTGGAGTCCATCGGACTGATGCCGCCGCAGAGCAGTTCCATCCCGGCGATTGATCCCGGCAAGAAAGCCGAGTGTCTCGGAGTTGGCCGACTCATCAAGAACCTGCTTGAGATGCAGTTGCGGCCACGCGACATCTTGACTCGCAAAGCGTTTGAGAACTCGGCCGCGACGATTGCCGCTGCCGGTGGATCGACGAATGGCGTGCTGCACATGATGGCGCTGGCCCGTGAAGCGGAAGTAGACTTCACCCTGAAGGATCTGCAGGCGATCTTCAAACGCACGCCAGTGCTGTGCAGCTTTGCTCCGCGCGGCACGAAGACGATGGTTGACCTGCATAAGATCGGCGGCACGTCGGTGCTGTTGAAGCATCTGATCCGAGCGGGCGTCATCGACGGTAACTGCATGACAGTGACTGGCAAGACGATCGCCGAGAACGTGGCGAGTGCCGGCGAACCACCTGCCGGACAGGAACTCATCGCGCCCGCTGATGCACCGTTCAAGCCGTTTGCGGACATCCAAATTTGCTTCGGTAATCTGGCGCCGGAAGGCATCGTCTTTAAGGTCTCCAGTCTGCAGGACCCGCGCTTCCGGGGCACCGCGATGTGCTTCGAGAACGCGAAGGACGTCGCGGACGCCGTGGAACAGCATCGCATTAAGCCCGGCAGCGTGATCGTGCTGCGGAACCTCGGGCCGGTCGCTTCCGGCATGCCGGAAGTGCTCGTTGCTTCAGCGGCACTGTCGGTGCCGGAACTCAACGGCAAAGTGGCGATGGTTTCCGACACGCGAGTTTCGGGCGTGTCGCACGGTGCGATCGGCGTTCACTGTTCTCCCGAGTCTGTCGTGGGTGGTCCAATCGCGCTGGTGCGTGACGGCGATGAAATCACGTTCGATTTGATGAAGGGTGAGATCACACTGTGCGTCAGCAATGACGAACTTTCAGCGCGTCGCGCGATCTGGCGAGCCCCGAAACTCACTTATCAACGCGGCTACCTGGCGGACTTTTCAGCCACGGTGGCTCAAGCTCACAACGGCTGCGTGAGTAAGGCTCTGTATACTCGGCTGTCTGACTGAAGGGATATGCTTTTGCGTTGTGCGACCTGTCGAGCGATCGCACAACGTGACGGCATTCATCGTCGCTGTTGCCTTGCGGTTTCGGCGTCGGTTTCAGAATACGATTCGACTCACTACGGCAACCTTCAAGCATGGTGACTCAAACCAACAATCTGGTTGCTCAGTTGCGTCAGCGTTGGAAGCTGTGGACCGCTCTTGCATTGGTGCTTGCTGGCGGCGTGGCTGCGACTGTCGCTGTTCAGCGAAGAGAAGTAGCCGCAACAAGACCGAGCGCCCCATCGTCTCCAAAGTTCTTGGCTGATCTGCCGCAGATTGACGAAGTCCGGATCGAGAATCCGGGCTTCGTCGGACCGCAGGCCTGCGCGGAATGTCACGCCAAGCGGGTAGATGAGTTCCGGCAGACACGCCATTTTCAGGCGATGGCAGTGCCTGACGCGTCGGTCATGTCGAAGGCATTCTCGTCGAAGGAAGTTATTTGGCAGTCGCCTAACCCGTCGCGTCGGTTTGAGATGCGTCAGACCGACGGCAAGTTCACGCAGACGGCGGTTTCAACCAGTGGGCGTGACGAGCAGCGGACGACGACTGAGATCGCGTTTCTGTACGGTGCCAATGCCGGTCTAGACGATGTCTATTTCGGCTGGCGTGATGACAACCGGCTATTTGAATTGCCTGTGTCGTGGCTGCACAACGAGACCCGCTGGGGGCAGTCCCCCTTTGATCCGTCCCGCAGAGATCACTGTGCACGTGAAGCGACACCACGATGTCTTGAATGTCATGCGACGTGGTTTGAGCACATCCCCGGTTCGTTCAACCAGTACGTGCCAGAGTCTTTTCAACTCGGCGTGACCTGTGAGAAATGTCACGGGCCCGGGCGTGAGCACGTCGACTTCCATCGCGTGAATAAAGACGCCAGGACGGCTAAAGCCATCACGCATCCGGGTAAGCTCTCGCGCGAACAATCGATGGATCTATGTGCTCAATGCCACAGCAATGCGATGAAGTATCGTCAGCCGCCGCTGAGCTATCGTCCGGGCCAATCGTTGGATGACTACTTTCTGACGCTGCAGACGGCGCATCCGGAAGAGGATCATGTTGCCAATCAACAGTATGTTCGCGAGAGCAAGTGTTATCAGCAGTCTGAGATGACCTGCGTCACCTGCCACAGTCCGCACCATGTGGAGACGCATCACGACACGCGCGAGCCGCATCCGTCCTGCGTCAAGTGCCACGAGCCAGCAGCTTGTAAGGATCATCCGAACCTGCCGCGTGAAGTGCGGAACGACTGCATCGGCTGTCACATGCCGCAGAAACGCAAGGTGCAGGTCTTCTTTCACACAGACAACGATTCGTATGTGGCGCCCGTGCGTCGGTGGGAACATCGCATTGCGGTGTATCCGGAAGCGAAGCTCGAGGTTCTGTGGAATTGGTATCGTTCTCAAAACGCAGACGATTCCAAACAGCAAGCCGAAGAACTGGGCTCGCAGCTGGTAAAGCACTGGGAGCATGAGGGCGACGCGCAGCTGGAATCTCGACGTCTGCTGGCCGCCATGGATGCCTACCGCAATGTGCTGAAGTATCGCGCGGTGCCAGAGGTGCAAACCAAGCTTAAGCAGACCATTCGGCGGGGTCTGAAGAAGGACGAGCTGTGGTATCAGGCCCTCGGGCTGATCGAGCAGAACCGATACAGCGAAGCTCTGCCCCTGCTTGAGCAATGTCGAGAGGACCGATCCGATGAAGCTCGCGTGCTGGTGAAATTGGGAACGGTGCAGGCGGCCCGAGGCGACCGCGAGACGGCTGCCAAGCTGCTGAACGAAGCCCTGCGATATGATCCGAATGAAAGCGGTGGCGAGACCATGCTCGGCTGGCTCGCGTATCTGGACGGCAACAGCCAGGAAGCCATAATGCACTTCCGAGCGGCAGAGGCACTTGAACCGCGGCACGTGAAGCTCAACTACCAGATCGCACTCGCACTGACTCAAGGACAGCAGTTCGCCGAGGCGAAGCGTCAGTTTGAGTACGTGCTGACGCTAGCCCCAAATCTCGCTCAGGCGTATCAGGGACTGAGCGATCTGGAGCGGCGAACGAACGGTAAGGGCGCGATCCCGATGGCACAGAAGGCCGTTGCTCTGTCGAAGGCTCAGGATCCGTATCTGCTGATTACGCTGGCCGAGGCCTATTTGGCGGACCAGCAGCTTGATACCGCTCAGGAAGTTGCAGACTTCAGTCTGGCCATCGCGGAGTCGCGGTTCCCGGCGGCCGTTCCGCAGATCCGCGCGCTGCAGCGGTCGATCAGGAACGCTCGGTAGACAACGCGACCTGCAGCCGAAAAGCTTCGACCGCGAATGGCTCTGCCGCTCAGTCACTCACTCATTCCTGCTGTGCAGAAGGATTGCTATGCCCGCGCATCTGATGCGTCTGCTGCGAAGTTCCAGGAAGGGATTTGTCCTCTCGATCGCTGGGCTGGCGACAGTTGTGGTTGCTTATGCTCAAGAACCCACTGGCGAACTGGCGCAGAAGATCAAGGACGTGAAGTTCGAGCACTACGCTCAAGCTCCCGGATATTCCGAAGGCCCGACGTGGCGCAAAGGCGAGGTCTTCTTTTGCAGCGGCGCCCTGTTGCGAGTGGATGCGCTGCGCCGCACTCACAAGTTTCTGGAGATCAACCCGGGTGGCACTGTGCTCAAGGCCGACGGACACATGCTGATTGTGGACAACAAGCACAAGGCTGTGTTGAGCCTCTCACCTGACAACAAACTCAGCGTGATTGCCGAGCAAGTCGAAACATTTCCGCTGCGGGGGCTGAACGACCTCACGATTGATGCGCGGGGAAATGTCTATTGGTCCGATCCTGAGGGCTCGTCGGCAGCCAAGCCCGTGGGCGACCTCTATCGCGTTCGGCCTGATGGGCGAGTTGAACGCATCGGTGGCGGGCTGGCGTTTCCGAATGGCCTCGATGTCGATCCCGCGAGCCGGTTTCTGTACGTGGTGGAATCTCAGTCGAAGAAGATTTTGCGTTACGAGTTACCCGGCGATCAGGACCTGCTCGGCAAGCCTGAGGTGTTTTATGACCTCGGCGGTTCAGGCGGGGATGGATGTGCGTTCGACGCTGCGGGCAATCTGTGGGTCACGGACTTTCATCGGCCGGAAACCGGAACAGGTCGTATCACGGTGCTGAGCCCGGATGCGAAGGTGCTGGCTTACCTGCCGCTGCCGAGCAAAGTCGTCAGCAACATCGCCTTTGGCGGGGAGAATCATGACGAGATCTTCTGCACGACCGGTGATCCTCCAGGGGTGTTTCATGCCAAAGTCGGCGTGAAGGGGTTTGCAGGCCATCCCGGAAAACCGATGAAGGTCGTACGCGAGCTGAATGTCGTCGCGTTGAAACCGCACGCGGACTCCCCTGCCCTCGTGAAGCTGGCCTCCGTCGCCGCGAACGCGAAGCTGGAAGAAAACCAGTTGGATGCAGTCTCGCGCCAGCAGATGAAGGATGCAGCGGCTTCGGTGGCAGATGCCCAACTACGGTCCGAGATTGAGAAACTGCTACCCGCATGGGAGCAGGCGGCAGTTCGACATTTGCGAGACCTGCCGCTGCTGGCAGAGGTCAAACGGTTGAATGGCAAGGCCACTTTGGAAGTGGTGGCTCCCGACTGGCTGCGGGCAATTGTCAGCGACTCGGAACTCAGCTCGTTCTCGCGAATCGTCGAGCTTGATCTCAATGAACGGACCGACGGTCATAAGGAGCCAACACCTAAACCGCTATCCGATCGAGTGACCGACGACTGGCTGAAGCGGCTGGCCGACCAGACTGATCTGCGGAATCTGCAGTTGTCGGGTACGGCGGTCACGAGTGCCGGTTTGATGCATCTGAAGCCGCTGGTGAACTTGGAACGTCTGAACGTCTGCCTGACGGCGGTCAGTGACGATGGCTTCGAGCATCTTTCTGGCATGACGAAAATGCGTCGTATGACGATCTGTGCCTCGAAGATCACGGGCTCGGGCTTCAAACATCTCGCCGGCATGAAGCAGTTGGAGTCAATCAATCTCCACTCGGCACCTGCCAGCGATGAGGGCCTCGCTGCCATTGGCAAACTTACGAGCCTGAAGCGTCTGGAGATCGTCCACACGCACGTGACGGACGCAGGACTGAAGCATCTCGCCAGCCTGACCAACTTGCGGCAGCTCCACATTCATGGCCCGGAAACAACTGCAGCAGCGTTGCCCTTCATCGGGCAACTGCAGGAGCTGTATGAACTCGACGTCTACGACAAAGCCGCCAGTAATCAGACGTTGGAGCACATCGCGAAGCTGCCGAAGCTGCGGCTCTTGATGCTGCCAACCGGCAGCTTTGACGACGAGGGCGTGAAGCATCTGGCAAACATGACGACGCTGGAATCGGTAACACTGGATTCCCCCAAAGTAACAGATGCTTCAGTCGAGCATCTGGGCACGCTCAAGAACCTGCGGAAACTGCACTTGGGGCGAGCCGCCTTGACGCCTGCGGGGAAAGAGCGGCTCAAGTCTCTGCTGCCGCGAACGACCATTACGCCATAGACGGGACGGGTCATCGCCTGACGACGCCGGCTGGTTTGAAATGGGCGTTAGTAGATCCGTTGATCTGAACTGGAAACGATAGAATCAGAAGTTCGCGAACGTCGCCGCGGCGCTTAACGGCGGCGACGGTTGCTATTCTTCGCGCCCTTTGCGAGCTTCTGTTAACGATCGGCTCGAACCACTCGAAGTACGATCATGCTTTGCAGCGCTCGACGGAACTTACGGACTGAGACACGGACGCCACATGCGTAATCACGAAGCAACGAAACTGATTTTCGATCTCTCTTTTGCTGGTCGGCGCGGAGCTGAATTGCCCGCCTCGGACGTTCCGAGCTCGGCCGGTATTCCGCGTGAGTTCCTGGCGGACGCTGCTCCACCGCTGCCGGAAGTTGCTGAGCCGGATGTGATTCGGCACTTCACGAATCTGTCGACGCTCAACATGTCGGTCGACACGCACTTCTATCCGCTCGGAAGTTGTACGATGAAGTACA
>CAYLTY010000367.1:0-6112 GCA_964386705.1 uncultured Planctomycetaceae bacterium
CCGTCTAAGTCGCAAGTTCATTGAGCATAACCCAAGTGTCTTTACTGCCACCGCCTTGCGACGAATTGACGATCATGGAACCTTCGCGGAGTGCGACGCGAGTCAGGCCTCCTGGTAACACAAAAATGTCATCGCCGTACAGAATGAATGGCCGTAAATCGACATGGCGCGGCACGAGTCCATCGCCTATGACGGTTGGGACGGTTGAGAGTGTCAGCATTGGCTGGCCGATCCAGTTACGCGGATTCGCCCGAATGGCAGCCGCACACGCATCGCGCTCAGCCTGCGACGCGGTCGGTCCCATCAGCAATCCGTAGCCGCCGGACTCGTTCGTCGGCTTCACGACCAGCTCGTGCAGGTGAGACAGCACATAGTCGCACTCGGCTGGTTCGTCGCAAATGTAAGTCGGCACGTTCGGCAGGATGGCATCTTCACCGAGGTAGTACTTAATGATCTTCGGCACATAGGCATAAACGGCTTTGTCGTCCGCCACGCCGGTACCAGGTGCGTTGGCCAAGGTCACTCGACCCGCTTTGTAGACTTCCATCAAACCCGGCACACCAAGCACCGAGTCTTCGCGGAAACATTTCGGATCGAGGAAGTCATCATCAATGCGGCGGTAGATCACATCAACGCGTTGCAGGCCGGTGGTCGTTCGCATTTGAACGTAACCATCGGCAACGACCAGGTCCGGTCCGAACACCAGTTCGATGCCCATCTGCTGGGCGAGGAAGGAGTGTTCAAAGTAAGCCGAGTTGTAGATGCCGGGACTCAGCAGCACGGCGGTGGGGCGATCGGCCGTCTGCGGCGCGGTTTGTACCAAGGTCTTCAGCAACTGCTCGGGATAATGCTCAACGGGCGCGATGGACGCTCCCAGGAACACTTCCGGCAGCACCCGCTTCATGAGTTCGCGGTTCTCCAGCACATAGGAGACACCGGACGGGCAACGCAGATTGTCTTCTAGAACGTAGATGGCTCCGTCTTTATCGCGGACCAGGTCCGTTCCCGTGATGTGGGTCCAGACACCTTTTGGAGGACGAAAGCCCTCACAGACAGGTCGATAAGTCTTGGCGGTCAGCACTAATTCACGCGGCACGGTGCCGTCGTTGAGGATGTGCTTCGGACCATAGACGTCATCCAGGAACAAGTTCAGAGCGCGGATGCGTTGCTGCAGGCCGCGTTCAACCTGGTTCCATTCAGCGGACGGAATCGCCCTTGGCACCACATCGAACGGCCACACTTTCTCGGTGCCGTCGCTGTGTCCATAAACCGCGAAGGTAATGCCCTTTTCGCGCAGATGCTCCTCAGCCGTCTTCTGTCGGACGGCGAGGTCTGTGAAGTTCAAGGTGTTCAGTCGGGATGCCAAGCCGCGATATCGCGGGACTCCCGATCCATCGATCAATTCATCGAACGCACCATTGCGTTGATAGCCTTCGAGCATGAGCGCGCTCCTCTATCTCAGCTGATCTGCCGAAGCCAATACTTCGCGCAGTCAATGCCAGAGATCATGCAAAGCAAATCGAATGCCATGACCTTGAGATGTTCTCCGGCCCACCAGATCGGCCTGCACGCCTAGCGAAATTCGATTTCAAGACGCCTAACTTCGTTCCAAGTGCCGCTGCGAACTCTGCTTAAGGAGCGTGCAGCGAAGCCTTGCGCAAGCCTTCTTCGGATGGGCGATCGTTAATCCTTCAACGCATCTTTTAGTAGTTCACGCTTCTGCTGCTTCTTCACCTTATCGGTCAATTGCTCCTGCTGCTCGATGATGGCTTTCAGTTGTTCGAGTGCTTCCTGGAATGTTTCCAGCTTGCGCATTTCTCCGAGGATGCGTTCCATGTTGGCGATCAGCAGGCCGAGAGATTGGACACTCGCATCAATGGCTGGCGTTGGGTCTTGCCCCTTGTTGTTCGCCAGACGATACAGGCCGAGAGCTTCATCCACCGCCGGATAGTCTTTCTCATTGATCGCATGCAGCGGCTTCACGATGCGGTCGTCGAGTCGTTCCAGCGTTTGCGGTGTATGCAATCCGTTGTTGACGAGCTCTTCGCGGATGTCCCGGAACGAGAGTTCCAGAGCGGCGTTCTCATTGGCACTCTTCCGCACCGCGTGCAGTGACCGTTCCGCGCACGCGACGATCGCATTGCTGAGCGTTGTCAGCTTCTGTTTGGCATCATTGTCTTCCGGCTGTCCGTTTAACCGCGCGCGTTCATCGACACGCGCTCGATGCCGGATCAGATCCTGCTGAGTCTCTTTGCTCTCAGAGATGATCTGTTCAAAGCGGCGCCGTAGGTTGAGTTCCCGCTGATAAAGCTGCGACAGCAGTTCTTCGTTGGTGACGACCTTGAATGTGTAACGCTCGCCGCGCGTCAGGTGCGGGCCATTGAGATGATCGCGATCAGTGGCGACGAGCGTGACGACCAGTTTCTGATTCAGTGACAGATCGAGCGGCACGACTTCAAAACGCTCGAGCTCTTCGTCTTTGTTGCGTTGTAGCTTGAACTCGCGCACCAGGTTCTTCGCCGGATCGAGAGCGACCTCCAGCGGCCGGGCAGTCCAGTCGGCAGCATCGTTGATCTGAAACTCGAAACGCACATCGGCTATGCCATAGTCGTCGCTGACCCGGCCAAGAATCGGAATCGATGCCTTGCGGGTGATCGACGTACCGATGCCACGCAGCTTGGTTTCGACAACAGGTGTTTGATCGACAACGCCGTTCACCATGACGCGAGCAGGCTCGGCGGTGAGGATCTCGTCCGAGTCTTCGAGGAAGATGCGAATCTGAGTGTCCGGCTTCAAGACCAGTAGCGGCATCACTGCACCGCCAGCGGCCATGTTCAATTGCTGTTGGAGTTCGTCGCGGCGGGCTTTGGTCGCATCTGTCTGCAAGTTGCTCAACAGGAACGGCAGCGACACGTGCGTGCGAGTTGCGTCCAGCAGCGGTGCCGCACCGGAACTCGCGACCGAGTATTCGGTGATCTTGGGTTGCTGCTGCGGATCTTCCGGCCGATCAATCAAGCGATAGCGGAAGTCGTTATCAGTTGCCGCGTCGAGTTCCACTTCCTGGTTGGCCATCTGCAGCCGGATGCGCCGCAACGGCTTGTTGCTGACTGCTTCCAACCGGAAGTCGGTCTCCAGCGGGATTGACACTTGAGTGCCCCGCACGGCGACGGGCACTCGGCCGGTCGGACTTGCGGATGAATCCGTTGAATTCATCCCCGTGTATTCGGGATAGCGGCTCTGCAACTCGATGCGATCCAGACGCGGCGGATCGACAATCTGCACGCGATACGGAGTCGGATTCACGAAGTCGCCGCCGTAGATCCAGAACTCGATGTTGTCCAGAACGCCGGGAATCGAATGCCGAAACTGCCGCTCACCGACTCGGGAACACAACACCGTGCCGGTTCCTCGACCATCGGCAAACCGGTATCGCAGTTGTACCCGTTCGGGGGCTTGCTTGTGTTCGTCGACTTCAATCAGCAGGGTGAGGTCCGCGCCGCGGGCATGCTTGTAAGATTGCTGTTTGAACTCGCGGACCAGGTCGCCCGGTTGAGCCAGCACCTTCACTGTCAGGCCCACCTCGCGCTGCCAGTATTTGGCATCCAGGCTGATGAAGCTCGCTTTCCACGTCGCCAACGCTTGTTGATTGATGATCCCCAAGCCGCCGATCGACACGATCAACACGACAGCAAAGATGAACGCTCGGCGCAGCGGCTGCGGGTTGAAGACTTCATCCAGATTCAACTGACGGGTCGCTCGGACTGCGTCATCAATCGTTCTCTGCAAGAGAGCATGACTCAGTTCTGAGCCGGGATCTTGAGCGGTCTCCGCGAATTCAACCGCCGTGACGAGTCGATCATCCAGTTGCGGAAAACGTCGTTCGAGAACCAGTGCCAGCGCCTTGGTGCGGAAGCTGCGAAAGAGCCTGAGCCCGATCCAACTCGTCAGCAGAAAGGCGACGAAGCCGACGACCAGCACATCAAATGTGGCTCGGAACCAGACGGGCAGTTCGAGACGGCTGATCGCGAACCACGCATGGTCGAGCCCGAAACTAAACCAGAAGATGCCGCCCAGCACGGCGACCACGACGGCGATGCCTTCCAGCAGTACGTAACGCCGGATCTGCGAACGCAGCCGGGATAGAATGCTGGCGAGGTCGTCAGGGAGCGCGAAGGGGCGTTTCTGGTTCATGGATCATCCAACGCATCTGTGCTGCGATGAGCGGCCGACTTCCGGTTCGAACGCACATCGCTGCCGTGAGCGTCGTAAAGCATGGCGCATCAAGTGGCAGAAACTCCAGCCCGTAAGTCTCAGAATCAGCCAGAACGAGAATCGCTGGCCAGCAACTGCGAATAAAGAGCGTCGTATTGCGTGACGACGCTCTCCCATGTGAAGTCTCGGGCGATGATCTTCTGCAACTCGGCCGCCATACGCCGGGATTCGGGCATTTCTGACAGCGCCGTATTAAGAGCCAGTGCCAATGCATCAGTTGCCCCGATGCCGACGAGTCGTCCTGTCTCGCTGGGATTGATGATCTCACGGACGCCCTCGGCCTCTGTTGAGACAATCGGCAGTCCGGCAGCACCAGCCTCGAGCAGCACGTTGGGCATGCCTTCCCAGCGGGATGCCAGAGCGAACACGCTGGAAGCTTTCATGATCTCAGCGATGTCGCCCCGTCGGCCCGCGAACCGCACCGCTGGCTGAATGTTGAGTTGCGCGGCTGTTGACTTCAGCTCAGCTTCCAACGGGCCGGCTCCCACGTACAACAGCACCGCTTCGGGATGTTGAGGCGCGACGGCCGCGAACGCTCGTAGCAGTGTGAGTGGGTCTTTCTGCGGATCGAGTCGACCCACCGAGAGGATCACAGGTGAGCTCGGTTCGATACCGAACTCGGCGAGATTCGCGGGCGTCGCCTTCGCGAAGCGATCGTAGTCAACGCCGTTTGGAATGGTGACCAGTTTCGACAGACTCAACCCCGAATGTCGGGCTGAGAAGTTTGCGACACTTTGGCTGACGCAGACGTGCCGTTCAACGAATCGCTCGGTCCAGCGGTCGGCCGTCAGTCGCCAGCGACTACGTTGTTCGGCGACCCGGATGCCGCTCAGCACGTGAGGCACGCCCGCAAAGCGAGCAGCGAGTCGCCCCAGCAGATTGGCATGAAACAGAAACGTCTGCAGGATCGCTGGTTTCTGGCCGCGAAGCAGGCCGATCAGGTTGTGAAAGGCCGATACGACAGTCGTACCATTCTTGGACGAACCGCCGAGTCCCAAACAACTGACTTCGATCCCAGCGGATTCGAGTGGTGCGGCAAGTGGTCCGCGCGAGCTGAGCGAGATGACGCGACGGTACCAGTGGTTCGGGTCGAGGCCTGTGACGATGCGAACTAATGCCCGCTCCGCTCCGCCATCATCCAGTTCGGTGATGAGAAACGTGATCGGCACAGGCGCTGGAGCTTGGTCGCTGGGATTCGTCACGGTCTTGGAATGAAAAAGCCCGCGGGCGAGCAATCTCACACGCGGGCAGTTGAGTTATCGAAGAACGTCGTTGATCGAAGAGCCTTGAGGGCTGCAACGAAGAGAGAACTATTCTTTCGCGGCGGCAGCAATCTTCGCGTAGACGCGGAACTTCACAGGTTCACTGCGTCCAGGAATCGCGATGCTCAGTTCTTCGTCGAGCGTACCCGCTTCGCTCGGGGCCACGACGGTCAGCGGAATGACCTGCACCGGAGCCGCCGACTTCGGCAGACGCACTTGGAAGACGTCCTTCGCTCGTTCGCAGGTGACGCTTTCCACTTCAAACGGCTTGCGGCCCTTGATCACGACTTGAGTCGCCTTGGACTGGCCTGCCTGCAGGGTACCGAGCGAGACGAGTGACGGCTCAACGGAGAAGTCTGCTTTGACTTCGCCTTCGACGAGAACGGGCACGTTCGGGTTGCTCTGGTCGTCGGTAATCAAGGTGATGTACTGACGCAGTGAGCCCGCAGGAACCGATCCGTTGGCCGCAATCACCAGATCATAGTTCACGTAGCCACCGCCTCGTGAGGTCTCAACGGCCTTCGCTACGATGTGGTCGTTGCCGGTCTTGATCTCTTTGATCTTCCAGTCTTCGCGAC
>CAYLTY010000368.1:0-6084 GCA_964386705.1 uncultured Planctomycetaceae bacterium
CATCTCAGTCCTGAGGAATCCAAAGTCCTTTTTGCGAGAGAAGGCGTCTCCCATATCAGACACGAAGATCAACCGGGGCAATCCATTGAGCCAAGGCTTTTCCAGACGCTCGGTTCCGGTCAGGTCGACCAACTGTGCTGCGACTTTCGTGCGACCGGGAAAGAGAGTGATCTCTTCGAAGGTCGGAGCGTACCCAGCATTGACCTTCCGTTGCGGATTCAAGAGATCGAAGCCCCGGTTGGCATGCAGTTGAGCGGCATAACACTTCAGGCTTCGCTGAATCGTTGACTCAGCCATTTGGCCCGCCGCGATTGAAAACTGCGCAGCGACAGCGCGTTTCAAGCGCTTCCGGAGGTGTCGAATGTTAGTGGTGGTCAGCGCCTTCTGGTGGCCAAGTCCCGGCCCGGAGGCTGTACCTTCCAATTCCGACCAGACCTCATCCAGTAGTTCCCCAAAGAGTGCTTTTGCGGTCCCACCTGTCCAGCCAGCGATGCCAGCCTTTAAGCAGGCGCGATCAATTGCTGCCAAGACCTTCTGCGGAGTTGGATACAGTTCGCAGCCAAGGCAGCCCATGATGAAGTTAACGGTGCTATCACACCATTGAATGTTTGTCTGAAACGCCATGCAATATCTCCAAAAGACTTAATTGTGTGCACTTTGAGTGAAGAGCGAGCACATCGCGATGTGCTACACCCTCGTGATCTGACCGCCGCGACATTGGGGCGGTGGCTCGGTGACTTGGCGATGCGCAGAGAACTCCCAGACGATGTTTTCGGCGGGCAATTCCTGCTGCGGACGCGTCCGTAACCTCAATAACTCAGACCTCGGGTATGCCACCCGTCCAATGGTGGCCAAGCAGATCGGTAAGCCATCTCAAGGTGCGAGCCCTATCGGGCATCTGCATCAGCTAGTGATTAGAAATAGGCTTACATCAAACCGCAGTTGTGGTGGCTCGGAATGCCAAAGTAAGCCTCCGCGTCGTGGCGGAGGCAAGCAGAGCGTTCGCATCGTGCGTTCGCGAATTGGGCCGGTCGTGAACTAGGTAAGCCCGCGCCAGATGGCGGTAGGGCGAGCAATGCGTTCGGGAGTCGTGTCGGTTTGTGGAGAACGCAGCTCAAATGGTAGTCGGCTCGGACAGTGGCGATGGGAATGGAATCAACCATCGCTGGGTAACGCTTTCAATACTCCTGTCTCAGTGTTCTTGTTTCTGTACTCTCGGCGATCGTCATCGCCTGCCGCAACGGTTCTTTGCGGACTGCCCCGATGTTACGGTCAAAGATTCGCCGGCGCCAATTTATAGACAAGCATTTCCAGAAGTTTATGTAAGTTTTCCCGGCCCCCAGCTAGCTCCATTCTGTGGGCGCGGAGAAATGGGTTCCCAGGCAGACTGGAGACGGGTTTCAGGCTGAAGCACCAGGCGCAGCCAGTTCACTCATATGTGGGCTTCGCTTGGTGGCGGTGGCATCCGTGTTGGGGCGAAGGCTGCTCGAATAATGGGAGCTGACGTGTACACTTAGACGATAATCATCGACGCCCCTGTCCTTGCAGCCGTGATTCACGAATGAACGCCAGTCGCGCTTTTCAACCTGCACGCAATCAAGACGCCTGCGCGACCATTCGAGGCTTTCACTATCAGGTCGATCACACGATCCTACGCTGGTTGGCTCTAGGCCCTGATGAACACCTCGAACTTGAGTGTGGTGAAGACATAGACATTGTTGTCTCGGCGATGGCTGAGTCCGACGACAATGACTTCGATCGGCGTCTGGAACAGGTCAAACTCCGCGCCACCAAGCTCACTTTACGAAGCTCCGAGGCGTTGGAAGCATTGTCAAATGCAGTAGGGCACCACCTGGAGAACCCGCTGAGTAGATTGCAGTTTTGTTTCACCACCAATGCACTGGTCACTCGGGAGCGGCCCTCACCGTTCCCTGGGAAGATGTTTGGGATCGAGCTTTGGAATCAAATCCGCGTTGGCGCTCTGCCACAGAATCAGATTATCCCGGCGATCGAACTCCTGCGGCAGTTTCTCGTTGCTGCCGCTAGACCGAAGAAGGTCGCGGCGACTGCGTGGTCTCGCTTCATCGAGTTCTTCAAAAACCAACCCGTCGGCCTGTTAGCAGCTTTCATTCGTTCGTTTGAATGGAGTTTCGGTCAACCAAATGCGGCAGATTTGTCGGACGAGGTTTGCGACAAGTTGCGCGATAGAGCTGCGACTAAGCAAGAGGATGTCAACGATCTTTACGATCGCCTCTTCTTATTCGTGTTTCGCATGTTGGCACAGCCCGCAGCCAAGCGGCTGACATTGAATGAACTTGAATCTCAGCTGTCCGCGACGGCGCTCACGGATACTGATCGAGTCTTTATTCGGCGACTGCACTCGCGATTCGACGCACTCGAAGGCAGAGTGGATGAGCTTGAGGAAACGGTCGATGGATTCGCTGAGAATCTTAAACGACTCTCTGCGGAACATGGCATCGGAAATCTTCTAGTCGACGCGGCCGGTCTTGTAACAACCGATGTACCGTTGCTTGCGGATGCTCTTTCAAATCGCACCAAGACAGTCAAAGAGTTGGTGACATTCACGTCCCGCAAGGCATGGCTAGCGATCAATGGCTTTTCTGACACTGGCAAGACGCATCTCGCGTTGCTTGTGGCTAAGGCGAAAGGCCCAAGTTGCGGTTGGATTCGATTCCACAGCCTTATGCCATTGGATCAAGCGCTGGCGACTTTAGTCGAATCTTTGCGACGCATTAGCGGCTTTCGCATGGACGACCGAACTAGTGGCACGAACTCGTACCAGCGGATCTGCTCCACATTTCAAGTCAATTCATGCTTGGTGTTGGACGACCTGCCAAACCTCAATTCCCCTTCGCTACTTGCCCAGCATCTTCAGTTGTTGGCGGATGCGTGTCGTGCCCGAGGCGTCTTCCTCATCTCAACGAGTCATTTTCGACTGCCGTCAGGATTGGTCCATGCGCTAGGCGAAGCAATGCTTGAATTGACGGTGCCTCACTTCTCAGACGAGGAAGCCGCTGAACTGCTACTGGCGCACGGCGCACCCCGCGACTTCTTAGCAGATGGCAAATTTCGATTCATTAACAGCCTTTCTGCCGGTCATCCGCTGTTGCTCACCCTTGCAGGTCAGTTCCTACAAAACCGAAGCTGGCTGCTCGACAACGACGAGTTCTCAGCTCTCATGCGTGGTGATCACACTCAAGCCGTGGCCGACGAAGTGCTCGCACGAGTCGCACAGTCATTGACCGATTCGCAGAGGGAATTGCTGTACCGCATGGCTCTGGCGATTTGCGAGCTTGAAGAGAACGATGCAATCGCGTTGGCCGGAGTTGAGGATTCTATTCAACGCCCCAAAGAGTGCATTGCCACCTTATTAGGGGCTTGGGTACAGCGAGACACGAATCGTACATTGGTGGTCTCGCCTCTCGTAAAGACTCTCGGAGACGAAAATCTAGCCTCAAAGACTCTTCTCGGTTGCCATCGAGTACTAGGTGAGTCCATCACGCGTAGGCCAATGAGCCCGTGGGATGCTGAAATAGCGATTGACCATTTCCGCAGAGCGAAGGAGTTCGACAAAGTCGGTTCTCTCTGGATGAAGCTGCTTGACCAGTTTGCGCGGCGCAAATTCGAGTCATCGGCGCGTTCGGTGCTGTTGTTCTTGGAACGCCGTCCACTTCCTCCCGAAATGTCAGTGGAATTGCGAGTGAGCGTCCGAGCTATGCAACTGCGGGTCATGCCGAAATATGGGATGTCGCTCGACGCGGCATTGGCAGACCTCGACTTGTTAGTTCCGATGCTTGACCCTAAGCATGGATTTGTCGCAGAAATGGTCGGTGCACTAGCGGCTCTCTTTCTTGTCCAGCACGACTTCACTCGGGCCGCTCGGTACCTCAGTCAGTCTCTGGGAATTTTGAGATTATCAGAGAGTAGTCGGGACAAATTGCGTCTGCCCCGCCAAAAAGGCAACCTTGACCTTCTTTGGACCTTGATCGTCCATATCAAGAGCCTGGAGCACATAGAAGCGTGGTTAAGTGCCTTCGACTCGCTGGCAGCTCATGAGCAACAAGCCGTCATGAACTCAAAGGACGCTATCTTGGGTTGTCGTGTGCTGTCTGATCGCTTGATGACTATTGAAATGGACGTACCAAAGCAGCAGCAAAACTGGCTTCAAGTGGTAACAAGAACTCAATGGCTTCAGGAAGAAGCGCGACAGCGACAGTGGGAATATCTTGAGGCATGTAGTGCAGCAACGGTCATAAATATATATGGTGAGTTTCTTCGGGTTCCAGATATAGGTGTCAATCACGCAACCGCGTTCCTAACGCGTCCTAATATCAGTGAATTGGCATCAGGTTTTGTGGCAGGCATGGTCGGAAAGATGTTCGCCTTCGCTAATCGGCATGTTGACGCCATTTTATGGCTGCGGCGCGCGATTGTTTCACCCGATTCTGGTCTCCATCACGATCGCATGATGACATTGCTGGCCGCCGCGAAGTGTATGGCTGCTGAAGACCCCTTGGAGACAATCCGATTTGCAAATCAAGCGGCCACCATCGCTCGAACAAGTAAGACGATCTCCGATCTCGAAGCTGCGAAAGCCTTCGGTGAACACGCCCTCGCTATTTTGGGGCTAGATCCGACATCGGAGTCGGCGCTCCGCGCCTATCCCGCATGGCTCGAAGCCGCGACTCGGTTGTTAGGCATCGCGGAGCGCGACCGCGACTGGAAAGAGCTCTTTGTATTATTCTCGCACGTTCAGAATTATCTTACATCGTTGGCCATGACAGGCGAGGCTCCGAATTTCACGGCGACGGGAGAAGTGTATGCGGCACCCAGCCAAGGCATGTTCTTTCTCAGTCATCCCCAACGTGCGGACTACTTCCGCGAAGAATTAGCTCCTGGCGTCATGTGGCTGTTGTCTCAATACGCGTGGAGGGCTGGCGATGAGGCTTCAGCAACACTTTGGCAAATGAGAGCCGCCGAAGAAACTGAAGGGCAACCGATGACGTTACCCTCAGCTATGATACTTAAAGATCGAATTCCTGGTCTGCTTTGCTCCGACAGCTTTGACACGGTATTCGACATCGCGCTTCGGACTCAGCTGGCAACTAACGCTGCTCTCGAATCCATTCGACGCGGAGAGTTCTCTGTCGCATCCATTCCACCGATTGAGGAGTTAGTCCCGAGCCTTTCAGATGAAGGGCGTAGGCAGGCAGAGCAATTTGCATTGATCGTGGGAGCCATTCCGGCCTTAATTCGCCTTGGGACGGTGGCCACCAGCGACCGAACTCGTGCATTGACTTTAGCTGCGGAAGCATCGTCTCTTTGCAACCAGACCGCGATGAGTGCAGGAGATCCGGCTCTTTGGCAATGTGCGGCAGCGATCTTTGATGCAGTGGCAAAGGAAGCGAAATCCAAGGAATGTCTCCAACTTGCGAATTCATTCGCAGACTCAGAGTGCTTAGAAATTCGCTACCTCGGCTACATGGCGACTGCGATCCAGGGAAATGCCGAAATGGCTTTTCGGGCGCATCTTGTGAGTATGCAACAGCTCTTGATCTGGATACCTCCGGACTCCGCAGCACACAGCAAAATCCTGTTGCCCTACCTCGAACAGTTCTGGAAACACGCCCTCGAACGCTCGCGATTCCATTTCCGATCTCCTAGCGAGATTGAAGCGTCGCTCTCAACAGCATTCTCCGCCGAACCGGCAGTCCGCGCAGTCGAGATCCTCAAGGCACTACTTCCTGCGTTTAACGTGGCAGACATGAATGTGTCCATTCAGTGGCTAAACTCCCAACCGCATCCGTAGGGGCGCATCTCATCAAGCCACGACGTGAAATAGCTAAAACGGAGCCGAAAATGCGGCATATGAGGTGAGGCCCTCGGCATAGCTCTGGGAAGTTGAATTCCCGTGCGAAAACAGCCCCGTGATGACCAGTTTCGACTGGTTTTCACGGGGCTGGTTCGTTTGGACGCCTCCCAAGTGGGACTGGTGGTCGGTCCTGTCGCCGTTGCTCTGAATTGGAGGATCTACATCGTGTCGCATGTCGTGCAGATTCAGAC
>CAYLTY010000369.1:0-6021 GCA_964386705.1 uncultured Planctomycetaceae bacterium
GGGGGGGGGGGGGGGGGGGGGGGGGGCCCGATTCCAGCCTTGTCACCGCTTTGACCTCAAATCTGCAGCAAATCAGGGAAAAAACAGATCGAGCTGCATGCAAAGTGCAGCCCAGCATAGCCCCTCACCCCCGACCCCTCTCCCCGAAGGGGCGAGGGGTGATTTTCGCAGTTGTGGCCGCGTCGAGGCAGGGAACATCCTCATTTTTCTCCAAGAAATTACGCATCCAGACCCCTCATTGTCACGGCATGCTGGGCAGAGTTTGCAACATCGGGTCACGCCAGCTTGAGACACGTATTTCCACCGACTAGAGTCTTAGCCGTCGCGGAACGCCTAATTGTGTCGCAGCCGCTCCAACAACGATTCACCTAGCTGTCTTCCCTTCCAAACTGCGGGGGCTGAGCCGCTGCGACTTTTCAAATCCGCTCTGACGAAACGAACCGCTTCAATGTTCGCCTGTCAGCGGAGCCTAACCCGCAGTTCCTGTTTGAAATACTTGAGGAGTGTGTCATGGCATCTGCTCGTGCCCAAGAGGTCGCAGAAATTCTCTGGGAACTCAAAAGAGCCGGCAAAGTTTCGAGGTACACCACAGTTGCTCGCCGCGCGGGTTTCGCGCCCGGCGCCGGCGGACGAACGATCAATAATACGATCACCGCCGTCCGCAAGGATTGGCCGCATCTGCAATGGTGGCGAGTGATTCCGGACGACGGCACGTTCGATAAGGACTCCGACCTGCACAAAGCCCTGCTGACCAACGGCTTCGTCTGCGACGAAGGCGAGAAGAAGGTCGCTCTGGTCGAATGGGAAACTCTGCAGATGGAATGGCCAGAGCCCGAGAAAGCCGAAGAAGCAGCGGCAGTCCCGGCGGCTCCCGCCAAGAAGTAAGCCAACGTTTGTAGGGTGGACAATCCTGCCCGCCGACTGATTCCCAAGAGCGTGCGATCCACTGGTCGCACGCTCTTTTTCTTTGCCCACTGTGATAAGGCGTTCGCAAGTTTGACCTCATTTGGAGTATTCTCGCGACCGGGCCATAGCGACGAAGTTGCAGCACACGGAATGTCATTGGCAGGAGCGAAGCATGATGCGGTATCCGGCATTGAAGCGTTTGATCTGTGGCGTGTTGTTCCTCTGGTGCGGACTGCTGAGTCTCACCTGCGAAGCTCAGGACAAGGACCGCGAGCGACGCCGGCAGGTCACCAACGGCATTCTGAATCTGCTGATCGAATCGCAGGGAGGCCCGCCGCAGAGCTTCGGACCTCGGCCCGGCCAACCTCTTCCGCCACCGCGTCCGACCGGCGAAGCCACGCGCGAAATGCTCCGCGCCCGCGAATCGCTCGAACAAATGCGGGCCGAAGCCTCGGTGCTAAACAATGCCCTGCAGAAAGAAGCCACCACCAATCCGCACGTCCGCGGCATTCTGGGTGAGACGCTGAAGTTTCAAGCTCGAGCCGACGCCGTCGCTCAACACGCACGGCACACCGACGATCATCGCGCCCTGATTCAGGAAGTCTCGCTGCTGGATCGCGAATGGCGACTGCTCAGCGTGCGCGTTCAGCAGCTACCGAAGTTGCCGAAGCACTGTCAGGACAGCATTGGCCGACTTAACGGCTTTCATTCGTCGCTGTGCCAGCACCTGTCGATTGATCCCTCAATCGATCGTCGCGGTCTGGTGCGCGAAGCGGAGTCCCTGTCCGCTCACATGCGGGCGCTGGTCGATGATATCTCCTTTGAAACGCGCGGAGCGCCCAACAGCCGCGACCTGATGATCGACGCCGGCCGGGCTCAGCAGGCGGCGTTCGCGTTCTCGGAAATTGCTTCGTCGGACGCGCCATTCCGCATCGTCATTGATCGTTATGAATCCTTCTCGCGCGCCTGGGGGCCGCTCGCCTCGCGTCTCACCGCCGTCAAGAGCCGCTACATCGAACGCGACTTACTCCAGATTCAGCAGGACGATCAGAAGCTGCGTGAGCTGCTCTGGCTGCCGCGCCGGCTGAACCGCGAACTCATTATTCAACTGGCGAGCAGCATTTCCGCCGAAGTGGATCACGTGTTGGACGATGTCCCACTGCGGCTACTCATCGCTCTGCCGACGCGGGACCAGGTGCCGGACGCGGCGTATGACCTCGCCGGTTACTGCGAGCACTTCGAAGAATGTGTTCGCAGAAGCGACAACATCACCGAACTGGTCGATGCGTACGACGATCTGCCGGTCGTGTGGATCGCGTTCGTTCGTCACTTCCGGAGTGTGGAAAGTCCCCTTCTGAAGCAGCACTTTGGACAGATCGAGCAGCGCATCGTTGCCCTGCGCGAACCGCTGGGCATTCGGGGTGGATTTGATCGCGACGAAGCCCGTCAGCGAGCCGCCGCGATTGAGCATCTGGCCGAACACCTCGACGACGACATCAATACCTGGCTGACCGGCAAGTCGGGTTTTGACGCCGAACGCCGCGCGTTGATGGATCGAGCCAGTGCCGTGCGGGTTTCCGCTCGCCAGCTGCATGTGGCGACGGTGCAGTCCGCTCCGCCGGAAGCAATTGAGAAGCTTGTGGACGCGTTGCATGCCGACTGGGAAGACCTGCAACGCCGGATTGTGTCCAGCAAAGCGCCCGACCGTGAGCACCTTCTGAACGTACTACTGCGGATCGGATCGGAGCTGGTTGAAGTAGAAACCCTGCTGCTGTGATCGCTCCTTGTGACGCCCTATGAAGGACGTTAAGACTCGCCGCCGCCTCTTTGCTTAGGTTGCGGTGAGGGATGTTTTTGTTTCACACCTTGAGATCAACCAATGCAGCAACAGAGCATCCACACGCATCATTTTCCGAATGGATTGATGCTGATCGTGGAAGAAATGAAAGATGTTCAATCGGCTGCCTTCACGTGCCTCGTGCCGGCAGGCAGCATCTTTGAACCCGATGGCCAGAATGGTAATGGCTCGTTCCTGTGCGATTGGATCACTCGCGGCGCCGGCGATCGCGACAGCCGCGAACTCTCGGCGGCGCTGGATAATCTCGGCCTGCAGCACAACGAGCATATCGGTTCACAGCACGTCTCGTTTGGCGGCGCGACCATTGCGACTCGGTTGGCTGACAGCATCCGCATTTATGCCGACGTGATTCGTCGTCCGCATTTGCCCGAGGACGAATTCGACGCCGTGCGTGATGGTATCGAACAGTCGCTCAAGTCACTGGAAGACGAACCGCAGCGCAAGGCCACGATTGAACTGCGTCGCCGCAGCTTCACTTATCCGTGGTGCCGCCCGGTAGATGGTACTCTGGAAGACCTGCCAAATATCACGGTTGATACCGTGCGCAATCACTATTCATCTCTGTTCCGTCCCAATGAATGTATCATCGGCATTGCGGGCAATGTCGACGTGATGGAAATGATCGACGTTATCGGCGAGACGTTCGGAGACTGGCAGGCGAAGACGCCGGTCAAGATTACGCCCGGCGGCACCGGCCTGAAGCGGGACTTCATTCAACACGAGTCGTCACAGACGCACATCGGCGTCGCGTATGACAGTGTTTCCTACCCGGACCCGGACTATTACACCGCGTGGGCTGCGGTCAGTGTATTGAGCGGCGGCATGAGCGCGCGACTCTTTACCGAGATCCGTGAGAAGCGTGGATTGTGTTATTCGGTATATGCGTCGCAGGCGGCGATGAAGCATGAAGGCCGAGTGTTGTGCTATGCCGGTTCCAGCAACGATCGCGCTCAGGAAACGCTCGACGTGCTGTTGCAGGAACTGAAGAAACTCGGCGATGGCATTCAGGAAGAAGAACTCGCCCGCTGCAAAGCCCGCGCAAAGAGTTCCCTCATCATGCAGCAGGAATCAACCGGCTCCCGCGCCGGTTCGATCGCTCGCGACTGGTTCCTGCTGGGCCGGGTGACCACGCTGCAGGAAGTCCGCGACCGAGTGGATGCACTCACGGTGCCGATGCTGCTGGATTACGTGCATCGCAAACCCGCTCAGGATTTCACCGTCTTGACAATCGGACCGAAGCCACTGGAAGTCAACGAAGGTTAGTTTGCTGATTCGTGCATGTGGTGATTCAGGGAAATGAATCGCAGAGGGGCATTTCATGCAGAAAACAGAGACAAGTCATTTTTGGCTGGGACGTTTTTCAGACGAAAAGCGTGCGGCGGCTTACATCGACGAGGTTTACGACGAAGAAGACGAGGATCGCGACCACACTCCGCTCTCGGAGTTTGCGCGCGATCAAGGTGAAAAATGGTATAACCACGACTACATGGAATGCAGCTTCGACAAGGATGCGACGTCGGTGTCGAATCTGATCGAGGGCGCATCCTACAGCGAACAATGGGCTGCAGAACTCTCCCGTCGCGCGACGGCAGACGCGTTGAACACGATCAACCTGCTGATCTTTATTAACAAAGATCAAATAGATGAACCTCGGTCAGCGGAAGGAAATGGATACAGCCTTCACTACATGGGCACCATCGAATATCGGATCTGAATAGTACACAGTAGACCCGGTTGCTACGGACGATCCGTCAGCACACGTCCTTACTACGAAATCAACTGTTATGAAGTTTCATCAGACCACTCTATCCAACGGCCTGAATGTCATCGCCGAGATCAACCCGGCCGTGCACAGTGTGGCTTGCGGATTCTTTGTGCGCACCGGCGCCCGCGATGAAGCGAGCGAAGTCAACGGTGTCAGCCACTTCCTGGAACACATGGCCTTCAAGGGCACCGACAAGTTTTCGGCCGACGACGTCAACCGCGTCTTCGATGAAGTGGGCGCGAAGTATAATGCGTCGACCAGCGAAGAAGTGACGATGTTCTACGGCGCGATCCTGCCTGAATACCTGCCGCAAACCTTCGAACTGCTGGCGAGTATCCTCTTCCCGTCGCTGCGTCAGGAAGACTTCGATATGGAAAAGAAGGTCATCCTCGAAGAAATTTCAATGTACCAGGATCAGCCGATGCACGTGGCATATGAGCACGCCATGCTGACGCACTTCGCCGGTCATCCGCTGGGCGTGTCCATCCTCGGATCACTGGACAGCGTCGGTGCCCTGACGTCGACTCAGATGAGACAGTATCACGCCGATCATTACCGCACCGGTAATATCACTTGTGTGGTGGCAGGCAATACGTCATGGGAAGAAGTGCTACGACTGGCGAACAAGTTCTGTTCGAACTGGCCCAGCGGACAACATCAGCGGCCTACGTTCGAAGCCAAACCCGTTGGCGGCAAGAAGGTCGTCACGAAGCTCAACAGCATGCAGCAGAACATCATTCAGATGGCCGCCGCACCAACATCACAGGACGAGTTGCGCTTCGCGGCTGAGATTCTCTCCGTCATCGTCGGTGACGATTCCAGCAGCCGCCTGTACTGGGACATGGTCGATCCCGGCTATGTGGAGTCCGCGGATCTCGGGTATCACGACTTCGATGGCAGCGGCGCCTACTTGACGTTCCTGAGCTGCGAGCCCGACAGCACCAACGAGAACCTCGAACGCCTGCGCAAGATTTACGATCAGGTGAATGCCGAAGGCGTCACCGCGACAGAACTGGAACAGGCCAAGAACAAGGTCGCCTCGCGAGTTGTCCTGCGCAGCGAACGCCCGATGGGCCGACTGTCGTCACTCGGAGGCAACTGGCTCTACCGTCAGGAATACCGCTCCGTCGCCGATGACATGGCCAAGCTGCAGTCCCTGACCGTCCGCGACATCCGCGAAGCCCTGGACCGCTACCCGCTGTGCTCCGTTACCACATCCACCGTCGGCCCATTGGAAGAAATCGCGGTATAAATAGATCACACGCTCCCCTCGCCCCTTCGGGCAGAGGGGCTGGGGGTGAGGGGCGACGCTACCCATCAGTCTTGATACCAGTAATTCAACAGAAGCTCGCCAAGCACGCGAAGGACTGAAGAAACAATACGCTTCACAGAAATAGCCGCACGAGGCTGCGGCGCAGTTCGGGAGGGCGAGGCTCCTGCCGAGCCGTTTCGAGTGGCTGGTGCGGCGCGGCAGGAGCCTCGCCCTCCCAAA
>CAYLTY010000370.1:0-6012 GCA_964386705.1 uncultured Planctomycetaceae bacterium
ACAAACGGCTACCGAAAATCGACGACTCCATCGGCCTTGTGAGACATGCGGGCTACAGCAGTGCGAGCTCTTCGCCCCGAATCCTCAATACTTGAGTTTCCCGGTTCCCGCTCCGCCGTTTCTCGATTCCGGCATTCTTTTGTGAGCGTGCTCATTTTGTCTTGTGGTTTTCGCTGTTGCGTCGATAATGTGAGCGTGCTCATTAAATGCTCGACGAGACGGAATCATGCGAATCACGACGGAAGCAAAGGCCGCGATGCGGCTGAAGATTGTGGAAACCGCGAAGCTGTTGTTTGCGGAACGGGGGTTCGAGCAGACAACGACGCGAGATATCGCCCAAGGGGCAGAGATTGCGACAGGCACACTGTTCAATTACTTCCCCACGAAGGAAGCCATTGTCCAGGAACTGGTCGACGAGGCCTTACGGGCTGCCGAAGTTCGGCTGGCAGAACAGGCCTCGAGTTCTGCGAATGACGACTCGGAAGTCAGCCTCGATGAAGAGTTGTTTGCCATCGTGGCAGCGGGACTGCGGGCTCTGAAGCCGTTGCGGACTTACTTGTCTGCGTTGTGGCAAACTGTTTTCAGCCCGCTGGCGTCGGCTATTGATGATTCCGATTCATTTCGGGCCCGGCATCTCGAATGTGTTTCATCGGTGCTGGTGCGGCACGGCTTCTCGGCGGATGTCGCCCCGAACGTACTGCAGCTTTATTGGACGCTCTACACCGGCGTGCTCTTGTTCTGGACGAGCGACAAATCACCGAAGCAGGAAGACACGCTGGCGCTGCTCGATCAGTCGATGCGGATGTTCTCCGGCTGGTTGATCGCCGAACGCCCGCCGTCGCGACGCAAGAAATCGTCTGCCTGATCGTTTGTAGGACAGACAATCCTGTCCGTCAGCCCGACAACATTATCCGGCCTGCTCGCCATTAAACGATGTGTGATACGGAATCAGCAAATTCACGCGTGAATCGCGTTGGTATAAATATCAAGAAAGTGAGTGAATCATCATGGCGTTAACTGTTGCTCAATTAATGGATGCTCTGCCCGAGTCAGAGGACCGGGAAATTGAAGAATTAGCAGTGGCGGACCGTGTTGCGGACCCGCGATCGCTCGCGTCGATGTGGCCGGTACCGGTCGGCCGATTTCACCGGCTGCGATTGCTGGGGACTCTGCAAGCCAAGATCGGCGCGGCGTATCTGTTTCACTGGGTGCGCGGCTGGTTCCGTAACGCTGAAGAGAACAAGCGGCTGCTCGCGGAAACTCATTGGAAGACCGCACTGCGTGTGCTGGATTCAATGACGTATTTGCGCGGCGCGGTGATGAAGCTCGGCCAGATGCTGGCGACGTTGCCGAACGTGGCTCCGAAGGAATTTATCGAGGCATTGGACTGTCTTTATTTTCAAGCCCCTCCAATGCACTGGTCGCTCTTAAGAGAACTGGTGCACAACGAGCTGGGCGATGATCCGGAAAACATCTTTGCGTCGTTTGATAAGCAGGCGTTCGCTGCGGCCTCGCTGGGGCAGGTGCATCGAGCTCGGCTGAAGACCGGCGAAGATGTGGTGGTGAAGATTCAGTATCCCGGTATTGCCCGCACGATTCGCGAGGATATGCGTAATCTCGCCCTGTTCATGCTGCCGAATCGCCTCAACCGTGATTGGGATTGTCTGAAGGATCAGGTCGATGATCTCTGCCTGCGAATGGAGTATGAGACCGACTACGAACGCGAAGCATCGACGCAGGAAGCGGTACGCAAACTGTTCTCTGAAGATGACGGCATCGTCGTGCCGCGCGTGTTTCGGGAATATTCGACTTCGCGAGTGCTCACGATGGAGCGGCTCGATGGTGTGCATCTTGATGAGTTCATGGCCACCAACCCGTCGGATGACGTTCGCAATGAATTCGCCCGCAAGTTGCTGCGGTCCGGCTATCGGATGTCTTACACCGGTCGTTTGATGTACGCCGATCTGCATCCGGGCAATTTTCTGTTTATGCCGGACGGCCGCTTGGGACTGCTCGACTTCGGTATGGTGGTTCCGATCGAGGGCGAATTCTGGGAGTTGATGCGTCGCATGGATCGCGGTTTCTCGACCGGCGTGCAGGCAGATCGGATTAACGGGATCAAGGAGTGGTCGTGGATTACTGACGATCGACAGGATGCGGAACCTTTGCGATTGCTGGATCAGTTTACTGACTGGACCTGGCGTTCGCGCTCGACCATCGGAGAATATGACTTTTGTGATGAAGCGGAGTTTCGCAGGGGAATTGATCTCTTCCTGGCGCTGCTGAGAACGCGATTTGCACGCGGCCGATCGCAAACGCTGTGTATCAGTCGCCTGAACTTTGGATTGGCGTCGTTCCTCTATCGCTTGAAGGCGAAAGTCGCGGTGCTGCCCATCGCCGAGCAGGAAGTGCGGGCGACCGGCTGGGACCGTTCCGAGTATGCACTGCGGTGTGATGCGTAGCGGAGTGTTCGAAGCGAAACAGTAAGTAGGCCGGACAATCTTGTCCGGCGGCGGACAGTATTGTCCGCCCTACATTACGGAGCACTGAGACGTGACATTCTTACCACTCGCGCCACTCGTCGGCTAAGTCTTGATGATGGCCGAGACCGCAGGCGTGAACGATCTCCTCAAATTCTTCGCAGATATCTTCGCGCTCGATGGTTTCGATGAACTGCAACTCGGCATCCAGTTCGTTAAACGATTCGATGCACTTCTGCAGGATTGCCATGCGGTCCGCTTCCGAGGCGTCTGAGCCAAGTGCGATGAGGTCTTCGATCGTCGTGGTCATCAACTTCCGTGAAGCTCGAGCTGCCTTGGCGGGTGGATAGCGCTTCCAGTTCGGGAAGTGTTGACGTTCTTTGAGTTCTTCGAGCGTAACTTGCTTCAGATATTGTTTGCGTTCCTGCCGTGCCTTGTCGCGAGCGTCCGATGCCTGCTGCTGCTTGACCGCATCGTCGGCGAGTACCTCATCGCGTTCGTGGTCCCACTTCCACTGCAGCAGCGGCTGGATCTTCAGAGAACTCCAGTTTCCGAACGACATGCAGGAAGTTGCCTGCTCCTCGGCTGTTGGTTCGATGATCCCGATCGGAATCAGCTCGGGCGGAGGTTCTTCGGAAACCCAGACCATGTTGGGAGTATTCTTCCACGAATGGTGCGTCAGATAGAGCAGCGGACGCAGTGCCGGATCGTCAGCGCCAGGCACTTGAGGACCGACCCAGTGACATCCAGCAACAAGAACCGCATCGTCTTTGCAGGTCGTAGCGTGCTTGTCGCTGTTGTTCGTCAGGACGCGACAAACTGAGTAACGCCCGTCCTCCAACGGGACGGCGAAGGCGGCTCCTACCGGCGGAAGCGACGGTTTCTTCTTGCGTGCCATGGCGAGTACCCATTCGTTTAACGAGAGCCTCGAATTCGCACTGGAGTCAGTGGCTTCAATGTTGTCGCGTGCTCTTGGTTCGGTATGCGGGAAGGACAAACTCGGTTCGTCCTTCCTTGACCAGTTGTTCTTCGATTTCTTGCTGCCATTTCGCGAGCAGTGCGTTCACGTTGATATCTCGCAGTGGACCGCCGTGTTCTCGCGAGAATCCGGTGGGCACGTGGATCAGGCGAACGAAATCGCCACCATGCGATGCGCGTCCTCTGATAACGCTCACGTCTTCTTCGCGGAGCATGTTAGTTGCTCGCGTCACTGGCTGCAGAACTCGCCAACTCTGCCGACGGCAATCGCGCAGACGCGCACGGCTTCCAGTCGATGAGCTGCATCTCGACGTTTTCCTGGCCTCGGAAGCGGTTGATGGTCGGGGCGAAACAGATCGAGATCGGGCCACCAACGGCTGCAATTTCGTCGGCCCAGTCGCCTTGACCGAAGGCGATTGCTCGCATCGTCTTGCCGTAGTGTTTGACTCTTAGCGAGAGATGGCGCTTACCTTCGCCGATGCGGTCTGGCTGGCCGACGACTTCTACCTGAGTTGCGGCGAACACGGGGCGGCGGTTTTCGGCTCCGAACGGCCCGAGTTTCTCGATGCCGGTGACGGCTTGCAGAGTGAGGTCGGCGAGACGCACTTCGGCATCGATGGCGATTTCGAGGTCGCGATCAGTGACGGTGTGGTTCTCAGAGACATGCAGGCAGAACGATTCGCGGAAGGCGTCGATGTTTTCTTTCTTCACTTTCAAGCCAGCTGCCGCTTTGTGGCCGCCGAACGAGAAGAGGTGCTCGCGGCATGTTTCCAGACCGGAGTGTAGATCGAAGCCTGCGAACGTACGACAAGAGCCCTGCCCCAAGTCATCGGGCCGATGCAGTGAGATCATCACGGTTGGCTTCTGGAAGTGCTCGGCGACGCGACTGGCGACGATACCAATCACGCCGGGATGCCAGTCTTCGTGCGCCAGTACCAGCGCGGCTGACTGTTCCCAATGAGGGTTCTCGCCGACCATTTCTTTGGCGTGCTTAAGGATGCGACGCTCAACCGTCTGTCGGTTCTTATTGAGTTCATTCAAATAGTCAGCCAGCCAGATGGCTCGCGCGGTGTCGTCAGTCGTGAGCAGTTCCACCGCCAATCGGGCTTGCCCCAGACGACCAGCAGCATTGATGCGCGGAGCGACCGCAAAGCCGATGTCTTCGGATTGCAGAGCTTTGGCCAAGTCGACTCCAGCGACCTTCATCAGGGCTTTCAGGCCGATTGAGGATTTCTCCACGAGGCTGGCCAAACCAAAGCGGACGATGATGCGATTCTCGCCGACGAGCGGTACGACGTCGGCCACCGTGCCGATTGCGGCCAAGCCGACAGCGGAAGTCAGAAACTCCTTCATGCGGGGCGTGGCCTTGCCGCCTTCGCCGAGTTGCTGGCAGATTCCCCACGCTACTTTGAACGCGACTCCCGCGCCGCACAGATCGCCGAAGGGATACGTCGAACCCGGCAGTCGCGGATGGACGAGCAGCGCGTCCGGCAATGTGCCATCGAACTGATGATGGTCGGTGATGATCAGTTCGAGTCCCAGCTCCTTCGCCAACGCGGCTTCTTTACAACTCGTGATGCCGCAATCGACGGTGATCACCAACCGCGTCGCATCTTCTTCCGCCAGAGTGCGGATGGCGTCGCAGTTCAAGCCGTAGCCTTCTTCCATACGATGCGGGATATAGTAGTCGACCTTCGCGCCGAGCAGTTGCAAGCAATGCCATAAGATCGACGTCGACGTGACACCATCGACGTCGTAGTCACCGTAGATCGTGACGCGCCGATTTGATTTGACGGCGGACACGATGCGTTCCACTGCGTCCGTCAGTCCCGGTAATAATTTGGGTTCATGCAAATCAGCGAGTTTCGCGCTGAGGAACTGGGCAGCTCGATCAGGCACATCCCAGCCGCGCGCCGCCATCACCTGAGCCAGCAGGATCGGGATTCGCAGTTCGCTGCTGAGTCCTTTCACGACCGCCTCATCGTAAGGCGGAAATCTCCAGATTTTTGGCATGAGCATCCTCAGTCAGCAGAGCGGATCAGTTCGTGACAGCGCACTCTGATTCGTTCAATCAAAATTGCAACTCGCCAGCGGCACATCATCATCTTCGGACTGGCTGCGGAGCGATCTGGCACTGGCGGCTAGGCGCCGAGTTGGTGGTCGGTGGTGAGGGATTGTTGTCGCCCGGCAACACCGCAGGGAAGCATGTTTCGCGGATGCCGCAACAGTGTGGCACAAAGTCATCAGAACGCATCGCAAAGCTTGAATTGGACAGCGTTTCCACGATGCAACACGTCGGACCATCCGAGCAAACCCCTGCAAGCTCAGCGGACTTAGCTCGCAGGTGTGACACAAGGACCAAGTCTGTTTGACTCCCCTGCGACGTGGCTTAGGTTTGCTGTGCGAGTTCAGTGTGAACGGGATTCGGCAGGTGATGATTGCCTGTCGGGAACCCCTTCCTGGAATGCCTTCACGAGAGACCTCGCACTGTTGGCAGCCGGCACGGTGTGGCTGCTGCCTCTAGACACCGGGATTCTGGGCTCTCGAATTTCGA
>CAYLTY010000371.1:0-6000 GCA_964386705.1 uncultured Planctomycetaceae bacterium
CTGGTGGCCGCGTGGGCTCGGTCGCTGACTAAGCTCACCTTCGATGAGCTTCGCGACCACTGTGGCCGGTGGCGAGATCTCGAACCGCAAGACCACCTGCTGGTTGTCGTGCTCTATGACCTGGTGCGCGAGTATTCGCGGCTTCAGAGCTACCTCAAGCAGAAGGCCATCTACCAGCGAGTACAGATCTCGGAGAAGTCCGGGCACCAGTCAGCGATTCCTGAAATCAGCATGCGGGACCGCTGCCGCTCCGAGATGTTGAAGCTCGGCCTCAAGTTTGGTTTGAGCCCTGGTGATCGTGCCCGCATGGGAGACCCGCCCGGCGATGACGACGATGACGACCCTTTGGCGGATGCCTGGAAAGAGGGTCAAGAGATCCACGCCGATCAGGTGAGAGAAACGAAGGCCGCAGAGGATGGCACGGCCAAAAAGCGAACGCGAAGCGCTGCGGTACGACGTCGAAAAGTATCAGGATCACGTCCTGTCCGGAAAAAGACCGGCAGGAAGGTTCGAGAAACTGGCGATTGAGCGGCAGCTTCGCGATTTGAAAGACGGTGCCAAGCGTGGCCTGCGGTTCTCATGGGACCACGCGTTGCATGCCTGCAAGTGGCCGCCGCTGCTGATCCATCCGAAGGGTGGAGCGGGCGGCAAGCCCTTCACGCTGGTGCCCACTCAGAAGGTCTACTTCAGCTATCTCTTCGGCTGGCGGAAGCGTGATAAACACCTTCCGGACGGGGAACAGTACCGCTTCACGAGTACCTTCTATTCCGTCGGTCGCGGTGGTGGCAAAAGCCCGGTGGCCGCCGCCGTGCTGTCGAAAAAGATGTGCAACGATCTGCCGTTAGCACTGGCCACCGAAAACATCTGCGCCGCCACCACTCGCAGTCAGGCCACCGAGTACGTGTGGGAACAGGTCAAGCTGCAGCTCGCGTCCCGCAAGTTTCTGGCGAAGCGTTCCCGCCTGCTGCGGGAAAAGATCATCTTCAATATCAAGAAAGGTGGCATCGATCTGCCTTCGACGTTGAAGGCATTGGGAGCAGACGGCGGCAACGCGGACGGCGGCGGCTATCACTGCGCTGTGATTGATGAGTTGCACGCCTTCAAAAACACGGTCGGACACCGCGAGCTGGTCGAAAAAATCAAGATGGGTATGGGTAAGCGGCCCAACAGCCTGCTGATGATGACCACCACGGCGGGCAACGATCAGTCCAAGCTATGGCGCGACGAATACGACTTCGCGGAAAAGGTTCTGACGCAGGTTGTCCGCGAGGATTCGTTCTTTCCTTGGATCATGGCCTGTGATCCCACCGATGACCCGTTCGACGAACGCAATTGGATCAAAGCCAATCCACTGCTTGGCATTACAGTCAGCTATGACAAGCTCCGCGAAGATGCCGAGCGTGCCCGGCATAGTCCCGCAGCCCTGACCAGCTTTCGGCGGTACCGCCTCAACATGCTCGTCAGCAGTGCCATCAAGGCCATCACGCCGGAAATGTGGCACCGCGGCAACGCCGCTCTGATTATTCAGGACGGTATGGAGTGCCACGGCGGTCTCGATCTTGGCTGGTCGAACGACCTGGCCGCGTGGGCTCTTGTCTTCCCTGTGACTGACGGAACTGGCTTCACCACTTACTACGTCAAATGCGTCGCCTGGGTTCCGAGCGGTAGTCCTCATGTTCTCAGCTCTGAACCGTGGGCGACTTTCATCAGTCACGGTTCACTGATCGAATCCGATTCGCTGACGACAGACCATCCGGCCATCCGCGAACAGATCGTTTCTGACTCGAAGCGATACAGCCTGCAGTCGCTAGCGGCGGACAAGTTCGGTGCCCGCATGATGCTGGATGAGCTGGCTAACGATCACGGCCTGAACGTGTTCGGATTCACTCAGAACGCGAAGCACTACACCGAGCCCTGGCGGATGCTGATGGAGGCTCTGGCGCAATCGCGGTTGATCCATGCGGGAGACCCGCTGATGGCGTGGTGCGCTGACAACTTAGTGATCAGCGAGAACAACGCCGGGCAGATGATGCCTTCAAAGCCACGGTCCCTCGGAAAGATCGACCCAATGGTCGCGCTGCTGATGGCGTTCTCCGAATGCCTTTACTCGCAGCAGCAACGCAGCGTTTACGAGACAGAGGGAATGAGGACCGTATGAGCTGGAATTGGGTGACTCGCGGACGCGATGCCATCGGACGCGGCCTCAATTGGGTGGCTCGATCGGTCTCTCAGAATCTGTCGCTGTCCGATCCAGATGACTGGCAAGACTTGTTTCCCGGCATGATGTCGGCCAGCGGCGAACGAGTCTCCCGCCGCACGGCCTTGACGCTCAGTGGCCTGTTTCGCGGCGTCGCGTTGATCTCTGGCACGGTCGGGAAAATCCCCTGCTATTGCTGGCAAGGGTCTGAATCCGACAAGTCCCGCGACAAGTCGCACCCCGCCCATAAGTTGGTTCGCTGGGACGCGAACTCGGAACTGACGGCCTTCAGTCTCCGCGAGACGATGACGGCTCACGCGATCTTGCAGGGCAACGGCTACGCCTACATCAAACGCGGCCCGGATGGCCGCCCGCTGCGTCTGAACCTGCTGCTGCCCGATCGAACTTACCCCGTTCGGCTCAATGGCCAGTTGTGGTACGTCACTTCCATCGGTGGCACTCTCGATGATCCACAGTCGCACATCGAGACCATTCACCCTGACAACATTTTACACATTCACGGGCTGGGCTATGACGGCCTGACCGGCTATTCCGTGCTCGAACTCGGTTGCACGGACATCGGGGCGAGCATCGCCAAAACGAAGCACGAAGCGGCGTTCTTTAAAAACGCCGCCACTCCCACGGTTGTCATTCAAGTGCCCACCAAGATGAGCGATGCGGCGTATACCCGTCTTAGGGCGACGTGGCAAAAGTCCCGCCCTGGTGGCAAGGGCGGCTTATCTGAGGCTCATGAGACCGCCCTGCTCGAAGAGGGTGCTACCGCCAATCCGATGAGCATCACGGCTGCTGATGCTCAGTTGATCGAGTCCAGCAAGTTCGATCTGGTGAAGGTTGCGAACTGGTTACAGCTCGCGCCGCACAAAGTAGGAGCGGACGGGCGTTCGGCCTATGCCTCACTCGAACAGGAGAATCAGGCCACGCTCGATGAAGCCTTTGACGTGTGGTTCGTCCGCTGGGAACTGGAGTACCGCCGCAAGCTGCTGACCGAGGAAGAAAAGGCCAGCGAATCCCACTTCTTTGAGTTCATTCGCGATGCCCTGCTGCGGTCGAACCTCGCGGCCCGTGCTGCATACTACCGGATGGCCACCGGCGGACGTCCCTGGCTGACTCAGAACGAAGTTCGCCAGCTCGAAAACCGCAAGCCCATGCCGAATGGCGATGTGATCTTAGACCCGCTCAACATGGGTAAGCCCGGCGGAGATCCAGCCGCCCCGGTGGAACCCACTCCCGCCCCTGAACCAACCGGAGAACCAACGGAATGACCATCGCCGGAATCACCACACGACTTCCCGAGCTGCGAGCCGATACCGATCAGCCGAAACAGATCACCGGCTATGGTGCCGTTTACTATCGGGCGGGCGAGCCTGGCACCGAGTATTGGCTCTGGAATGACACCGTTGAACGGATCATGCCCGGTGCCTTCGACGAAGCCGTTCGCACCGCTGCTGATGTTCGATCTGCCTTCAATCATGACTTCAACTTTCTGCTCGGTCGCACGACAGCCGGAACACTGCTGCTCAGTCTCGATGCGACCGGCTTGAAGTATGAAGTGACGCCACCGGCCACGCGGGCGGATGTGCTCGAACTGGTCCAGCGTCGCGATGTGTCCGGTTCGTCGTTCATGTTCGTTCCGGTTTCCACCACGTGGAAAGAAGAGCGTATTGACGGGAACACGATCTACATCCGCGAGATCACCAACGTCGAACTGTTCGAGGTTGGCCCTGTCGGCTGGCCAGCGTACGAAGCCACCACGGCGGAAGCTCGCGGCAACACTCCCGCCGCTGTCACCAGTCGCTTCGCCGCGTGGCTCACTGAGCATCGCACCAACGCCACCAAAGACCGTGACCGCTGGTTGCTCTCCCGTGGTGCTGTGTCCCGCCGCAATCGCGAGCGGTTCCTGAAGTGCGTTGAGATCGAATTGGCGCAACGGAGTTAGACCCGTTGTGCAATATGTGAGGGCCTTGAGTCCTCTGACCCTCATCAGGGAGCGAACCGCTCCGACCCGGCAAGGAAGCCAATATGCCCAGCTTGAAAGAAGTCTTTGAACAACGTCAGAAGGTCGGAAAAGACATGCTCGCGTTGCGTGACAAGCACGCGACCACTCAGGGTGACTGGCCCGCTGATGACGATGCCGCCTTCGAACGGATGAGCACGGAATACAACGCGCTGCAAAAGACCGAACTGGCGCTCGAAGAAGAACGGCTCAAGGTCTCCAAGCTGACCGAACGCCGCGAACTCTTCGACGCCATCGAGAAGGATCTCAAGCGAGGTTTGATCGAGCCCGGTCGCGATGATTACGACGGTCGCAAGCAGTCTGGTGACGATGGCACGCAACTGGCCCTCACTGGCCGCGATCGACTGTTGGCGTTGCAAGGCTGGCTCCGCTCCAAGACCGATGACGGTCCGACACAAGAGCAGATTGATGCTGCGAAGCGGTGCCGCGTGAATCTGTTGGCGTCCAAGACCCGCCTGCGGATTCTCGGTACTGATGACATGCGTCATCGGTCTGGCGGTTGGGTTGCGAACGATCGCTTTGAGCCGCCCACGCTCAATCGAGCTGGCTTGGTTGTCGGCACTGGCTCTGCTGGTGGCTACACTGTTCCAGCCGACTTTGTCGGAATGCTCGAAGAGCAGATCTTGACTGTCGGCGGTCCGCGTGGCGTGGCCAGCATCATTCGCACGTCGAATGGTGCCGCGTTGAAGTGGCCGGGAGTCGATGACACTGGCAACACTGGCGAACAGCTCGATGAGCAAGGCAGTATCGGTTCCACGGTTGATCCGACCTTCAGCGAGAAGACGTGGAACGCCTACAAGATGTCCTCCAAGCTGGTGAAGATCAGCGAGGAACTCTTGGAAGATAGTCCCTTCAATCTGGCTGTGTGGATCGCCGGTGCGTTGGGCGAGCGATTAGGCCGCATCACGACCAGCAAGTACACGACGGGCTCCGGTTCCAGCACTCCGCAGGGTGTGACGGTCGGTATCTCGGCGGGCGTGACTGCCGCCGCTGTGAATGCCATCACCGGCGATGAATTGTTGTCGATGACGCATTCCATCGACCCCGGCTATCGAGTCGGTCCATCGGTTGGCTGGATGATGCATGACAACATCGTCCTGGCTGTCCGTAAGCTGAAGGATGGTCAGGGTAATTATCTCTGGACGATGGGCGGTCTGGTGGGTGTGCCTGATCGTCTCGCCGGTTATCCGCTGACGATCAACCAGTACATGGCCAGCTCTCTCGCTGCGTCCGCCAAGGCCGCCATCTTCGGCAACTTCGCGAAGTACGGCATCCGCGATGTGAATTCGATCCGCATGAAGCGAGTCGATGAACTCTATGCGGCCACTGACGAAGTGGGCTTCATTGCCTTCCTGCGAACTGACGCCAAGTGGATCAACACCGCCGCTGCGAAAACGCTGGTGATGGCCGCCAGCTAAGTCCTGTGACCTCCCTGCTTGGTCTCCCCCTTCGCAAGGGGGAGTTAGAGGGGGGTCTTCTCTGTGTCTACCATCCGCCGCCCGCCGCTGTGTTTCTCCGCACAGCGGCGGGCACTCCTGAAGGTCTTTCCCATGCGTCTCCAACTCCTCGCTCACAGCTTCACCAAGGGTGCGGAAGGCGCTCAAGGCGACTTTATCGAAGTCACCGACGAGAAGCTGATTGAGTACCTCCTGACCAATGGTGCCGCCCGTGAACTCAAACCCGACGAAGTCGCTCCCGAGATCCTCACTCCCGCCGCCGCAAGTGGAAACAACGGCTCGAAGCCTGACCCCGGTGGCAAAGCCAAGAA
>CAYLTY010000372.1:0-5927 GCA_964386705.1 uncultured Planctomycetaceae bacterium
TAATCCCCGCTCGCGATTTGCCCGAAGGGAATCGGAAACGGCTTGCCAGGAGAATTGAGTCACGCCGAACGGTTCGGCCGATGTCGATGCGGAATCGCCGCCTGAAAACAGACGTCGAAATCGACACAACCGGAAAGATCGGCATCGCCGCTCAAGTCTCATCAGCCGAATCTGGCAGTCGCGACAGTCCGCAAGGATTGCTGCACGCCAGAAATTGATCAGGGCTGCTCAGCAACGGCATCGCCCAGTTGGGCATTAGCCAGAGGCTCCGGCGGGATGGAATTGTAGAAATTCTGAGTGGAAGCCGGTTGGCGATTGAGCCGCCACAAACGATGTGGCTTCAGCTCATGCGGCCACTCAAACGAGGCGCAGCCCGCGAGCGAGACGCAGGCAACCGACAGAACCAAGCCAACTCCGAGTCTTGGCAGGAACATAGGAACATTCCGACGGGAAGGAGACAGACCTGTGCCGGGGTAGGATTCAACCGGCAGCGAGCGAAGTCGCTGCCCAGTCACGATGGCACATCGAGGGGAAACGCAGCTTAGGACGAAGCCTGCGATTCCGCCAAGACCTGTTACGAGTCGGCTGATTTGCAGCAAAATCACGCATCAGGGAATTTGAATCATGTAGCCCGGCTGCAGCAGCGGAGGCTGATCCCAGGCGTTGGCCTTCATCAATTCCTGTGCAGTCACACCGTATTGCTGGGCGATCCGCGACAGAGTGTCGCCTTCTCGAACAGTGTGGTACCGAGGCTCTTTCCTGGACGACTGCGGGGCAAAGATCTGATCCGCCGGAACGCTCGGCACCTGCTGCAATGAACTGGATCCGCTAGGCGGCAGCATCAGCGGTGGTTGCTGGATTTGCGGCTGCTGCGGCAACGGCGAGAGCCGAGCAGGTGGTGGATTCATCGAGGGTGGAGGTCCCAGATACGCCGGTCCGCACCCGATGAGTTGCACCAACGCTGTGGCAAATAGTCCCGCCGTCCAGAATCCATTCTTTGTCATCGCTTCGTCCCTCGTGGCTCCCTGCGACGACCGACAACTCAGACTGCCCCCAAAAGCACGTTAGATTGCACCGGGACGCCGCAGAGTTCGAGTGTAGTTGGCTGCTCGAATTGCCGGAACGGGAAGTCGGCGAAGCGGATAACGCTCAAGCCGCGCGGCGTTGCTGCGGTAGTTCGCTCGCGGTCGCGGCTTCCAGTTCGCCAGCGATCAGCAAACCGCGGAGGATGTTGTGCGGCCAGCCTCGAGCCACGCGGGCCTGTCGAGTCGACACCGGCAGTCGCGATTGAGCGAGCACATGATGCAAGTACTCAATGAACCGCTCGGACTGAGCCAGGCCGCCGCCGCACAGCAACGCCAATGGCTGAGGCAGATCCAATGCTCTTTGGCAATTCATCAGTTCGTCGGAGAACGTGGTCAGCAGATCCGTCATCAAGCCACTCAGAGCCGCTTGAGCTGCCGCTGGAAACTCGGGATCGATCGCCAAAGCGGCGCGGTGCGTCGGATCGTCGCTTTCACGAGCGTGGCAAACCGACACGGTGTCCAAAAACCGCTCGCCACTGGGGTCCCAGCAGGCCAGGTTGAAGCAGTCGGCCAACTGCTCGTCGATCCAGTCGCCACCCCGAGGTAATTGTGACTGACAGACAACCAAGCCGCGATGAGCCAGTACGGCTTCGCAGGCAGATGCTCCAAACACGAGCGCGATGCCGGTGAAAGTGCTCTGCACGAGTTCAGAAAGAACCAACGCCGCGCCCGACGGCACCAGCAGGGGTTCATACCCCCGCAGGCGGACGACGCGATTGAAGAAGTCGATGTTCTCAAAATTCGACGCGAGACCCGCTGACGACATCATGCACAGCTCGCCGGACTGCTCCGACTTAGGCAGCACCGAATCAATCAACGTCGCCAGCAGTTGCCGTGCAATCGGGTCATTGGGCAGCAACTGGCCATGAGGCAGCAACTGCCGACTGGCCACATGAAATAAGTCTGCGTGATTCCAACTGGCGTCACCCAACAGCAGCAATCCATCATCACACACCGCGAAGCCGAGATTCGCATCGGCGAGCAATCGACGGTGTGAATCAGAATCGGGCAACACGGCGTAGGCCGCTCGCTGGCTGCGAGCAATCAACCGGCCAGCCTGGTGACGCAACGAGCGAACGTGGTGCGAGCCAATGTCGAGAGCAATGGTCATGGCTGCCCCTTCGCTTGATAGAACGCTTCCAAGGCGCGGTCCACGATGTCACTACCTTCGGTGATAACACGCGACGGTTGCACGCGAGGATCTGCCGCGGAGCTCGGCTCGGTCACAGCAGATCGCGCTGCAACCACCTGCCGACTCACCGGCACTTCTTTGACTTCCGAAATCTCGTCCGCGTCATCCGGGATGAACGATCTCAAACCTCGCGGCGCTCGCACCTTCGACGCAGCAGGTTGCTTACCTGTAGCAGCAACTGCCGGAGCGGCATCAAATCGCAGTTTGCGCGAGGAAACTCGCTCCGTCACCGGTGCGTCGCCCAAGTCCGACTGCGGAGGCAGATCAAGCTCACGCAACCCGACCTGATCGGCGTCCACAGCAACGTCTGCTTCCTGCACTACATCAGCCTGCAGCCGACGCGGGTTGAAGTGCGGCGGTTTCGGTCCGCTGGTATGCCCCGCGTCAACCCGCAGGCGCGGCTTGTTGGCCGGGCGTCCATGAATTCGTAGATCAGCCGGCAGGCGAGCTGGCTCAGTTTCAACAGGCAGTTCGTTGTTAATCAGACGATCAACCAGACGAGTCTTCGATGGTTCAACCTCGCGTGCCGGCCGTTGAATCACAACATGGCTGGCGTTGGGAGCACCACGTCCCAGCGACAACGCGAACCAGCACAGGCCCCCCAGTCCAAGAGACGTCAGCAGGATAATCGCAATGCCTGACCAGTCCGGCGAAGACGCAGTTGTCGCGATGTCCGACTTCGCCTCGTTCAAAGCATCGTCGGCTTCAGTCGGAGCCTGTTTGGCGAGGGTCGGAAACTGCCCCTGCATCGCAGGGGCGGAATTCGCTCCTTGAATCGACAACGAACCGTCAGCACCGATCCTGGCATTGAAATCTGGTTCCGACACCACGCTCGAGAAAGTACCCTCGCCTGTCGCTGATCCCTTCTCGGGTACCGGCTTCATCGGCAGATCGGAAATTTTGCGACTCTGATGATCACGCGGCGTTCCGGCGTCTCCAGAGCTTCCCTCAGCACTGTCATCAGCAGGCTCGGAGTCACCAAACGGTTTCCTCGCTTGAGCAGACGGTCGCGAGTCCAACTCGTCTTGAGACGGAGAAACCGTCACGGACGCAGCGCCGGCCGGAGGAGTAAAACGCTTCGGTTCCGGCATGCCCTGGCCCACGCGAGCCCGGCCTTCCGGATTGCGAGGATCAACCACATCGCGGCGACGAACCGGTAGATCGGGACGTTCGGGATCGAGTTGCACCGACCCATTGTCCTTGTAAGAAAACTGATCAGGAGGAACGCGGGGCTGTACCGGTTGGTACGGCGGCGGAGCACTGGGCACGAAAGCCCGTCCCGGAGGATTCAACGCCACTTCATCCGACACGTCGGGCTGCGTTGGCACTGGAGCAACCGGACGCTGATCAACTCCCGCTCGGAATGGACGCGGCAGATTCGGCGGCAGTTTGGAAACGTCAATCTGCCCCTGCTTGAACTGCACTACCGAGTTATCAGGCAGCTTGGTCGAGGCATCCGCTCCGTGCGAACCGCGCGGCAACAGCCGAATGGCGGTCTTGGCGATAGCAGGATCCTGGCCAAGTTGACGAGCAATCCAGTCGGTCGTCGCGAGGTCCGGCGGAGCCGCCATAATGAAAGGATGATCGAGCACACCGATCAACGCGATCTTCACGGTCTGAGACGCCTGCAGTGTCTCATTGGGCTGCCCTTGAAACGCCTGCCCCTGACCGAACTTCACGTCCGCAATGATGATGTCGCCCGGCATCAGCGTGAACGACAGTGAATCCGAGTAGTACAGCTTCTGCACCTCGCGACCACCGCGAATGATACGCAGTTGGCCAGAGGCATTCGGCGACAGCGGAGTTGGCCAGCCGGAACTCGCGAAACGCAGAAACTCGACAACCGAAGGACTACCCGTTGGCAGCTCATAGGTCTGTGGATACCGGACTTCGCCCATCACCGTGAACCAGTTGTGAGCAGCGGTCTGCTGAACGATGACGTGAGGACGATTCGAACCGGGTTCAGCTTTCGAGCCCCTGAAGATCTGCGCAAAGACCGATGACGGTTCCCCTCCGGGGAATGCTCCGCCAATCAGACTTGCGACGATCATTGCTCGGGTAAGCCAAGCACTGATCGAGCTCTTCCGTGAACAACTCATGGGTGACATCCTCACGCCGAGGGACGCTCCAGCCTGCAGTGATGCGGGCGCAACGCCGAAGCTACGGCGCAAGCACGCACAATCCCTACAATCGGCAATCCTTCACGCGCCGCCGTAGACGAATTCCACTGCTCTGCCACTTTTCTGCAAAAGTGACTCATCTTCTGCCCGCGAAATCCCGACAGCGTCTGGCACATCTGATTCCACCGGCGCAGAATGCAGGCTGACAGGCCCTGTTCAGCTCGGTGCGTGCTGACGGAACCACAGACTCCTGAGCATTCTCCATGACTACAGACCGTTTGCGGCTCATCGTCCTGGCTCGCGATCAGAGCGACCACGTTCAACGTGCGTGGCGCGAGTTATCAGACTTCCTGGCCACGCAGCCCCGGGCTGAGGTTGTGGCGGCGGCCGTCACTACGGACATCAACCTGCACGACTACGAGGCCGACTTAGTCGTCGTGCTGGGTGGGGACGGAGCCATCCTGCGAGCTTGCCGACTGCTCGGTCCCCGTCAGCTGCCGATCATCGGAGTTAATCTGGGGCGATTAGGATTTCTGGCTGACCTGTCCCCAGCAGAGTTCCGCGACCACTTCGCGGCCATCGCGCGGCGCGACTTCAAGGTGATCGAGCACGTGATGCTGCAGGTCACTTTGAAGCATGCGGACGGCACCAGCGAAACCTTTCTGGGCTTGAACGAAGCGGCGATTAGCGGAGCGGAAACGCTGCAGATGATCGAAGTCACGCTCACGATCGACGAAGACCATGTGACGACCTATAGCTGCGATGGTCTGCTGATCAGCACGCCCGTTGGCTCAACGGCTCACAGTCTGTCGGCGGGCGGCCCCGCGATCCGGCAGGACCTGCCCGTCTTCCTGGTGACACCGATCTGCCCCCACACGTTGTCGAACAGACCGCTGGTGGACAGTGCCGATCGGCGCTATCGGCTCAGCCTGACCAAGTCGCGTAAAGACGCGGTGCTGGTGGTCGACGCGCAGATCCGACGTCCTCTACTGCGTGACGATGTCGTTGAAGTCGAACGAGCCGCCGTCACCTGCCAGTTGGCGAAGATCGCCGGGCACAGCTACTACCGGGCTTTGCACAACAAACTCGGCTGGAGCGGCCAGTTGAACTACGCGTCGCGCTGATCGCATAACTGCTTTACAACCGCGTCGGTCACTTCAGCAGATGCTGCAGCGCGGGTTCGAGCGTCGGATACGAAAACTGGAATCCCGACTCTTCCAGCCGCTGCGGCACGACGCGTGTGCTGCCGAGCAGCAACTCATCGCCCATTTCGCCGAGCAACACGCTCACTACGATTGCTGGCATTGGAATAATCGTCGGGCGTCTGAGCACTCGCCCCAGCAGTTTTGTAAACGTGCGATTGTTGACGGTCCCCGGCGCGACGCCGTTCACAGGCCCGGACAGTGATTCGGTCACAGTGGCGTGTTCTAACACTCTCACCAGATCATCGAGTGCAATCCAACTCCACCACTGACGACCGTTGCCCACCCTTCCGCCGACGCAGAGCTTGAACGGCGTCAGCATCTTCTG
>CAYLTY010000373.1:0-5869 GCA_964386705.1 uncultured Planctomycetaceae bacterium
CCGGGCTTCTCAACCGCCGAGCAGATCACCTCGGTCATTGGACGCGGCGTCGGCATGGATGTGGTGAGGACGAACATCGAGAAACTGGGCGGCTCGATCGACATCGAAACCGACGTTGGTCGCGGGACGACCATTACCGTCCGCCTGCCGCTCACACTGGCGATTATCCCGTCGTTGATCGTGCGGTCTTGCGGGCAACGTTTCGCCATACCGCAGATCAACATCAGCGAACTGGTCCGCATTCGTGTTGGTGATGAGGCCAAACGCATCGAACGCTTGCGTGATGCCGAAGTGCTGCGACTACGCGGAGTATTACTGCCTCTGGTGCGTTTGAGTTCCGTCGTGAAGCCGGACGATAGCACCGCAACCGGCGCGGCTGGCGAGTCTGCGAATATCCTGGTTGTGGAAGGTGGCGGTCTGAAATTCGGCCTGATTGTGGATGGCCTGCACGACTCGGAAGAAATTGTCGTCAAGCCGCTGGGGCGGCACATGAAGGACATCGGCTTCCTCGCGGGGGCGACCGTGCTGGGTGATGGCGGTATTGCGTTGATCCTGGACATCACCGGGCTCGCGGTTCATACCGAACTGGGTGTTGGCGAACCCGCTGCGAAACACACCAAGAACGAAACCGAAGATCGCGTTTCGGAAACCATTTCCACGTTGATCTTCACAAATCATCCGTCCGAACAGTTCGCGATTCCGATGAGTTCCATCGCTCGCATCGAACGCGTGCGAATTGAACAGATTGACTCCGTGGGCGGACAGGAAGTGCTGCAGTATCGCGGCGGTACGCTGACCCTGCTCAGTCTGGAGAAATGCATCGCGGCCCGGCAGCGCGACGAACAGGCCCGCGTGTTCGTTGTTGTCTTCCACGCCGGTGAGCGAGAAATCGGTCTGATTCTGCCTGAAGTCTGCGACATCCTCGAATGCTCGTCGAATCTGGATACCCGCACCTTTATTGAACCCGGTGTGCTGGGTTCTCTGGTGATCAATGGGCGGGCGACGCGCTTCCTTGATACGTACGAACTGGCTCGCCGAGCACATCCAGAATGGTTCGGTGCTACCCCCGCGGTTGCCGCCGCACCAGCGGCCGGTCCCGCCTGGTCAGGACCGGTGGTCGCGGCACCTCATCAGCCTGCGATGCTCGCCAATGCGGTTCACAGCCCGACTCCTCAAGCGGCTCCGAAAGTGACACCTGTCGTCCTGCTTGCCGAGGACTCCACCTTCTTCCGCAACAAGGTCAAAAGCTTCATCGAGCAGATCGGAGCCGAAGTGGTTACGGCGGAAGATGGCCAGATCGCCTGGAACATTCTCTGCAGCGAGCGTCATCAGTTTGCCGGAGTTGTGACCGACATCGAGATGCCGAACATGAACGGCTTCGAGCTGTGCGAGCAGATTCGCGGCGATGCGAGATTCCGTCATCTACCGGTGATCGCTCTGACCTCGCTCGCGAGTGATGAGCATGTGACCCGCGGAACGCAGATCGGAATCAACGAGTACCTGATCAAGCTGGACCGCGACAAGCTGGTACTGGCCGTCACCTCGATTCTGAGTTGCCGGGCCGATGCCCCCCAGCGGCCCGCACTGGTCTGAAGCCGATCGTCCCAAGGCTGAATTTCTCTGAACGCTCAGTGTGAGAACGCAACCGTTGCGCCCACTGCGACCGAAGACATCCTTTCCATCCAACCCGGATCCTGAGCCATCATGGTTACCCTGATACCAGCGAACGCCACCGTTACCGAACATGAGTTTGCGACGTTCTATGTCGGCGACAGCCTCATCGGCATCGACATCCTGCAGGTGCAGGAAATCAACCGTAACCTGGAACTCACTCACGTACCGCATGCTCCGCCGTGCGTGCGCGGAGTCGTGAACCTGCGGGGTGATGTCGTCACTGTGATCGACTTGCGGGTGGTCTTTAGATTGCCTGGACGTCCCATCGACGGGGCGAATCGCAACATCATTCTGTCTTGTGGCGAGGAGCGAATTGGCTTGCTGGTCGATCGCATCGCCGATGTCGTCCATGCGAAGTCGGACGAGATCGATGTTCCTCCCGCGAATCTGCTTGGTTTGTCCGGTCGTTTCTTCAGCGGAGTTCACAAGCTGGAAAACGACCTGCTGCTCATTCTGAACGCCACGTCGGTTGTGGCTGAGCCAGAGGAGGAAGCGGCTGTGGCCTGAAAACACCACGACGTGTTCGAGCGAGCCGAGTTCACGGTTCGCGAAACTCCTGAGTGACAGACCCTTCGGCCCCCGGCCTGGCTGTTGCCAATCACTCTCACTGATTCTTTCTTAAGGTAAGTTCCTGTCATGAAACTTAAAAACAAGCTTGTTGCGATCTTGCTGTCCTGCAGCATCTTACCGCTCGTCACGTACGGAGCGGTGAGCTACCAGAAGGCGTCATCCGCCTTGGATAACGTCCGTATGGGCAGCGAGAAGGCGTTGTCCAAAGCCACCGAAGAGCGACTGATCTCGATCCGCGATAACAAGAAAGCGCAGCTCGATCAGTATCTGAACATGATCAAGAATCAGATTGTCATGTTCTCTGAAAACCGGATGGTTATAGAAGCCTGCGTGAATCTCGATGAAGCATTCCACGAATGGGAAGAGAAGGTCTACGCGACTGCCAAGCCCGATGATCTGCGTCGGGAACTGGCCAACTTCTATCGTGGCGAGTTCGCTCCCGAGTATCGCAAGCAGAATCCCGGCAAGCAGCCCGACGTCGAGTCGTATCTGGCCAAGCTGGACGACGCTGCGATCCTGATGCAGTACCACTACATTCTAAAGAATCCAAATCCGCTCGGTCAGAAGCACCGCCTGGACCGTTCGCCTGAGGAAGCTCGTTACAATGAGATCCACGGTGTTGTGCACCCGATCATCCGCAGCTTCTTGGAGCGATTTGGCTACTACGACGTCTTCATCATGGACGCCGACGATGGCCACGTTGTTTACTCCTGCTTCAAAGAGCTGGATTACGCGACCAAGCTGACTGTTGGCCCAGTTGCCAAATCATCTCTGGGCGAGGTCTTCCGCAAGGCCAATGCGCTGACCGAGCCCGGTAGCTTCGCGTACGCAGACTACGGTCAGTATTTGCCGTCGTATGATTCGCCGGCCAGCTTCATCGCTGCCCCGATTTTCGATGGCAAGAAGCGAGTGGGTGTCGTCGCGTTTCAGATGCCGATCGAGCAACTCACGAAGATCATCAGCGAACGCGGTGGCCTCGGCGAGACCGGTGAGACTCTGCTGGTCGGGCCGGACTACCTGTCGCGTATCGATACACGCTTCGAAGTAGAAACTAAAGGCGTCAATGCCGCGTTCCGTGATCCCGCCAAGGGCATCCTGAAGGCCCCCTGCACGATGGCGGTCCATGAGAACAATCTGACCACTGTGAAGTATGTGACCGACTACCGCGGTCATGAGGCACTGGCTGCGGTGACTCCAGTCGATGCTCTCGGTGTGAAATGGGCTCTGGCAGTGAAGTGCGACATCGCAGAAGCGTTTGCAGCGGTTCACGAGCTGAAGGATGGAAGCGACCAGGCTCAATCCAGCCTGCTGTGGTGGGCACTGGGGCTGGTGACGACGGCAGGAATCACCGTTGGCGTCACTGCGGTGTACTTCGCCAGTTCGATCACACGACCGATTGTGAAGGCTGCCGAGTTCGCTCGTCAGATCGCGGCTGGCAATCTGTCGCAATCCTGTGACGAAGTCGCCAGCGGCGAGCCCGGCGCCCTCATCGAAGCGATGAACAACATGCGCCAAAGCCTGCGGAATATGATTGGCAAGCTGACCAGCAACGTTTCAACCTTGTCGAATTCGTCGACTCAGCTTTCGTCCACCGCGACCCAACTGGCTTCAGGTGCTGATGAGACCACCGGTCAATCGTCGGCAGTGACCGCGGCCGCCGAAGAAATGACCGCCAGCATGACGACGGTTTCATCTTCAACGACCCAGATGACAGCGAATGTTGAATCGGTTGCCGCAGCCATCGAAGAGATGACGGCCAGCATTACGGACGTCGCTCATAACGCGGAGAAGGCTGCTGGCGTTGCCGGTGAAGCCGCTCGCCTGACTGAAGTCAGCAACGCCAAGATTACTCAACTCGGTCAGGCCGCTGACGAAATTGGCAAGGTAATTGAAGTCATTCAGGACATCGCCGAGCAGACCAACCTGCTGGCCCTGAACGCGACGATCGAAGCCGCTCGAGCCGGTGAAGCTGGCAAGGGCTTCGCAGTTGTTGCGACGGAAGTGAAGGAACTCGCCAAGCAGACTTCTGGTGCGACTGACGACATCGCTCGCCGTGTGAAGGCGATTCAGGAATCGACCAACGAAGCCGTCAAGGCGATCGGTCAGATTGAAGGAGTGATTCGCAACGTGAGTTCGGTGTCGAGCTCGATCGCGAACGCGGTCTCCGAGCAACAGAAGACGACGCAGGAGATTGCCCGCACGGTCCATGAAACGACTACCGCGGTGCAGTCTGTGTCGCGTGGTATCAACGAATCGGCCCTGGCTTGCCGCGAAATCAGCAAGAACATGGTCCGCGTTGATAAGGCCGCGAAGGAGACTTGCACGGGTGCTCAACTGGCCCGCACTGCGGGTGATGGTCTGCACGACATCGCTGGCGAGTTGGAAGAACTCGTCAAGCAGTTCGCCATGTAAGACCGGCAACACTCGCTGCTGACTCGTCCAGGTACGTGTCGCGGTTCGGTCAACTGACCGGGCCGCGACAGCCTGGAGTATCCAGACCCCGACGGTGCTGTTGCCCTCACACCCAACACCACCGTCGCGGCCTCTCGCTCAGGTCCAATCTCAACAAGGAAAACCCAACACTGTGCTCCAAGCCTCCGCTCCCGCCGTTCGCGTGCTTGTCGTTGATGACTCAGCGATCTATCGAAAGATTGTTCGAGACATCGTCGCGAGCATTCCCGGAGTCGTCGTTGTGGGCCTGGCTCGCGACGGAATGGATGCCATCGATCAGATTGAATTGCACAATCCAGACCTGATTACGCTCGACGTTGAGATGCCTGGCGTCTCCGGGTTGGTCGTGCTGCGCGAGATTCGTCGTCGTGGCCTGACAGCCAAAGCGATCATGGTGAGTTCGCTGACCCAGGATGGCGCTCGAGCAACCATGCAAGCACTCGAGGAAGGAGCATTCGACTTCGTGACGAAGCCCGTGGGCAACCGTCCGATGGAGAGCGCTCAGATCCTGCGATCCCTGCTGGCTGAGAAGATTGAAGCCTTTAAGGTCAACAAGCAGTTCAGCCGCGTGAACACGGCGCTGGCTGCGATGAGCGCGAAGTACACCGTTGCGAAGGCGGAGCAGGCACCTGTGGCAGCTCCGGAAGTCGCGACCGTGAAAGGCCGCCGAACCGGCTGTTACGCGGCGGTGGGTATTGGAATCTCAACCGGCGGACCGGACGCTCTGCGCCAGTTTCTGCCGTTGCTGCCGGAGTCCTTCCCGCTGCCAATTGTCATCGTGCAGCACATGCCCGCGTTCTTCACGAAGACGCTCGCGGATTCGTTGAATTCCAAGTGTAAACTGCACGTGAAGGAAGCCGAGCCAAACGATCTGGTGGAACCCGGTAAGGTGCTGATTGCTCCTGGCGGGTTGCATCTGCGGCTGTATTCGGTCGGAACGAAAGTTCGCGCGCAGTTGACTCAAGACGCGCCCGAGCAAGGTTGTCGTCCATCGGTTGACGTGCTGTTCCGTTCGATGGCCCAGACCTATGGCTCGGAAACCCTGGCCATGATCATGACTGGTATGGGCTGCGATGGCACGGATGGCATCCGCCTGATCAAGAAGGTTGGCGTCAGCGTGATTGCTCAGGACTCTGCGAGCTGTGTGGTCTATGGCATGCCTAGCGTGCCGACC
>CAYLTY010000374.1:0-5753 GCA_964386705.1 uncultured Planctomycetaceae bacterium
CATCTTCGATCGCTTCTTCGACGAGACCGGCGGCATGCAGATGGTTGTGCACGCCCCGTTTGGCGGACGTATTAATCAGGCGTGGGGCCTGTCGATGCTCAAGCGGTTTTGCGTGTCGTTCGACTTCGAACTGCAGGCTACGGCGGATGACGACGGCTTCATCCTGTCGCTCGGTCCGCAGCACAGTTTTCCGTTGGAGTCCATGTTCCCGCTGCTCACACCGGAGAACGTGCGACCGCTGTTGGAAACCGCGATTCTGCGCATTCCGATGTTCCAGATCCGCTGGCGCTGGAATGCGAATCGAGCGTTACTGGTGCTGCGTCGTGACAAGGGCAACAAGGTCCCCCCTGCCCTGCAACGCTTCCGGGCCGACGACTTGCTGACGCAGGTTTTTCCGCTGCTGACGGGGTGCCAAGAAAACGTTGGTGAGGGCGACCTGAAGCTGCCCGATCATCCACTGCTGCAGCAAACGATGGATGATTGCCTGTATGAAGCACTGGACTTCAACGGACTGGTCGATGTCCTGCGCCAGATTCAATCCGGAGAGATTGAACTTATCGCCCGTGACACGCGCGAGCCATCGCCGTTCAGTTACGAACTGCTCAACGCGAATCCGTATGCGTTTCTGGATGGTGGCGAGATTGCCGAACGTCGCGCGCGAACAGTGGCAACTCGGCGTTCGCTGACGGTTGAATCCGTCAGTGATCTGAGCCGGTTGGACCCGCTGGCCATTGAGCAAGTTGTCCGGGATGCGCAACCGCTGGTCAGGAACGCGGATGAACTGCACGACGTGCTGATGTCGCGCATCGTCCTGCCCGCTGCCGAGGAACCAGACTTCGAGGAATGGTTCCGAGAGCTGCGCGATGACCGCCGCGCGACGGCCTTTGCGTTTCCGGATGGGGCCAGCGCTTGGACTTGCGCCGAACGCCTGCCAGCCGCACGGGCAATGTTTCCGAATGCAGAGTTTCAGACCGAACTGGCCGTGCCAGCCAGCGTGCGTCAGGACTGGACGGACATCGAAGCCCGCATCCAGACACTCCGCGGCCTAATGGAGGTTGCTGGTCCACTGACGTCGGAAGAGGCTGCTCAACGAACCGGCATGACGGAATCTCAAGCAGCCGCCACGCTGGAAGCACTGGAAGGCGAAGGCGTCGTGATGCGCGGCCGCTTTCGAACGATACCTGTCCCGAAGGTACTCGTAGAACCTGAAGAGAGCGGCGAGCAGCCTGAGTCGCGGCTTTCGGATGTCACAGAGATTGCGATGTCGCGCGTCAAAGCACCGGCCGTGAACGGTCACGCGCTCGCTTCGCCGAATCCGGCAACTCCGCAGGAGTGGTGTCATCGACGACTGCTCGCCCGTATTCATCGACTGACGATGGAAGGGTTGCGTCGCGAGATCGAGCCGGTCTCGGTCGAAACCTTCCTGCGGTTCCTGACGTACCATCACGGCGTTGTGCCCAGCAAGAAGCGAGCGGGATCAAACGGCCTCTTCGAAGTGATTGCCCTGATGCAGGGCATCGACATCCCGGCCGTCGCGTGGGAGCGCGACGTGCTTCCGGCGCGACTCGACAGCTACCGGGCCGAATGGTTGGACGAATTATGCCTCACTGGCGAGGTCGGTTGGGGACGTCTCTATCCCCCGGTTCGCGATCCCGAGCGGAACGCGGGGCCAGCGAACCTCACGCGAGTCGCACCGGTGTCGCTGTTCCTGCGCGAGGATTGGGACTGGCTGACATCAGGCTCAGACAAGGATCAGTCCGATGTCTTGAGCCCGACCGCTCAAGCGGTTCAACGCACGATTGCCGAGCGCGGTGCGAGCTTTGGCGCTGATTTGAGAATTGAGTTAGGACTGCATCCCAAAGAGTTGGATGAAGCGTTGGGCGAACTGATTTCACGTGGCCGACTGACGGCAGACGGGTTCGCTGGTCTGCGGCAGTTCATGGATTCGCGGAATGACTCGCTGCCGAAGTTGCCAGCTCGCGCTTCCGGTTTCGCCCGGCAGCGGATGTCGAACGCAGGCACCGGCCGGTGGTCCCTGCTGAAACGCGCAGAACCGGAAGCGCCTCAAGACAACGCCCGCTCGATGGTCGAACAGTGGGCTTGGCAACTGTTGCGACGTTGGGGGGTAATGTTCCGCGATCTGCTGGGACGCGAAGTCGGGGCTCCGCGCTGGTTTGAACTGCTGCAGGTTTACCGGCGTCTGGAAGCTCGCGGCGAGATTCGCGGCGGACGCTTCGTAGCCGGCGTGGCCGGCGAGCAGTTCGCTCTACCGGACACCGTGCAGCGATTGCGTCAACTTCGCCAGCAACAGAACCCCAGCAACGGTGCCTCGTCCGGGCACGACTCGTCCAGTGGCAAGAAGGCCGACCGCAAAACGATGAGCCTCCGCCGGTCGTTCCTCGATTCGACGGTGCCCGAGGAACCGCTCTCCGCACGGCCGACTGCTTCGCAAGACGAGCTGTTGTTTCTCTCGGCGGTCGATCCGCTGAATCTGGTGGGCATCATTACGTCCGACGCGCGAGTTCCGGCGATGTCCAGCAACGCCATCGCCTTGCTGAACGGGGCGCCGGTGACCGCGGTGGTCAATCATGAGCTGATTCGGCTGCGGAGCGTGCCCGGTCCCATTTTGGAGCGCATCCAGGAACGCTTTCGCCGTGTCACTCTTGCTCCGGCTGTTGCTCAGGCGACCGAATGACATCAGGGCCAGACCCACTAAACTACGCCGCCGGACTGACTTTGACCTGTTAGATGAGAACTTCAATGCCCGCTGCGGAATCGATCGAACAACTGCTGACAGACCGTATCCTCATCCTGGATGGAGCGATGGGGACGATGGTGCAGCGCTTCAAGCTGAACGAAGCGGATTTTCGCGGCGACCGATTTCGCGACCACACGAAAGACCTCCAGGGCCTGAACGATCTGCTGGTCCTGACACGCCCGGACGTGATTGATTCGATTCATCGCCAGTACTTCGAAGCCGGCGCTGACATCGTTGAAACGAACACGTTCAACGCCCAGACGGTTTCCTTTACCAACTATTTTCCGGGGATTGCGCCGGGGACGCTGGGAGATGGTGCTCGCATTCTTCAGCCGTCGCTGGCCTATGAAGTGAACCGTGCCGGTGCTGCGCTGGCGAAAGCCGCTGCACTGGAGTTCTCTGAACGTACGCCCGACAAGCCGCGCTTCGTCGCGGGCAGCATCGGACCGATGGATAAGGCTCTGTCTTACGCTTTCGACGAGAACGATGCGTCCAAACGTATGGTGTCATGGGATGAGGTCGTCGCCTCGTACACCGAACAGATCGCTGGACTGGTCGATGGTGGGGCGGACCTGCTTCTCCCGGAGACTTCGTTCGACACGCTCAATATGAAAGCCTGCCTGTTCGCGATCGCCAGATACTTCGAACGCACGGGCAAGGTCCTGCCGGTGATGGTTTCGGCGACGGTCTTTGAGCAAGGCGGCGGCTCGACGCTGTACGGCCAGTCGATTGAGGCGTTTTGGAACTCGGTGTCGCACTTCCCGATGCTCAGCATTGGTTTCAACTGCGCGGTCGGTCCGGAAAAGATGCGTCCGTGGATCGAGGAACTGTCTGGGATCGCGCCGAAGTTCGTGTCCTGCTATCCGAATGCCGGGTTGCCGAACGCTCTCGGTGAGTTTGATATGAGCCCCGAAACGATGGGCAAGCTCGTTGGCGAATTTGCCGAACGCGGCTTCGTCAACATCGTCGGCGGCTGTTGCGGCAGCACGCCTCCACATATTGCAGCCATCGCGGAAACCGTGAAGTCGATCAAGCCTCGCAAGATTCCGAACGTCCCGCGCTATTCGACGTTCTCGGGTTTGAACTCTCAAAGCATTCGACCGGAGAGCACGTTCTTCATGGTGGGTGAACGGACCAACGTCACCGGTTCGCGCAAGTTCGCGCGGCTCATCAAGGAAGAAAAGTACGACGAAGCGTTGAGCATCGCCCGCCAGCAGGTTGAAGGCGGCGCGAACATGATCGACATCAACATGGACGAAGGCTTGCTCGACAGCGAAGCGTGCATGGCCAAGTTCCTCAACATGATCACGCCGGTGGTCGAGATCGCCACTGTCCCCGTGATGGTCGACAGTTCGAAGTGGTCCGTCATCGAAGCGGGTCTAAAGTGCCTGCCCGGTAAGGGCGTCGTGAACTCCATCAGCCTGAAAGAGGGCGAGGAAAAATTCCTGGAGCAAGCGCGGCTCATCCGGCAGTACGGTGCCGCAGTCATCGTGATGGCCTTCGATGAGAAGGGCCAGGCCGTGCTGGCCGATGAAAAGGTCGCGATCTGCAAACGCGCGTTTGACCTGCTGACTCAGAAGGTGGGCTTCCCGCCGGAAGACATCATTTTTGACTCTAACATCCTCACCATCGGCACGGGGATGGAGGAACACTCCAATTACGCCATTGAGTTCTTCGAGGCCGTGCGGCGCATCAAGGTCGAGTGCCCCGGCGCGAAAACATCGGGTGGTGTGAGCAACGTCAGCTTCAGCTTCCGCGGCAACGATGTCGTGCGCGAGGCCGTGAACGCGGTGTTCCTGTATCACGCCATCAGAGCCGGCCTGGATATGGGCATCGTCAATGCGGGACAGTTGGCGGTCTATGAGGAGATCGACAAGGAACTGCTCGAATACGTTGAGGACGTGGTTCTGAACCGTCGGCCTGATGCAACCGAGAGGCTGATTGCGTTCTCAGAGAAGTTCAAAGCGGCGGCGAAGGGCGAAACTGTCGCTCAGACCGAAGAGTGGCGCAACGGCACGGTTGAAGAGCGTCTGAAACACGCGTTGCTGAAAGGACTCACGGACCACATCGATCACGACACCGAGGAAGCTCGCGTCAAGTACGGCCGGCCGCTCAACGTCATTCAGGGCCCCCTGATGGCTGGCATGAGTGTCGTCGGAGAACTCTTCGGCGCGGGCAAGATGTTCCTGCCACAGGTGGTGAAATCGGCCCGCGTGATGAAGAAGGCCGTGGCTTATCTCGAACCCTTCATGGAAGCCGAGAAAGCTGCCGCCGCTGAAAACATCATGGAGATTGTCGAGGCTCCCGATGCGGTTCCGCAGTCATCAAGCCGCGGCAAAATCGTCTTGGCGACGGTTAAGGGCGACGTGCACGACATCGGTAAGAACATCGTCGGAGTCGTGTTGCGCTGCAATAACTTTGAAGTGATTGACCTCGGAGTCATGGTGTCGTGCGAGCGAATTTTAACGGCGGCCCGCGAAGAACACGCCAGCATCATTGGATTGAGCGGACTGATTACACCGTCGCTCGATGAAATGGTGCACGTCGCCAAAGAGATGCAGCGGCAGGGCATGGTGCTGCCATTGCTCATCGGCGGTGCTACGACGTCACCGAAGCACACCGCCGTGAAGATTGCTCCGCAGTACAAGCAACCCGTCGTGCATGTGTTGGATGCGTCGGTCTCAGTGCCCGTCGTGGAGAACTTGCTGGACGCAGACCGCCGCGACGAGTTCATGACCAAGGTGCGCGCCGATCAGGAACGCGACCGGGCTTCGTTCGCGGACCGTCAGGCCAAGGCGCTGACTTCGTATTCCGAAGCCTTCGAACGCCGCTTTCAAACCGACTGGAAGAAGTGCGACATCCCCACACCGGGCTTTCTGGGAACGAAAACCTTCGACGATTTCCCGCTGGAAGAACTGGTGCCATTTATCGACTGGTCGCCGTTCTTCATGACTTGGGAGCTGAAGGGCAAGTATCCGGCCATCCTGTCGGACAG
>CAYLTY010000375.1:0-5725 GCA_964386705.1 uncultured Planctomycetaceae bacterium
TTGCGACTGATTACAGCAGCTCAAGCCTCCGCCGCCTGCTACGGCTCTGCCGAACAGTGGGGCGAATACGCCACGCGAGCCGGAGCGGTCGACTGTGACACCGTCACCATCGATCAACCGGAGCTGGATCTCGACGTTCAGGTGTGCTGGGCTGTCACGGATGCCTGTGTGGTGGTCGCCTGGCGTGGCACCCCTGCCCTGTCTCTGCCCGCGTGGATTCAGAATCTGGACCAGCGGCGAACGCGAGTGTTTGCCGCACGTGCTCACATGGGTTTCGTGTCCGAGTACGCTCCCGCCGCAGCCACGTTGTGGCGAGCCTTGAAAGGCTACTCGACCAAGCGGCCCGTTATCTTTGTCGGTCATTCGAAAGGCGGCGCACTCGCCACGCTGGCTGCCTTCATCCGCCGCAAGCAAGGCTTTCCGGTCGAAAGCGTGGTCACGTTCGGATCAGCTCGCGTGCTGAACTGGTCCGCCGCTCATTGGCTCGATGGCCAGATTCTCGACCAATGGCGGATCGTCCACAGCAATGACCCGGTTCCGCTGCTGCCTGGTCTCGGCCTGTTGAACCGTCTGCGGTTCCGCCACGCGGGCCGCATGGCTCTGCTGCAGGAAGATGGCGGCCTGATCATCAATCCCGACCTGCTGGAAGTCGTCCGCGAGTGGGTTCGCGGCTACCGCTTCGACGCATTGCGAGATCACTTCATCGAGTCCTATCTGGAAACGCTGTTGCTGGAGGGTAGCCATGCAGCTCGCTCCCGCTCTGCGTAGTTTCCTGATCGCGAACGCTCAACTGGCAGCGATCATCGGCAACCGCAGTCGCACGTCTGACACGGTTCCCGAGTGGGCTCAATTGCCGGACGTGTTCTTCACGATCGAAAGCGCTCCGGAACTGCCCGGCGATACCGATGACCTGAATCAATACACGGTCACATTGGTGGCTCGATCCTCGCAGTCCCTGCAGGCTCAAGAGATTGCCGCTCTGCTGGCCCACATCATCCCGACCATCGAGAACGCAAGCATCACGGTCGGCAGCGAGACCGCCGCCCCGTTTGAGTCAGTGAGCCTTGAAGACGAAGGCACCGACGAAGACCCGGAACAGATCACCGGCGACAAGGGCACCAGCCGTTGGGTCTACGCGACCCGAGTCCAATTCTCCTGCTGGTTCCGCGCGCAATTCCCCGCGTGATGTTGCTGGCAGTTATTCAATCGGTCATGTCCAAGGAAGGAATTCATGGCAACACGCGTCGCAAAAGGAACCGTGGTCAAAATCGACATTTCGGGAACGGCCACGGCTGTGCCTGGAGTGACGAAGATTACTCCGCCGCAACGGACTCCGATCGCTGTCGAGACGACCGACTTCGATTCCGCCGATGAGGAAAACGCCTTCGCTGGCGTGCACAGCAACAAGGGCTTTGCCTTCACCGTGAAGTTCGACCCGCAGAACACGGTGCATGAGAAAATTCACGATGCGGGCGACGATGGAACGATGCTCGATTTCACGCTCATTTATCCCACTGCCGCTGGCATGGAGTCCGAGTTCTCTGCCTTGGTCGAAGCTAAGCCGGTCACTGATCTCAAGGGCATCATAATGCTCGAAGTCAGCGTGGTCGACCGCATCAACGGCAAGGTCACCACCACGATCACGTAATCGGCGAGCGGGGGACGTGAGTCCCCCGAGTCTTTTCCGTTCCCACTGTCTTTAAGTGTCTTGCGGGGTATCAATGAAGATTCGGTATCTGGTCGATACGACCATTCGGAAGCCCGGCCTTAGTCCCGAGCAAATGCGTCAGCTCCGGCTTTCGGGCGCGAAGCAATCCCAATATCGCGTGGCCGTCAAAAAAGGCGAAGTCCGCGAAGTGGATGAGGACGAAGCGAAATCCGTGATCTCCACGGGAGTCGCGGAAGCGGCTGACGAAGTCGCTCAACAGATCCCCACGCCGCCGCAAGAGCAGATCGAAAAGCAGGCTCTCGCCAATGCTGGCATGGGTGCGGCGAATCCAGACTTGAACGCCAGCTCGCCAATCTTCCAGCAGGAAGCGAACGCCGCCATCGCCGTGCGTCTCGGCCATCCCGATGCTGTGCCGTCAACTGCTGCAGCTCCTGCTCCGCAGTCGCTCACTGAGTCCCTGACCGACCTGGCCAAAGCCGGTTAGTCGCAGTCGATCTGCTGTAGGACGGACAATCCTGTCCGTCTCTTCGGTACCAAACCTGACGGACAAGATTGTCCGTCCTACATCGTTGGAATGGAGTCTTGTCTGATGTCCGATCCCCGCATTTCGCTGTGTCCCTGGCTGTTCAGCTTCCAACGCCAGCACAAGCCCGCCCAGATCATGGGTGAAACCGTCTTGCTCGGTCGCTGGACCGAGAAGGAACGCCGCTCGCTCTATATCGACTGGATGGCCCGCAACAGCCTGTCAGCCGACAATCCCGAGCACAAAAAGTTGCTCAACATGCGGATTGTGCATTGCTTCCTGTTCCGTACACCGAATGAGCGGCTTCTGACTGTCACTCCTTCGGACGATTTGACGCTCGTCCAACGCACCGTCGCATCCGGCGACGATGAACGCATTGGCCTGGTGGTCGATGCAATTCACGACTGGATGCAGGAAATCGAGGCTCAAAAAAAAGCCTTGATGCCATCGAGTGGCGAATCGCCAAACGACTCTGCCTTGAACTCGGGTGCCCCAGCACAGACCACCTCTGGTCAGTCCTGACGCCAGAAGACTGGCGTGACTGGTTGGCATTCAATGCGGTCGAACCAATTGGTGCGATCGCTGAGGCGCGGCGAGACTCGCTCCTGTGGTCCGCCGCGCTACCTCTGCTATGGCTATCCGCCGGGTGTGATCCGATCGATGTGACACCAGCGGACCTGATGGCCATGTTTGGCTATCACGACGTTCCCGCCCCGCCGCCAGAACTTTCCCTTGAAGACGAACGCGAGCAAATGGAGCGCGACAGCCGTGCGTTCGCCTTCCAACTTGCACGAGGTTCGTAATGGGCAGCAAGCACGATCTCACCGCGTCCCTCAGTCTGGATGTGAAGCCGTTAGCCGCCGGTGCCGAGGAAGCCCGCCGCGAACTGGCGTTGATCGACGACGCGGTGGATTCGACCAATGCTGATCTGAATCAGCTCGCAGGCACCGCCGAGCAAACCAGCGACACGCTCAGCACGTCTATGGCTGATGGTGTTCAGGAATCTGAGGCTCAACTCAGTATCTTTCGCAAAGGGTTGAACACCACCAAAGAGACGGCCAGCGGACTGGCGAAATGGATGGCCGATCATCCGATCGTGACGTTGCGAATCGCTGCGGCCTTCGGGACGGCGGAATCTGTCGGCGGCCTCGCGGCGGGAATTGCTACGGCCTTCGCCGCGCCGGTTGTGACCGCCGGAGTTGTCGCGCTCGGCACGGCGGCGGTTGTCACGGGCGTGGCCCTGTCGGGTATGGCTCTGGCCGGTTTGGCGTTGGGTCAAGCCATCCCCACCGGTCGGATTGATTCGCTCGCCGAGACCATGAACATAGCGAGCGAGAACACGGACCATCTGCGTGACTCCGCGATCCAGTTGGCGGCTGCTCAACGGGCTGGCGGTTCCGCTGATGTCGCACTGGCGGTGCTGCAGGCTGATGACACGCAACGCGGCTGGCGTGATTCATCCAAGCCGAAGATCGATGTGCGCGAAGCTGCCCTGGCCACGGCTATCGGCGGGGATGCGAAAGACGCTGTCGAACTGGTCGGGAAGATCAAATACGAAGTTGATCCCGCCACACTCGATGCCGCCGCTCAAGAGGCCCGTCGCTCGGTGCAGACGATTGCGGCAGACCTGGCCAATGTGTCTGGCGATACGAAGTCGGCTGGATGGTCCCAGCTCAGTACGCTGGCTTCGCTCTCTGCCCTGAGTGATAAGAGCGTCAAGAATCTCGGCACGTCGGTTGAAGAGCTGCGTCTCAAGGCGATCGCCAACTCAACTGCGTTCTCTCAGCTCGGTGTCTCGGTGCTGGATGCCAACGGGGCACTGGTGGAAGCTCCGGACCTTGCCCGCCAGTTTTCTGCCGCCCTCGACGGCATGGATTCCGATGAACGGCGGGCGGCTCTGTCTGCTTTGGGACTGTCGAAAGCAACTCGCAAAGTTGTTGAGGATCTGGCCGAGCAAGCGGCTGTCATCGAAGTGGCCAGCGAGCGGTTGCAGGACATCGATGGCGAACTGACGGCTAAGCAGGAACGCCAGCGGATCGCCGGGCATTTCGACAGCTTGATTACCCTTGCGCAAGCCACCGGCAACCGGCTTAAGAATTGGTCAGACAATGCCGTTGAAGCGGTGGCTCGTCCGCTGACGAAGGCGGCAGCAGATACCAGTGAATGGTTGGCCGATCAGGCGACATCGGCTCTGGACTTCACCGACAGCATGCTGGCGAAAGCGGAGTCCTTGTGGACTGGTCGCGAGGTTGATCGATCGACCTTCGAAGCCGCGAAAGAAAAGGCACTGCTCGATAAGGCTGAGAAGCCGGACCCGATCGAAGTCGAGTTGACCGTTGAAGAGAAGGCAGGCGACTCGTTCGCCCGCAAACAGCAGTCCATCAAGGAGCTTCGCGACCGTCTGGCTGAACTGGACGCGAGCTACCGAACCGGTGGTCTGACGGCGGGTGAGTACGCGAACGCGGAAGCTGCAGCACTGGAGAAACTCGACGCGGCCACGGGCGGTGCCCGTCAGCGTGCGAAGGATCTCGACAAAGAGATTGAGTTGCTGCGTCTGGCGACCACAGCAGAACGCGAGCGGGCCAAGCTGCTGGATAAAGGTGCTGCTCCGGCGGACGCTCAGGCCGAGGTCTCCAAGCAAGCCACCACTGAAGTTGAAAAGCTGCTCAATGATCTCGACAAGCGAAGCCGCGAGATTGGGGCCACGGCCACGGACAAGCTGCGTGATAAGCTCGTCGACAAGGGTGCGTCGGATGATGAAATCGAGCGGTCTGCTAACAAGCTGCAATCCGTAGTTGCGGCTGAGCAGCTCACTCAGCTTGAACGCGAGATTGTGGCGCTCGGTCGGTCTGACCTGGAGAACCGCCGCGAGGCATTGGCTGATCTGGGCGTCTTCAACTCAGCCGAACAGGATCGCATTCTTGCGCGTCAAAACGAAAAGTCGCTGGCAGCCGAGATCAAGTCGATTGATGAGGAAATCCAGAAGCTGGATCGCGAGCAACTGGCGAAGAACATGGCCGCCGGTGAATCGGACTCGGTTCAGCGTGAACGTGTCGCTGCCGCCGAGAAGCTGGAGGCACTCCGCAAGCAAGGCCAGACAACTGAAGCCATTGCTCAGGCTGAAGCGAAGCTCAATGAACTCGCTGGCAAACGTCAGGCAGCATCGGACCGAGATCTCGCCAAGCAACTGTCGGAACAGTATGACCCGACCATCAAGCTGACGAAGGAACGCGAGGAGCTGGAACGCCTGCATAACGCTGGCCAACTGACGGATGACGTCTATGGCAAGGGCGTGGCCTCGATCGAGGAGCGGTGGAAGTCTGCCACGAAGGCGGTCAAAGAGCATCGCGAAGAGATCAACCGGGGACTGACCGGCACCGCTGCCGTGGATGCGATCTTTAAGCGGATCGCGATGGGTGACAATGCGTTGAACGGTCTGCCTGGTGGCAAGCCTTCGCCGCTCCCGAAACCTGGCTTGCTGGTCCCACCGGCCCCGCCTGTTGTTGCTCCGCCAATGATGGCCATGCCGCGTC
>CAYLTY010000376.1:0-5587 GCA_964386705.1 uncultured Planctomycetaceae bacterium
GCCCTCCCGAACTGCGTTTCAGCTTCGCGCGGTTATTTTCTGCGAAGCGTATTAGGCACTGGCGGCGACGGGCATGGATTCGGCACCGGCGCCGAAGCGGTAGCCGCGTGGGACGACGACAATACCTTCCGGCGAGACCGTGAAGAGGCGTGCGTCCTTCTCGGGGTTCACGCCGATCGTGGTGCCGGGCGGGATCTTTACGCCCTTGTCGATGATGCAACGTCGCAGCAGTGAACCTTCACCGACGGTCACTCCCTCAAACAGGATCGAGTGCGAGATCGTGGCGTTGTCGGCCACTCGCACCATCGGCGACAGCACGGAATGCAGCACGGTGCCGCCGCGAATCACAACTCCACCGCCCAGGATCGAGTTCACAACCTGAGGCTCGTGTCCCGATGAATCGGCCACCAGACGCGCGGGTGGCGTTTGCTGCAGGTAAGTGCGAATAGGCCAGTCGGCTTGATAGAGATCCAGCGGCGGATCAGTCCGCAGCAGGTCCATGTTCGCGGCGAAGTACGAGTCGATGGTGCCGACGTCGCGCCAGTAACGGTCGCAGGTGACTCGGCCAGCTTCACCACCAAATTGATAAGCGAACACTTTGTGCGATTGAATCAGTCGCGGGATGAGGTCCTTGCCGAAGTCATGGCTGGATTCTGGGTCGTTGTGATCGCGCTCCAGTTCAGCACACAGCACATCGCGTTTGAAGACATAGATGCCCATCGAAGCCAAGGCCTGATTCGGTCGGCCGATCATCGGCTTGGGGTTGGCGGGCTTCTCCTGAAACTCGGTGACCTGGTCAGCGATGTTGGTGGCCATTACACCGAAGCCGCGAGCTTCTTCGACTGGCACTTCCATGCAGGAGATGGTCAGGTCGGCGTCCTTCTGTGCGTGGAAGTCGCACATGGCCGCGTAGTCCATGCGATAGATGTGATCGCCAGAGAGGATCACGATGCGGTCGGCGTCGCTGCGTTCGAGCAGGTACAGGTTCTGATAGATGGCATCGGCGGTGCCGACGTACCACGATTCGCCGGTTCGCATCTGAGCGGGCACCGGGGTGATGTACTCACCGAGGCTGGGATTGAAGATCGACCAGCCGTCGCGCAGGTGCTTCTGCAGCGAGTGTGATTTGTATTGTGTCAGGACCAGAACACGTCGCAGACCCGAGTGCAGGCAGTTGCTGAGCGTGAAATCGATGATGCGGTAGTTCCCCGCGAAGGGAACTCCCGGCTTTGCTCGATCAGCAGTCAGGGGATGCAATCGGGAGCCTACACCTCCGGCAAGGAGAAAACACAACGTCTTACTGCTCATGAGCGCAACTCGGGTCCTGCAAGGGCGTGAGGCTTCACATGCCCTTCCTGGACAATGCCCTCAGCGCGGGTGATGTGGGACCGCCTAAGGCACCGTACGTTGCTAATTAGCAACACCTGGATCCAGGTACTGGCGGTACTTCTGGAACAGCTCGGGGCGTGGCGGAGTCTGAGAAAGTCTCTCGTAAGAGACGATGAACTCGTGATTGGCGAAGCACACTCGATCGCCCGGCAGTAACGCCGACAATCGCGTGGGTTGACCGTTGACGCGAGCAGACTCAAGACCATCCGCATCAACGATGAAGAATGTGTCGTCAACTTCTTCGATCATGAAGGCGTCCTGTTCCGAACAGTCGTCGAACAAGCGTCGACTTCCGTGACCGGGAACCTGAGCCGGGAATTGATCGAGGATAGCTGGCACCCCCACACCGTCTGGACCAACAGGAAACAATCGCAGTCGCATGGCTCGATACCTCGCGCATCGAGGCCAAACCGACGGGCGCGAATCGGTATTGGCCAGCCACAGAGTGGCGGACAGAGAAAAGCCTCTCCTCGACGTCGTGTACGAAGAGAGGCGATGGAGCAAACTTCAAATGGCAGTTTCCCCCCCAAAGAGCATCAGATCCGTCTGGTGATCAGGTCCGCATTCGAAGTGATACACCGAGTTAGCAAGGCACGTGCCAGACCACAGCTTGAGCCCGCTGAGAATGTGTCGGAGCCCGCCAGACCCGACCGGACGGCTCGGTTGAGCTTCCGGGTACGGTCAGGAAGTAACCAGCTTTGGACGTGGCCGCAGGGAACTCGGAAACACTACGAATCAGGGGTTTTAGGTCGGGAAATGCGCCGGGCGCGGCAGTCTCAGATTGCCCAACTGGCAGGCTCGGAGCGGTTGTGAGGAGTCGTCAGAGGGCAACTGAGCGTTCCGGCACCGGGTGGAACACGTCATTTTGCGTCGTTTGAGAACTTCTGGATTTTCTGGCAGCAATTTAAGAATGCCGCCCAGGACGCAGCAGCTTGAACAATGTCTGCGCGACCCTGCTTAAGAGCGGGGCAGGGGAGTGCTGCAAAATCGAAAATGGCCCGGTCGGAGGTCTCCGATCGGGCCATTTCTGCGAGGAACTCTCAGATTTTGCTCAAGAACGGCTCGTCTTCAGGGCAGTCAACTGCACCTGAGTCGAAGACGTCTCCGTGGTTGCGGTCGTCGTTGTCGAGGTCTTGGAACTCTTGGAGTTCTTTCTCGCCGCGGCGACTTCCTTCTTGATCTGCTTATCCTGAGTCTGCTTCTTCAACGCGGCCTGCTGTTGCTGCCGCTGGTTACGTTGAGCGGCCTGCATCGCGGCCACTCGAGCCTGTTGCTGCACGGCCTGAACCTGTTGAGCCTGCTGCATCTGAGCGGCCTGAGCCATCTGCAGCATCTGCATCTGGTTGCCCATGCCGCCGCCCATGCCGCCGCCCATGCCACCTGCTCCACCACCGCCTCCGGCCCTTCCGCCGCGGCCACCCATGCCGCCCATTCCGGCTCCCATCGAGCCGCCGCCGCCGGCACCACCGGCGCCGCCCATCTGACACTGCCCGAATGCGTCTCCCGCCTGACTGCAGGCCAGCCCCAGGGCTGCCACTGCCACCGCCAGACCTCGACGCCCCCGCCCCCGCCCGAGTTCGATCTTCATGGTGAAATCACCTTGTCGCCGCAGCGACTGTTAGCACCGAGAGAACCTGCCAACCTGGAGTGTTCTCTCACTCGAACCAACCTTCGCGTCCTGCGTTGATTCAACACCGTCCGCGTTTGCGCAGACCGCGTGAATTCCGATAACAAGGCCGGATTCCTTTAAAGGATCGCACGCAGAAATTCTGAGATTCCGGCATCGGTGATCGCTGATGGTTGCGGGTATCATTCATCGGAAATCACACAGCGGAGTTGGTTGATGCCATTCAAAGTTCGCAACATGAAAGCTCGTCACTTTTTGGCCTGCGGCGTCGCGGCGATGTTGTGCTTCGTGGCAGTCGAGTTGTGGCCGATCGCCTACTTGCCGTTGGGCAGAGTCCTCACCGGCCGCAACATCGACCTCGCTGGTGAAGTGTGTTTCCGCGAAGTGGAAGTGATCGATGGCATCACTGCGCGGACCGGCCGCAGCGCTTGGGTCTACCACCTGTCCGAAGCCGACGCCGCGGCTCTGAGGTCCGACCGGAACGCGCTGAATGACTACCCGATGTGGAGTGCTGGTGCCTTCTTCGATGGCGATCGACAATTCCACTGGACCAACTTGGCTGAGCTTCAGGAAGGACCGCACAAGGCGGTGGTCCGTGCCGCCTTGAACACGCAGCAGTTGATCTGCGGGCGAGATCAGATCGCCAGCTACGCCGACGCCCATTGCCTGGCTGCAACTTTGCTTCAGAAACCAACAACTCTCATCTCTGGCGACTACACCGCACGCGAGACAACGGTGACGAACTACTGTCTCTACGTGCTGGATCTTGAGCGCCGCGTTGTCATCAAGCTTTTTCTGCTGACGTGATCCTGGAGTGTTCCGGCCTTGCCGGAGCCCTCCCGGCGCAAATACCAACGTGCGGCCCAGTAAGCGAGTGCCCTCTCACGGCGTTGAGACTCGTCTTGTCCGGCTGGCAGCAGAAATATTACGTTTAGTGGCGCAATTGAATGGATTCATGATTTCGCAAGGACGGAACACCGCGATGCATCCCATCGTTTCGATACTTATTACCCGAGGCGTCTTCGCACTTGCAGGTGGCTTCCTCTGGGCGAGGAAGGGATATAACCCGGCATTCGGTGTCGTCCTGTGTGCTCTAACGGGGCCGATTGGCCTGACTCTGAGTCTCTTCCTGCCACGCACGTCCGAAGCTCGGGAAGCGAGCGACGAAGAGCACATACTCAAGCTGGACCTGAAGAAGGCTCGCCAGAACAAGACTTGCCCGGATTGCAACTGCGAGCATTCCGTCGTCAACAATTTCTGCCCGGCCTGCATGCACCGCTATGCCGCCTAGTCGTGGCGCGCACGCGGTTGCGCGGCGTGGCTGTAGCGCGCTGGTGCCCCACGCCCATCGCTTCGCTCTGGGCGTGCCAACCGAACGAGAATTGAGCAGATGGACGAGTCAGGAGACTCGTCCTACGATATTTAATTACAGCCTCTCCGCGAAAGGTCGTTTTGATCGCGGAGCAATCAGCGACATAAGTTTGTAGGTGAGTCTTGCTACTCGCGACGCCATCTTGCGAGATGCCAAGATGATGCTTTGGTACTCAGTCGGCGCAAGGGGTGTTCGATGAAGTTCAAAGACCCTGGTGGAAACCTCACATGGATCTCAGTTGTCTGGATGCTTGTGAGCGGTGCAGACGCCTGCAGATGGCTCAGATACGGTGATCTGGGAACAGCCTTAGGATGTCTGATGGTTGCAATGTGTGCGGCGCTGGTGTGGTTTGATGTGAAGTGGCTAGCCATCCCGCTTGTGACCGTGTTGGGGGCGGTTGTAATGCTAGCTGCATTCGCACTGCTATCTCCGCCGTCCAGGTTCGATAGCGTCATAGTGCTCGGGTGGCTGGTTCTGTCACTCCACTCGGTGTGGACGTGGTACATGATCCCAGAGGAAGAAGTTGCGCCTGAGAGCGAGTTGTCGTAGAGTGAGTCAACCGCAGGGCGACCTACCTTGATGACTACAGCGTTCTGATCGCAGAGCGATCAGCGACTCTCATGTAATATACTGTCATATCATTTGCAGGATAAACGTATGGGCTTCAAGCCGCCGGGTTACTACCTGGGCTTTCTCTCCATCATGTGGATCGTCGCCGGCAGCTTCATGACGTACATGTATGCTCAGAACGGCGAACGCGCGCTGGCAGCGTTTTACTCCGTGTTCGTGGTGTGCGCCATACCCTTCTGGTTCGACATCAGGGGGATCGCCATCCCGTGGATGATCTTCCTCGGCATTGCCACCTTGTTTCACATCTACGGACTGTTTCAACCGGGGCCGTGGATGAAGGCCCTCGGCCGGTTGGCGATTGCTGCCAGTTCCCTGCAGGCGGTGTGGGAATGGTATAGCGCCCCGGAAGATGACGAGTCGCCAGCGGAGTAGAACGCGGCAGCATGCGCCACACGCAGCTAAAGGTGGGGCAGCTCGCCCAAGCCGCGTTAGGGCGTGGCTATTGCGTCCTGGTGTCCACGCCCATCGCTTCGCTCTGGGCGTGCCGCCCGAGCGTTTTGGCGGGTCCCCGGACTGTGGTCGGCACTCTCCGTGTGCCGACATGCCCGCACACGGAGAGTGCGGGCCAC
>CAYLTY010000377.1:0-5567 GCA_964386705.1 uncultured Planctomycetaceae bacterium
GCCGTTACCGATCGTCGCTTCACCGATGAAGTACAACGCCACGCCGAGGGCGATCGGAAACACCGGGAAGAACCGATCGAAGGCGCGATGCACGGGGTCGGCGTAGTAGTCTGGAGCCCAACGCTGATAAAGAGCAATCTCCTGAGCACGAGTCACCTTCGGCTTAAACCACAGCAGGTGTGACCACCAGAAGCCGTCATTTGGCGAATGCGGGTCGTCTTCCTGGTCGGAGTGCACGTGATGCTTACGGTGCGTGGCGACCCAGAACAGCGGAGAACCTTCCGCGGAAAGCATGCCGCACATCGAACAGAAGTATTCAAACCACTTCGGGGTGGTGAAGCTGCCGTGGGTCAGCAAACGGTGATAACCGAGGGTCACGCCGAAGCAAGCGGTCACGAAGTGCAGAGCCAACGCCGTCCAGAATCCCGCCCAGGTGAAGTTCCAGAACGCAGCAATCGCACCGGCGTTCATGAGGGCCATCCAGCCGAAGTTCCACCAGTTCACACCATTCGGAAAGTGTGCTTTCAGGGGGGCCGCGACGGGATGAGGGATGGTCTTGAGGTACTTCGCGAACCGATTCGGGCGCTTTTCGACAGCGCGTTCCGGGCTTAGTTCAACGCGGGATTCCGCCTCGACCAAATCAACGACTGGACTCATTAGTGATTCCTGGAACTCGTGAGAGTGAGCCCCGCGAGAAACGCGGCGCTCTACCAATCTCTACGAGAAGTCTAGGGGAGTATCGAACTTAGGGGTGTCAGAGACCCGTCAAACTTGTGTCAAAGAACTGTCACAGGCTCAGGGGCCGACTTAGCAAGCTTGGTAAAGCTGCGCGACTCTGTGTGGCGGGTTTCGCAAACTGTCCCGCAGAGTCCCGGCTTGCATCACATCGCAGTTGCTCAAAACCCGAAGCACCAATATCTTGCCGCTGCGTTCACGCTATAGTGCGGGCTGAGTTGTCGCGGATTTCCCCTCGCTGTCGGCGAATTGGAATCTCGGCAAGTACGAAAAATGGACTGACGGGCCTCTCGTGAATTGATTTTCGTTCAGTGACCTTAACGACCCTCATTCAGGCGGCCTATGTATCGACTGCTCGGAACCTGGGTGATGCGAGTCTGGCCAATCATCCTGATTGGATGGGTTGCCTGCCTCGTGGTCCTGGTGGCTAACAAGCCTCGCTGGGAAGACGTCATTGAAGAAGGCGAGTTCGCCTTTCTTCCGGCGGAAATGCCCAGTTTGCAGGCCGAGCGTCTCTATCAAGAGACCTGGGGTGAGCCGCAGGCCAGTCGAGTGGTCATTGTGGCGCGCCGCGAAGGCCAGAAGCTGACCTCGGAAGACCGAGACTTCATCGCCAATCGACTGCGTCCCAGTATTGAGCAAGTCCTGACGGAAGTTGGCATTCCAAAGCCGACACCGAAGGCCGGGCAGCCCGAAGCGAAAGTAGATGCTGATGCTCAGCCAGAGCCGGAAGCCGTCGGCAAGTTCATCAAGACGTTCGCGTCGCCTTCCTACGAAAAGGTCCTGGATAGCACTGAGGGCACCGCGACGATGGTGCTTATCAATCTGCGCACCGAATTCTTTGATGCCCGCAACACGACTCTGATCGACCGGCTGGAAGGGCTGATTAACCCGGATCATCAGGCTAGCCTGTATCGTCGTAAGTCCGATGATGGCAAGAGTCTGGTACCGGCTGGTCTGCATCTGGCGCTGAGCGGTGACGCGACGGTTGGCCGCGACATGATGCGAGCCGCCACGGAGAGTTCGAAGGCGACCGAAACCTGGACGGTCGTGCTGGTTGTGGCCCTGTTGCTGATCATCTATCGGGCTCCCATTCTAGCGCTGATTCCGCTGATCACGGTGGGCGTCGCGACCGAATTCTCGCTGGCGACGCTGTCGTTCCTGGGCAAATACGAGATCGTTGGCCTGTTCAACGGCATTGAGGTTTACGTCAAGATTCTGAGCTACGGCGCGGGTGTGGATTACTGCCTGTTCCTGATTGCTCGATTCAAAGAGGAACTGGACGAAGGCCTGAGCTCATCTGAAGCCGTTGGCAACGCGATTGCCAAAGTCGGTCATGCGCTGGTCGCGAGTGCCGGAACCGTGATTTGCGGCATCGGCATGATGATCTTCGCGGACTTCCAGAAGTTCAGTCAGGCCGGTGTGGCGATCACTCTGGGCTTGGTTGTGGTGCTGGTCGCATCGATGACATTCACGCCCGCGTTGCTGCGATGGGCTGGCCGCTGGGCCTTCTGGCCGCAGATGGCCACCTCCGAAGTTCGCGGTTCGGGTGGCTGGGTTTCGGCCACAGGCATGTTTGCCTCACTACTCCGCCGCAATGTTTTTGAAACCATTTGGCAGCGCATCGGCGAATTGATTGTGCAGCGGCCGCTCTCGGTGTTGCTCAGCAGCACTCTCGTCATGACGCCGTTTGCGATCATTGCGATTTTGTTCCGCAGCTATTTGAGCTACGGACTGCTGTCCGAACTGCCGCAGGACAAAGCCAGTGTTCTCGGTGCCAAGGCGATTCAGGACCACTACGCCGCAGGTATCGCCGGGCCAATTACGATCCTGTTGCGATGCCCCGACATTGATTTTTCGTCCGAAGACGGCGCTGAACAGATCAAGGCTCTGACTGAGTCGCTCTACAACCGCAAGGATGATCTCAAGCTGGCTGATGTGCGCAGCCTGATGCACCCATTTGGCATTGCGCAGTTCGATCCGAACGCTCCGGAAGAGCCGCTGACGCTGGAACGCCGCATTCAGAAACGCGTGGAAGAGCACGAAGTTCGCAAGGTCTATCTGGGGCAGGTCGGTGATGGCCCGGAGCATGTCACGCGCCTCGATCTGGTCTTCTCTGACGACCCATTCTCGCGCGGCAGCATCGCTCGCTTCCAGTACCTGGTTGATACGATTGAAACGACAGCCCGTAAGCTGGTTAATCGTGACAACGCGAAAGTCTTTGCGTTCGGGCCAACGGCCAGCCTCGCGGACTTGAAGGCCACAACCGACCGTGATGCGGTGGTGGTTGATTCGCTGGTGCTGCTGGGCGTGTTCCTGATTCTGCTGGTGCTGCTGCGACAGTTCATCGTTTCGGTGTACCTGATCGTCAGCGTGTTCTTCAGCTATCTGGTCACGTTAGGCGTTACCTTTGCAGTCTTCTGGATGATGGACCCGGCGGGCTTCTCCGGACTGGACTGGAAGGTGCCGACGTTCCTCTTCACGATCCTGATCGCTGTGGGTGAGGACTACAACATCTTCCTGATGACTCGCATTCAGGAAGAGCAGCTCGCGCATGGACCCATAGAAGGCGTACCGCTGGCACTGACGAAAACCGGCAGCATCATTTCGAGCTGTGGTGTGATCATGGCCGGGACGTTCCTGTCACTGCTGGCTGGTTCGCTGGTCGGCATGCATCAGCTAGGCTTCGCGTTGGCATTCGGCGTGCTGCTGGACACCTTCGTCGTGCGACCGATTCTGGTCCCGGCGTTCCTGGTTCTGCTGTATGACGGCCGCTTCAAGAGCGTTCGCGCTTTTATGGGAGCTTCTCCCAGTGGCGAACTCGCGATGCGCGCCGCGCCACCAGCCCCGGAACCAGAACGATGAGCGAGCTGCAGCGAAGATTGTTTCGTCTGACTTGCTGCATCTTGCTGGCCGTTGGTTTCGGAACGCTCGCTGGGTTCAATCAACATGCTGACGCTCAAGAGCGTATCGTTGGTTGGAGCACGACGATCGATGACGCTCAGGCCGTTGCGAAGGCGACGGGCAAGCCCATCATGCTGGTCTTCCGGTGCGTGCAGTGAATGGAATGTCGCGATTGGGACGAGCAGGTTGTTCGTCCAGAATCTCCGATCGCCAGTTTGCGAAGCCAGTTCGTCCTGGCGCGCGTTGGCCGCATGAACGGCGTGGATCTGTCGCGCTTTGAGTTCGACTACGACACGACTTGGGTCGCGTTCTTTCTTGACGCTGATCTGAATATTTACAGCCGCTTTGGCGGGCGTGATGAGCATGGTCCGGAGTCGCGGCTGAAGATCGATGCGCTGCAATCAACGATGCGGTCGGTGCTCAAGGCTCATCAGGCTGGAGATCGGTCTTTCCAACTTGTGAAGAAGGTGGCGACGACGCCTGAAGATATCCCGCTGCTCAAGCGCGAGCATCGGGGCTGCGTGCATTGCCATCAGGTGAAGGAGTATCGCCTGCGTCAGGCGGCTGCAGACGGCGTGTTCTCACAGCAGTTGCTGTTAGATTACCCGCTGGCGGAGTCACTTGGCCTGAAGCTGAATTTTTCGGACGGACTGAAAGTCGAGTCCGTCAAAGACGCGAGCACCGCGCAGAAAGCAGGTTTGCAAGTTGGCGATCGAATCACGGCGACAAACGGTATCATCGTACGTTCCGAGTTGGACCTGCGCTGGGCTCTGATGCAGCCTCATCCCGAATCAGGGAGGCTGACCGAAGTTCGCCTAAGCGTTCAGCGGGGAACCGCCCCGGCGGTACTGCGGCAGATTGATCTTCATCCCGATGCGAATTGGCGCCAGACGGAACTCGGCTGGCGAAAGTCTCTGCGCAGCGTGCCCGTCGAGTGGGGCTTTCGAGCGTACGACCTCAGCGACGATGAACGCGCCGAGCGCGGGCTGGAGAAGACCACACTGGCAATCCGCGTCATCTCTGAATCGTTTTCCGGGATGGGCGAAGAACTCGGTCTGCGTCGGGATGACATCCTCATCGCACGCGATGGCGATACTCGCCGCCGGTCGTTCGATGAGTGGAAGTCGGACATTCTCCGACAGCACACGCCGGGATCGGCGATCGAGCTGAAAGTGCTGCGAGAATCGCAGCCGCTGACGTTGAAAGTGCGCTTCCCGGCCTGGACTTCAGGAACCAGGTGACCGCCTTAGTTCGTTGCGGCAGAGAGCTTGGCAGGGCCGGGGGCGGGCAATTCGGCTTCAACGGGACCGACCGGGCCAACCGGTCCGGCAGGTTTGCGGCTGGGCCGGGGTGACGTAACGTAGCGGTCAAGGTTGGTCGCACTGGCCTGCACCGAAGACGAATCGCCGATGGCCTTGTGCACAACGTTCGAGCCCGAGCTTTGGATCTCCAGCTGCACGCCGGCCTTCACATCGAACTTCACGTGTCCGGTCAGCCAGCGCTGCATGAGTTGCACCTGCACGGCAGGTTCGTGGACCACTTCCAGCGGATAGGTGCGAAACTCAATAGTCGCGACCCCATCATCCAGCTTGGTTAGCGTGTAGCGCCGACGGATGGGAACGCTCTTTTTGATGGCTCGTTTCTCGCTGAGCTGCATGCTGACAGGGACTGAAAAGTCGTCGGTCCAGATGTCGCCAAGCTTGATGGAAGCTTCTGGCAATACCGTCAGGAACGTGGCCTGCGATGCATCGGCTTCAGCTTGCTGGCCGTTCGCAGATGACGACAGCACTTCGATGGCAGTGCCGTTCGACTTGCAGCGCATGCGGATGGCGCGGCCAATCTTGTTCTTCGCTGTCAGGAACGCCTTCGGCGGAGTGCCGGTATCCCGGCTGTCTAACCGCACTGGCTTACCGTCGTCGCCCTGTACT
>CAYLTY010000378.1:0-5532 GCA_964386705.1 uncultured Planctomycetaceae bacterium
CAACTTCGACGAGGACTTACACCTCGCTGATTCGATCCACTTACAAGCGCACTAGCAGGCACATTCCATGTGCCGTCCGCTAGAATCCCTTGATTGACCGAAAGTGAGCCGCTCAAGGGCTACGGCACATGGAATGTGCCTGCTACTTTTGATTGAGTCGAATGCGGATTTCGCCGCTCTTGGTGATGTATGCTCGGAAGAGGGCTGGATAGTTGTAGGCAGTCGTGAACCGGCCAGCTTTGTCGAGGACGATTGCCGCCCCTTTTGCATCATCGGGTTTCATTTTGAGCGCGTTCTTCAGTTGCACGTTGATGACATCGTGCGCGGCGGCTTGAGCGGATACGCCTTTATATTTCATTTGCGCGACGATCTCGTGGGCTACCGAATAACGAATGAAGAATTCGCCGTGGCCCGTACAAGAGATCGCAGCGGCCTCGTTGTCGGCGTAGGTTCCCGCACCGATGATCGGCGAGTCCCCGACTCGGCCGAACATCTTGTTTGTCATGCCACCGGTGGATGTCCCCGCTGCCAGATTGCCACCATGGTCGAGTGCCACCGCGCCGACGGTTCCATACTCAATTTTCCTCTGTAACAACAGGTCGCCGGGTGTAGCGTCGCTGCGCTTGTTCTTCTCTGGTGCCTTTTCTTGAGCTTTCTCCTGCTCCAAGATCTGTTGAATTGCTTTCCAACGGTGTTCGGTCCAAAAGTATTTCGGATCGACAATGTCGAGCCCTTGGCGTTCGGCAAAAACTTCAGCTCCGCGACCGGTTAGCAAAACATGCTTGGACTTCTCCATCACAGCCCGCGCGGCTGTGATCGGATTTTTCACGGTCGTGACACCAGCGACAGCACCCGCTCGTTTTGTCTTGCCCTCCATGATCGATGCATCGAGTTCGTTCCGTCCGTCGTGAGTGAAGACCGCGCCCTTTCCGGCATTGAACAACGGTGAATCCTCCATCACGCGAATCGCCGCTTCGACTGCGTCTAAACTTGAACCGCCGGATTGCAGCTTCGCAGCCCCTTTCTTGAGAGCCTCTTCCATCTCGGCTCGCAGTTGCTTGTCGACCTCTGGCGACAACTCCTGATCCGCGTCACCGATCCCTCCATGAATCCCCAGAATGACGTCCACAACTGAGTCATCAGCCTGCGGAACCACAGCATCCACTCCTTTTGTCGCGGTCATCGGGACCAACAACAACGTCAGTGTGAGGACAAGTAATCGAGACATCCGAGGCTCCCTCAAGCAAATTGACATGTGACTTCAACTGCCATGCAATGTAGCGATTTGCCAGGTGACGATCCAACTGGGATTGAGAATGATGATGCGGTAGTAGTGATACAAGTTGGTAAGCGAGGGATGTAAATTTTCTGATGGTCTTGGCTGGATTACTCATAGGACTGATATCCGTCACTCGCCAATCTGCGCCATTACCTGCGTCTGCTGGACGTACAAGGGGCAGTTGAATCGACGCAGGGTGGCCCTAGTTACGGATTGCGATCTTTCCAGTCGACCCATTCAATGTTGTAGGTCTCGCGATAGCTATTCACGGCCTCGCCAATCGTGGCGAAGAAGAGATGTTCGCCAAGTTGACTGAACAAGCCGAACTGTTTGAGCAGATCTTTCACAGGGTCTTTCATCTCGGCGAAACACAACTCGATGTTTGCGGAGTTGAGCACTCTATCCAAGTCATTCACCGCGTCCGCTGCCGTCACATCGACGCTCGTCACTGGCTCTGCGGCCACAACAACCCAGCGAACCGGATCCTTGGCTGAGGCCACGGCATCCAGCACGCGGTTATGAAACAGCTCTGCGTTGGCAAAGAAGAGTGGAGCATCCCACCGAAACAGCACCAGTCCCGGAACCTGGCGTGCCTCCGGGTAACGGGTGATATCGTGATAACCATTTACTTGATCAACGCGGCCAAGTATCGCGGAATGCGGACGCCAACCACTCCACAGAAATTCAATGACGGCGATTCCGATGGCCAGCGCAATGCCCGGCATCGGTCCAATCACAGCCACGCCAGTGAAGCACGCCATCGACAACCAGAACTCCCAGCGCTGCATGCGATAGACGCGACGCAACTCACTGATCTCGAACAAGCCGATCGCGGCGGCAATGACAACGGCTGCCAAGGCCGCTTGCGGTAACGACTGCAACAGATTCGGCGCAGCCAGTAGTAGTAATGCGGTACATACGGCCCCAACGACGCCAGTCAGTTGTGTTCGAGCTCCGGCCGCTTCGGCGACCGGAGTACGTGACGAGCTGCTCGACATCGGGAAGCCCTGGAAAAACGCGGTTGCCAGATTGGCGAGGCCGAGCCCGACCATCTCCTGATTGGGATCAACCGGAGTTTTCAGCCTCGCTGCATAGGCGCGCGACAGCACGCTCGTGTCCGCGAACGAAACGAGTGCTACCGCCAAGCCTCCTTGCAGAATGAGCACCATATCGTCAAAGCCGATTCTCGGAATGCGCAACGCGGGTAATCCCTGAGGGAGAGACCCCAGCACGGACACGCCCGCTCGTTCCTCCAGATTGAAGATGCCGACCACCAAGGTGGCCGCGACCACAGCAACCAGAACCGCTGGCACGCGTGGGTATCGCTTGAGGAACAGGATCAGAACCAGGGCGCTGGCGCCGATGGCGAGAGCAACGCTGTTCGTCTTGCCCGCGAGGATCGCGTTGATAATCCCCCATGCCTGGCGTAATGGTCCATCCGCTTTGACCGAAAAGCCGAAGAACTTGGGGATCTGGCTCAATAACACCGTGAGTGCAATACCATTCATATATCCATAGCGGATTGGTTTGGAGAGCAACTCGGTCACAAACCCGAGTCGCAACAGGCCCATCGCAACGCAGACGACACCAGCGACGATGGCCATCATGCTGGCGACTGCGACTGCGTGTTCGGGGTCGTTCTGGGACAGCGGTATCACAACGCTCAGAATCAGTGGCGCGAGCGATGAGTCTGGTCCCAGGACAAGAATGCGGCTCGGTCCAAACACGGCGTAAGCCAGCAGCGGCACAATCGTCGCGTAGAGGCCGTTGATACCAGGCAACCCCGATGCCTCGGCATACGCGATGCCGACAGGCACAAGCATTGTGGTCATTACCACACCGGCAACGAGATCGTGCTTGAACCAGGCTGGTTGATACTCGCGAAGTATTTTCAACCCTGGCAGCCAGCGCATCCAACCCGACTGGTCTGCCGAGGTCGCAGGACGGTGAATTCGGCCGGGCTCAGGTGTCGATTGAGAATTCAATTCGGCCATTGTCGCTCCAGCTTTATTTTACCAGCCACCCGACATCTTCCCACTCTTGCACCAGAACTAGCCGACAGTATTAGAACAGCCGAACATTAACATGGGCGTACCTCAGAAACGGTTGTTTCAGCCGAAGTGATTCCAGTTAGATCGGTTTGAGCACGGTCCTCCAAGCCCCTCACTCCAAAACGAGAAAAGCCACTTCACATTCGAGATAACGATCATCTGCAGGCTCTACCTGAACGCATTGAACCACGAAGCCGTGTTTCTGTAACACCCGTAGCGACGCTCGGTTACTGGTCGCAGCCTGAGCGTGCAAGGGACGAATCGTGACCTCGTTCAAGAGCAACTCTAAAGCTCTTGAAGCGACGCCCTGACCCCAGAATTCTCGTCGCACCCAATACCCGACAGAATGGATACCATCACGCTGGAAACAAGAAATGTAGCCAGCCAGCACGTCGCCCACTGCAATCGCTCTGGAAACGACGATCGGGTCTGCCAGTGCGCTTTCCCAGTGGGCGTTAAAAGCGTGGGCGCTCCGCGGGATAGTCCCTGCGAGACGATTAGCCTCTGGGTCGAGATTGAATTCGTACATCCTCGGCAAGTCGTCCAGCACGATGTCGCGGAGGCGAACGTGATTGGTCACAATCGGATTCATGTCTGTAAAGTGACAACGAGATTTGAGCTGCGGGGAAATTTCCGCAATCGGAAATGGTATACCATGAAAATGCAAATGCTTGGCCTTACGGTCGGAATGGCTTATTTGCTGTCGTCCGCTCTGGCGGCACCTCCTTCATCCAAGAGCGACCGCTTGGCGGTGCCGAAGAACTTGCGGCATACAGCGGCTTCGCCGGCTCACTTGCGCGTGGAATGGGACGATGTCGCGACCAACGAAACCGGATACCGCATCTGGCGACGCGAGGCGGGTGGGGAGTGGTATCTGGCGGGAACGACGGGGCCCGACGTCACACACTTTGATGACGGTGGCATGAAGCCGTCGACCAACTACGAGCATCGAGTTGCGGCCTTCGACAAGAAGGGTGACGGGGAATCGGTCATTTCCCCATCATCGGCCACGCGACCGATGGTGTCGCATCTGGATGCCGAAGTGCTCATCGCGCCGGGGAAGACATATCCTGCCGGGCCGTCGTCGATCTTATTGAATTCGGGCGAAGTGCTCCTGGCCTATCAAATCGGCAACGCGGAGAAGCGGAAGAATCATGCCGGTGAATCGATCTGGCTGCGCACCTCGCGCGATGGCCGCACGGGCTGGTTAGATGCCAGGCTGCTCTTTGGTGGTAACGCTCAAACGGTATTCGGAAAATCCGCCCTTGTCCGCATGCGGGACGGTCGCTTGGGAATGGCCTTCAGTCGTTGGACGTGCGATGAAAAGGGAGTGATCGTCGACCGCCATCGACAATTTGTCGCATCGGCAGACGAAGGCAACACTTGGAGTAGTCCGGTCGATATCGGTCCTCTGTCGGCGAATAATCACACGCTCATTGTTGGCGACAAGGGCCGCCTAATCGAAGCACTTTCCGACTTCAGCGGCGTCGCGAAGATCTACGGTTCTGACGATCATGGCGGCACGTGGCGGGAGTTGGGAAGTGTCGCCGGCAAACGGCTCGGAGAAGCGGCCCTGGCCCACCTGGGTGATGGGCGGCTTGTATTTATTAGCCGCCACAAATGGCCCTTCTACCGCTTGAGCTTCTCGAACGACAACGGCGTTACCTGGGAAAAGACAGAGGCCGTGTTGCCGCTTGGCGGTGGCGACAATCCTCCCAAACTCGTCGTGCTGCCCGATGGCAACACGCTGGCGGCCGTTGTGCATTCCTGGTACCCGGGTAAGACCGCGAAAGATCGCCGCCAGCTCGCTTCGCTGATCAGTCGCGACGGCGGCCGAACCTGGGACAACTTTCGGCTGATCGGCTTTGCCCCCGACGGTAACGATGGCTTCCTGCAGCATTCCCTGACGTTCGTCGACAATGTCGGCTATCTGTTCTACGGGGGTGGTTCGCGAAACGACACGGGCGACGGCAAGGATCTACGGCTCATCCGTTTGCACTCTGACTTCTTCACATCGACGACTCCCTGGCCGTACGACTGGCAGGGAAAGCCGCGCGACGGTTCCGGCTCGAAATCCACTCCGGGTGGTCGCTGAGAATTCTCGAGGGCCAATCGTGGTGCTCTGTTACATAAAGGAATTGGGGTGGCCCACGCGCTGCCCATGCCCCAAGACGGCACACGCGAAGCCCCTGGCCCCCCAAA
>CAYLTY010000379.1:0-5488 GCA_964386705.1 uncultured Planctomycetaceae bacterium
GAACTGCGTTTCAGCTTCGCGCGGTTATTTTCTGCGAAGCGTATTACCACCGCCAGCTTCGAGCTAAAACACTCCGTGGCGCTGAACTACATCAGGCGTCTGGCAGAAGTTGGTGCAGATCGAGAATGTGTTGAATAATGACGTCCGCTTCGTGATCGCCAGGTTGCTTGTCGAAGCGTTCGTAAGGCACGTACTGCGTCGTCCAGGCCGCCTTCATGCCGATGCGCTTCGCACCCTGAATGTCTCCGAGCCAGTTGTCACCGACGAACAACGTTGCGTCGGCCTGCACATCAAGCTCCTTGAGCACCGCCTCAAACAGCTTCGGATGCGGCTTCACATGCCCGACGTCCGCCGAGACTACCACCACGTCGAAGAACTCGGCCAGCTTGTGCTCTTGCAGGCTGTGTTTGATGGACCGGCTGCAGGGGTAATTGGAGATCAGTCCCAACCGGTATCGCTGCGCGAGTCGCCCCAGCAACTCCAGCACATGACTGTCGCAGCGCACTGCCGATGTCATGGCTTCGAAACGCACGTCGAGCAGCCGCTGCACCTGCTCGGTCGTGATGTCGACGTTCTCATACAGTTGCCGTACCAGACTGCGAGTGATGTCTCGCAGGTCATGCTCGCGGAACTCGCCCGCGTAGGGCGAACGTCGTTCGCGATGCTGAATCTCGCAGAGTCTGTCAAAACTGTGCGGGCCGAACATCTCCTGCAGCGCGCCGCTCAACGCGCGATCGCAATGCGCCACTTGATCGGGACCGAACTCGACCAGTGTGTTGCCATAATCAAAAACAAGAGCCGCCAACTGCGGTGCCAGAGTTTTCATAAACGTGTCGCGACGAATTCAAGATGGAGAAAGATGAATCACAACTAAGGCTGAGCATGGAACTCTGCCTAGTAGGAATGCATTGTAGAGTGCTTTCCGGTTTGAAACCCACCGATCATTTGCAGGTCGATGTGTTCTGGGAAGCCGGCGCTAGAAGCCCCGTTGCAGTCTCACGCATCGTCGTCGAGATGAGCCTTGTCATAGCCTCTTCGCCGAACGACAGAAGTACGAATGAAGTCCTGCAATTGAGTCTCAGTAACCAGATCGGGTGTCCCGATGGGCACCGACGCAATCATCGTCGAATTGATAATGCGCCGCTTGGACTCATCGGGCGTCAGGATGGTGGCAGTGTGGAGTGTGCCTTGCCACGTTGGATTTTCACGCGAGACCTCGGTCGATGAATTGTTGATGCAAATGATCTGGAACGCTGCTTTCGCGAAGCATGGGATGCGAGTGGCGTAGGGGCGCAGCAATTCATAGCCAGCGTGAAACATCGGGTTGTGCCGGGCCATGAACTCTTGAGGAGACAGACCGAGGTCGAACGCGCACTTCGTGTAGTCTGAAATCTCCAGTTCCGAATCCACTTCGGTCGGTTCGTAGCCCAGCATCAGGAAGCACTCCGGCGGGCCGCCGTCGAGGTGCGGCCGCGTCGTCGTCTGCTGATCAAAGCGAGCCGCCGAGAGATAGGTCAAAGTCTGGCCACGAACCGACTCGTGAATCCGCGCCAACGCTTGCTTGAGGTCTACCATCAGGCGTCGAAAGCTGACGGAGTCCAATGAACGACTTGCATTGACGAGGCAAAACCCGGGCTCTGAGAAATCTACGCGGCACGTTCGCTGGTAGATTCTTCCGGCCAGCGATTCGACATCAAACGACTCTGCCGCCAGGCAGATCGAGCTGCTTGGCCACTTTGATTGTTTAGAGGACATCTACGGACACCAAGGGAGAGGATGGCGTGGCGCCATCAGATTTCAGTCACAGAGGATGGCGTCGGAACGAGCGATAGACACAGCAGGATGTCGTTGTGTTGTCGTTTTTCTGAATTCATGATGAATAATCCTGGCGCCTTTGGCACGGCGATCCGCTTTGCTCGTGCATCCGGCACTGGCTTCCTGATGGTCGAGAGCAACGAGCTGCGCTAATGTGCGTGGCATGAGTCTGATCCATTCATCCGGCACGCTCTCTGGATTTGAGGAGTGATCTATGCATCGTCGCAATTTTCTTTCCACCAGCGGATTGGGTTTGGCATCTCTGGCAGCGGGGACCTACGCAGCCGAGTCAGCGGACAGCAAGAAGGCTCCGCGCGTGGGGCTGATTGGCACGGGTTGGTACGGCAAGGCCGACCTGCTGCGACTGATTCAAGTCGCGCCCGTTGAAGTCGTTTCGTTGTGCGACGTCGACAAGCAGATGGTCGCTGAAGCGGCGGACATTGTTTCGCAGCGGCAGGTCTCGAAGAAGAAGCCGCGCACCTATGGTGACTATCGCGAGATGCTGAAGGAGAAGGATCTCGACATCGTGCTGATCGCGACGCCGGATCACTGGCACGCACTACCGATGATTGAAGCCTGCAAAGCCGGTGCGGACATCTACGTTCAGAAGCCGATTGGCGTCGACATTGTCGAAGGACAGTCGATGCTGGCGGCGGCTCGCAAGTACAAGCGGGTCGTGCAGGTCGGGACTCAACGTCGCAGCACACCGCATCTGGCTGAAGCTCGTGACCGGTTCCTCAACGAAGGCAAACTCGGCAAGATCGCGCTCGTCGAGATCTACTGCTACTACCACATGCGCGCCCGCGAGAATCCGCCGGACATCGCGCCGCCCGAGCATCTGGACTACGAGATGTGGGCCGGGCCAGCTCCGAAGATTCCATTTAACAAGTTGGTCCATCCGCGAAGTTGGCGAGCGTTCATGGAGTACGGCAACGGCATTGTGGGCGACATGTGTATTCACATGCTCGACATGGTCCGCTGGATGATGAACTTGGGATGGCCGACAACAGTTTCGTCGACGGGCGGCATTCTGATGGACAAGGCCAGCCGCTCGAACATTACGGATACTCAGACGGCGACCTTTGAGTTCCCTGAGCTGAACGTCGTCTGGCAGCATCGCACGTGGGGAAGTTCGCCCGATCCGAAGTATCCGTGGGGCGCGACGTTCTACGGCGATAAGGGTACTCTGAAGGTCAGTGTGAACGGCTACGACTTCATCCCTATGGGGCAGGGCGAAACCGTGCATCGCGACGTCACGATGGAACTTGAGCAGTTTCCGGAAGACAAGACCGAGAAGGATCTGGAACGGCACGTCGCCCCGGCGATCCGGTACCACATGAAAGATCTACTCAAGGCGATCGAGACGCGCGGCAAGCCCGTTGCGGACATCGAGCAGGGTCACATTTCCACAACGGCCTGCATCCTCGCCAACCTGTCTCAACAGTTGGATCGCTCGCTGAAGTTCGATCCTGCGACGCATCAGGTTCCCGGTGACGCTGAGGCCAACAAGCTGTTGCGCCGACCCTACCGTGCTCCGTGGAAGCATCCCGAGCCGGACGCAGTTTGAAGGGTTAGGGGTTGGGGATCAGGGGTTAGCGGGAGTGTTCGGTGCCGCCACTATTGTCGTGCACCGAACGCTCATCAGCCGCCGCAAGGTTTACGCGACCGGTGCGCGCGGCGGGCTGTCGGCGATAATCGTTCAGCTGTCAGAAACGGTGATTGCATCCGCCTGTTGCGAGACCTGCCGGGTCACAGTGGGTCTGCGGCGAGGCGTTCGACGATTGTCGTAATTCGTTAGCGAAGGGCCAATCAGCCCCTGAACGAACTCCGAAAGCGCTGGTAGTGTTTGCCGCGCTCGTTCGACTTCGGGACTGCGAATCGTTCCCGAATCAGCGACCTTTCAGACAGACGTGGGCCAACCGTCTGCGGGTCAGGTGAATACACCGCGGGCTTGGAAATTCTGCCAGTAGGAGGTGCTATGAAGTTGAGTGCGATCAGTCGTCGGTGGTTGATGGGAGTAGCGTTCGTTGGAGCGCTGGCAACAGGGAGTTGGGTCCGTGCCGCAGACCCGATCATTGTTGTGTCGGTCAAGAGCTTGAATGAGTTGGTTGCGGATGCGACCTACCTGGGTGAGACCGTCGGTCAGCCCGCTCTGCCAGCACTGTTGCTGGGTGGCCTGAATCAGTTCACTGGCGGTCAGGAGCTGGAAGGTCTCGATCCCGATCGTCCGATCGGTGCCTTCATGTCCTTGAATGAGTCCGGCGATCCGGACATGCCGGTGGTCTTTGTGCCGGTCAAGAACCGCAAGCAGTTCGCCGGAACGCTGGGCAAGATCTTCGAGAAGAAGGAGACCAAAGAAGGGATCACTGAGTACGCGTTGCCGAATGGCAACCCGCTGTTCGGGATTGATGACGGCGAGTGGTACTTCCTGTCACCCAACCCCGCCGGATTGGATGACCTGCCGAAGCCAGCGCTGCTGGTGAAGTCCAAGGCGGACATCGCGTTTGAGATCGACGTCGAGAAGATTCCGAAGAAGTTCAAGGACCAGGCGCTGATTGGCGCGGAGCAGGGGGGACGTGCGAAGGAACCCGCTAATGAAGGCGAGCGCATCGGTCAGGAGATTGGTATCGCTCTGGTGAAGAGTCTGATCACCGATACGGCTCGTTACTCGATCAGCATCGACATCGATTCCAAAGAGAAGTTTGTAGCCATTGATACGTCGTTGACGGCTCGCCGAGGCACACCTCTGGCCGCATCGCTCGATAGCTACAGCAAAGTGAAGAGTGCGTTCTCGGACCTGGTGACGGATGACACTGTGGCCAGCTTGATTGTGGCGGCTCCGGTTTCTGAAGAACTGCGGAAGGGGTTCTCCTCAGCGTTTGAGGAAGGCTTCAAGGAAGCTTCGTCGAAGGGTAACAAGAAGGACGAGAAGGAAGCTCGCAAGGTCGCGAACGCGCTGAAGGAAGCCTTCAGCGGAGCGGCGATCGACTTTGGTATCGTCGCGAACAACCGTCGCGGCAAGCTGCAGTTGGTTGGTGCCCTGGGAGTTGCCAACGGCGATGACCTGTCGGAACTCTTCGAAGCACTGGCCGGGAAGTCTGAGGATCCTGATCTGAAGTTGAATGCGGCCGAGCACAACGAAGTCGCGATTCATGCCCTGACACCAAAGATCGCTGATCCTCAAGCCAAGAAATTGTTTGGTAACTCGGCTCTGAACTTTGCGATCGACAGTGACCGCATCGTGTTCTCGTTCGGTTCACAAGCCCTCAACGGTGTGAAGGCCGCTCTGGACGTGGAAGCCGATGAGGACTCTGAAGCCGCACCGATCTCGTTCAGCATTGGACTGGGAGCAGCTCTGCCGCTCTTCAAGGACGATTCCAACGCTGCCATGATCGACAAGGCGGTAGAGATTCTCGAAGACGGCCATGACGAGATTGTCCTGGAAGTCGAATCTCAGCCACGTGGCGTGAAGGTTCACTTCGAGATCCAGGAAGGTGTCCTGAAGCTCGGCCAACTGGCCGGTGGCGGCGGACAGCAGTAATTCGAAATTGAATGGAAGCGCTCGTTGGCTCCCGGAGTCTCCTTGGACTTCGGGAGCCTTTTTCGTTTTTGGACCGGCAAAGTCCGACCATATTGGGAGGGCGAGGCTCCTGCCGAGCCGGGAGTTAGAGCA
>CAYLTY010000380.1:0-5471 GCA_964386705.1 uncultured Planctomycetaceae bacterium
TTCCGCAAGTTTGATACGGCGACGTGTGTGGCGAGGCCCCGGCCGCCGTTTCTGGGCTTGTCGGTTCTCGACGCACCAACCACCCGCCGCTAGCGCGTTGCGGCTCAGGGTTCGTTCGTTGTGGCTCGGTCAGAGACCGGCCACAACGAGGATCTCGGCTGCTAACGTAGCACCGACAGCAGGTTGCTCCACTCGTCGGTCCATTGAATAGACTTGCTGGGCAGACCTTCGACTTCGTGAGCGTCGTTCAGCAATTCCGGCGGCAAGGCTTCGCGGGTCAGCAGCATCCAGTGGCACATCAGCTGGCCGCGTGATTCGTCGGCGGGGGCTTCGACGCAAGTGGCCTGCATACCGAGGTCGCGAGCCAGTCCCAGTACGACGGGTCGCAGGTCGAAGTGCAGGTTGGAGATGTGCACGCACAGAATGCCGTCGGGCTTCAGATGCCGGGTATAGAGTTGCCCGGCTTCGCGCGTCAGCAAGTGCGTGGGGATGGCGTCTCCCGAAAAGGCATCCAGCACCAGCACGTCGAACTGGTTATTCGGTTCCTGTTCCAATGACAGCCGCGCATCGCCCAGCACCATTGTCGATTTCGCGGGCGAGTCGGACAAATAAGTAAAATACTGCTGAGCCAGTGTAATAACGTCGGGATTAATCTCGTAGAACCGCAGGCGATCATCCTTCTGACCGTACGTTGCCAGAGTGCCCACGCCGAGCCCGACGACTCCGATATGTCTCGGTGAGTTCGTGCGATGAAACCGCAAGGCCAGCCCGGCCCCGGATTGCTCACCGTAGTAAGTGGTCGGATTGCGTTTGTGTTCCGGTTCCAGGAACTGGACGCCGTGCAGAATGCTGCCGTGATACATACCGCGATGAGCCGGAGCTGTTCCAGCCGGTTGCTCATCCACAATTCGCAGCACGCCGTAGAAGTTGCGAGTCACTGCCAGTGCGGAACTCACAGCTTCGCGAGCGTGGGTCTGCAACGCATGCACCAGCAGGCCGGACCAGACCAGCAAGCCGATCCACGCCGGTCGCGATTGACCGTGATAGAGCACACTCGCTTTATCGCGAAAGAACACGGCCAGCGTCGCGATCAGGCAGGCGACGATGCCGATATGCAGCTCCCAGTATGCCGGGAACACGGCCGGTGCGAGCACTCCCACGAACAAGCCGCCGCCTGCTCCACCCAGTGAGATCAACAAATAGAACGATGTCAGATAGCGCGGGCTGGGACGCTGCTTGGCCAGTTCGCCATGGCACACCATGCAGCAGAAGTAGAGCGCGCTGAGATAGGTCATCACCTGCAGGACGATGGACACGGCGGCACCGGTCAGCAGCGTGCGGATGACTCCCAGCAGCGACAAGGCCAGCAGCACGACGTACCACTTGCGCGAGTACCAGCGATCCGCGTCGAAGCACAGAATGAACGACAGCAGATAGATCGTCAGCGGCAGGATCCACAGGAAAGGAACCGTAGCAACGTCCAGGCAGACCTGATTGGTGGTCGCCAGCAGCATCAATGAGGCGACCAGAGCCAGTCCGACCCACATCGCTCGATCGGCCCAGGTCGGTGCTGCCTCTGTTGTTGCCTCGCTCGCTGTTGAAGTCATCGTATCAGCCAGCGCAGGCTGCTTCAGCAAGCCGATCGCACAGCAGCCGCACAGCACGGCGAAGGTTCGAAAGCCCCACGACCAGAGATCGGCTTGAGCAGGCGAACTTAAGACGGGCTCAAACGCGAACGGGTATGAGATCAACGCTAGCAGCGATCCAATGTTCGACAACGCATACAGCCGATACGGCGAAGCGCCCGGCAACTGCACGCTGAACCAGCGCTGCAGTAACGGTCCCGTCGATGACAGGATGAAGTACGGCAAGCCCACGCAGCACGTCAGCAACGAAACAATCCGCCACGTCGGATCAGCAGCTCCATCTGGCTTCCAACTGGCATCGGGAGTGATGGGCAACATAGCCGCGGCAGTCACGACGAGTGCACAGTGTAGAGCCGCCTGCCAGCGGGGGTTGAGGTATGTCGTCAGCAGGTGCGCGTAGACATACCCTCCAAACAGCACGACCTGAAAGAAGAGCATGCAGGTGCTCCACACGGTCGGGCTGCCACCGAACCACGGCAGAATGTACTTGCTGATCAGCGGCTGCACCTGAAAGAGCAGGAACGCGCTGGTGAAGATCGTGCTGGCGAAGCAGATGGCCAGATGCTTGGATCGCGGTGCTGATGAAGAAACCATCGAGCAGCCTCGGCGGTTGGAGAAAGACGGTCAGAAAATGCCGTCTGAAACCTAGCTCGGACTGTGTCGAATGAATCTGCGACGAAGTGGAACTCAACGAAAGAACGATGTGCAAAACCGGCAAGGTCGGTGCGATTGGTATCACCTGACCGCGATTCTTTGAGCGGTCCTATTGGGCTTCATCGTCTTCGCCTTCGGCGAGCATTTGGCGCAGGGCGATTTTGTTGGTTTCCCAGGCGCGGTCGGGGCTGACCTTGCGGGGGAACTCGAGCGTGATGATCGGGATCTTCAAGTCGTTGCCCGCCCAATTGCCCAGCGAGCCGGGGGTCGGGTAGCCGATCGTTTCGGTGACCGCGTACTTGTTGAACTGGCTCATGCGACGGGCCAGTGCCTTCGCGGGGCCGTCGTAGTTGTTCATCGGACGACCGACAGTCGCGTGCATCACGAGCATGCGGTGCGGCTCGAACTCGCGGATCAGTTGCACGGCAACTCGCGTTTCCGGTTCGCTTTCGGGATGCGGCCCGGGATTGAAGCGCGGCGTCTTGACCGTGGACTCCCAGTTCTTCGCCGGGAAGTTGCGGTTCAGGTCGACTCCGTGCTTATTGCCGCGCGTCTTGCCCGCTGTGCCGTCCGGGTTCAGGTTCTTCACGACGACCACCGTCGTGCCGCTGGTCAGCGACGCGTCATTCCACATCTCTTCCGTGAACCATTCCATCACGGGCAAGCCTTCGGGCTCATCGCCGTGAATGCCGCCGATGAACAGAATGCGCCGCGGTCCGGTTCCGATAGCGGTGGCCTCGATGGGACGTTCTTCCACGGACTCGCCGATCGTGGACCATTTGGGTCCGGCGGCTTTGAGTTTCTCAACTGTCGTCAGCGGACGTGGCGGAACGACCGGTTCGGTAATGGGAGGCAGCGGCTGCGGACTGACGCGCAAGGCCAGGGATGGCGGCAGCGTGGATGTGCAGTGCGGAGCGGCACTTTGAAGGAGGGGGTTCCAGCAGCGCGACGTGCCGGAACAACCGGTAATGGTTGCCAGGATTGCCACGACCAGCGGCATTCGTTGTGGTCGCGACAGCAACGCCATAACAAAACTCTGTTCGCAAGAGACCGGGAATGCCCGGTGGTGTCGGCTCCAAGTCGAGACACGCTTTCACCCGGCTGAGACGACAATATGTTTCGTCATTCGACCGCGCGCTGATTCACCCATACTGTCCGACTTTGCGGGCTGGATCAGGAATGCCGCCTCCGGCGTTTTTCGTTTCCTCTGATGACCTTGCACCTTCAGGAGTCTTTCAATGTCGGCGATACCAATCATGGGCGACGGACTTCCGCAACCGCTGCTGGACCTGCTGGGCAACGGTTATCGAGTCTACGAATGGGACACGTCGGAGGGCTCCGAGGCGCTGGCGACCTGCGTGGGCGTGATCACTTATGGTCACCCCCGCGTGGACGGTCCGCTGATGGATCGCATGCCGCACTTGAAGATCGTCAGCAATCACGGCGTCGGCGTGGACCACATTGATGTCGCAGCGGCGAAGGCTCGCAACATTCCCGTCGGCAACACTCCGGGTTGTCTGGATGCCGCAACGGCCGACATGACGATGGCGCTGCTGCTGGCGTCCGCGCGCAACATCGTGACTGGTGACGCGTTCGCACGCGGTCCTGAGTTCGTGCACTATGACCCATCGATCATGATCGGTCACGAAGTCAGCACGTGCACTCTGGGCATCGTCGGCATGGGGCGGATCGGCAAGCAGGTAGCGAAGCGGGCTCGCGCGTTCGATATGCCGCTGCTGTATCACAATCGCAAGCGCGACGAAGCGGCTGAGCGTGACTATGGAGCTCAGTATCGTTCGCTGGATGATCTGCTGCGCGAATCTGACTTCGTCGCGCTGAACTGTCCGTTGACGAAGGACACCACGGGCTTGATTGGTCGGCGCGAACTGGAACTGATGAAGCCGACGGCGACGCTGATCAACATGGCGCGCGGTCCGGTCGTTGTGACGAGTGATCTCTACGAAATCCTCAAAGCCGGACGAATCCGTAGCGCAGCCTTAGACGTCACAGACCCGGAGCCACTGCCGCGCGATCATCCGCTGCTGAAATTGTCGAATCTGGTGATTGCGCCGCATCTGGGGAGTGCCGCACACAAGACCCGACGCCGCATGATCGAGATGACCGTCGAGAATCTGGCGGCAGGCCTTGCCGGACAAGCATTGCCGTACCAGGTCCACTCGAACTGAACCCGGAATCGGACGTCGGCTCAGAGTCCCGCTTCGCTCTGGCCGATGTCTGAAGTGGCGTATTGTCGCCTGTTGCGCCGACAATTCTCCGCGTTCTTCCTGCGACTTCATCTGCTGCGTTTCGGAGCGAACTATGGCACGCCTTCGTGTCGTCTGCTTCTCGTTGTTGAGCCTGGTGTTGACGTCATCGGCGGCGCAGGCCAAGGTGATCTACGTCAACAACCGGGTGGGGCAGGACGCCAGCGATGGCCGGATCGACAAGGCCGATGACAAAGCGACGGGCCCCGTAAAGACGATCCGCCGGGCGATGCAACTGGTCGAGGCGTCTGACACGATCTCGCTGGCCAACACGGGCATGCCCTACTTTGAATCGATCAGTCTGGTCGGTTCGCGTTTCAGCGGTGTGGCCGAGCGACCGTTTGAGATTCAGGGCAACGGCGCGGTGCTGTCCGGTGCGATTGGCATCCCCGAGGGCGCCTGGCGCGAAGTCGGCAAAGACCTGTGGATGCTGAAGCCCTGGCGCAAGGGGCATTATGTGCTGATCAGCGGCGAAAACCTGCTGTCGGAGCTGAAGCCTGCGGAGGGCGAAACCTGGACCGAATTGCCGGAATTGGAACCGAACCAGTGGTGCGCCTGGAAAAGTCGTATCTATCTCCGGACACCGCCGTATGTCGATCCGCGCCAGCTTCCGTTGGGCGTCGGTTCACATGACTGCGGTATTACCATTTATGCCGCGAAGCACGTACGAGTTTCTGATCTCACCATTCGGCACTTCCGCCTGGATGGCGTGAACGTCCACGATCTGGCCAGGACAGTGCAACTGGATCGTGTGCAACTGGTGGAGAACGGTCGCGCGGGCCTGGCGGTTGGTGGTTCGGCAGTAGTTCGTCTGACGGACAGCAGCACGAAGGGTAATCGCGAGCACTCGCTGCTCATTCAGGAACTGGGACTGGCTGAAGTCATTGACAGCAATTTCGATGTCGAA
>CAYLTY010000381.1:0-5451 GCA_964386705.1 uncultured Planctomycetaceae bacterium
TTTGGTGATTGACGGCTTCGGTTCGACGGCAAACGCCATTAGCGGCGTGAACAGAGCGCAGAGCAGCGCGGCACCCAGGCAGGTGAGGACTACAGACCATCCATGTCTTATCGCCGCGACCATCACAGTAAAATGCTTTCAATCTGGTCACACGGTCCGACCACGGCGCCGCGATCCGGCTCCGCCAGAGTGACCGACTCAGTACGTCTCACGCTCGGTTCAGGATAAACTCATCGCTCGGAAATTCTGGACTCCGACGAACTTCAGGCATTGCGCCAAGGTGACCGGTCAGAGTTCATCGGCGAGCCCTACAACCGGCAAGGTCTACCGGGATTGCCAGAATTCGCCCACGGAATAGGAAACGGCACAATCCCGCCCGACAGTTGAATCCAACCTGAACTCGTTCGGACATCCGCGGGAAATTCTTCGACTGGAGAATATCGATGCGTCTGGTTTGTGTGTGTACTTGTTTGCTGATGTTTTCTACGGCGTTGTTCAAGACCGCACTCGCGGACGAGAAGCTGGAGGGGATCGCGTGTCGCTCAGTTCATCTGGGTTACCCAGGTTCCGAAGGTGATACCTTCTACTGCGAGGCCAAGGTCGAGCAATCCGCTCCCGGCTCGTACTTCATGGTTTGCGGTTTCAATGTGGGGTACTTCGGGATCCAGGAACTGGCCAACAGCAAGAAGGTGGTGCTGTTTTCCGTGTGGGATCCGGGGATTCAGAATGACCCCAAATTTGTCGACAAGGACAAACAGGTTCAAGTTGTCTACCACGATCCCGAAGTTAGGGCGAAGCGGTTCGGCGGCGAGGGCACCGGTGGTCAGTCGTTCTTCGACTACGACTGGAAGATCGGAGAGACCTACCGCTTTCTGGTGACGTCAAAGACGGTCGATGGACGGTCAGCGTTCTCGGGTTATTTCTTCATGCCAGAGAAGAAGGAATGGAAGCACCTCGTTACGTTCTCGACGGTGGCGACCAAGCGGCAACTCAAGGGGTACTACTCCTTCGTAGAAGACTTCAAACGCGACCGCGTGTCGACGACCAAGCCGCGAGTGGCGTCGTTTGGCAACGGCTGGATTCGCGACCTGTCTGGAGAATGGAAGTCTCTGGATCGCGCTCGCTTCACCGGCGATGGCAACCCGGTGACGAACATCGATTCCGGAATCCACGGTGATCTCTTCTTCCTCGCCACTGGCGGGGAAACGAAGAACGAACACACCAAGCTGAATGCCTTCACCGAGCGTCCGAAGACCGATATGCCGGTGGTCCCTCAAGACGTGCTGGACTTGCTCGCGAAGCAGAAGTAATCGGTTCGATTTCTGTCTCTCAATAAAACTCAAACAGGAGAACTCATCAATGATTCGTTCCACGCTGCGTCTGGCTGCCCTTGGCAGTCTCTGTTTCGCGCTGGCTGCTCAGGCCGCCGAGGACGAGGGTTTCAAGCCGCTGTTCAACGGCAAGGATCTCACGGGCTGGAAACAGAAGAATGGCACCGCGACCTACCGCGTCGAAGATAGCACCATCATCGGCAAGACCAACGAAGGCAGCCCGAACTCGTTCCTCTGCACCGAGAAGGACTACGCGGACTTTGAGCTGAAGTTTGAGGTGCTGGTCGATGATGAGTTGAACTCGGGAGTGCAGATCCGCTCGGTCAGTGATCCCGACAAGAAGAACGGACGCGTGCACGGACCTCAGGTCGAGATCGCGACTAATGGCACGGCGGGTTATGTCTATGGCGAGTCACTCGACACCGGGTGGCTGACGCCCGAGATGAAGGACGAAGCCGCCAAGAACGCGTTCAAGAAGGGCGAGTGGAACAAGTACCACGTGAAGGCTGTTGGCCCGCACATTCAGACGTGGATCAACGGCGTGCCAGTTGCTGATTTCAAGGAAGAAAAGTCCGGAATGAAGTCCGGCTTCATCGGCCTGCAGGTGCACGGCATCAAGGCCGGAACCGGGCCGTATCAAGTGCGTTGGCGCAACATCCAGTTCAAGGAAGTGAAGTAGCTTCGTGAGGCGATTGCTCAGCGATTTTTCGTAGTAGGCCGGACAATCTTGTCCGGCTGTCGGGCAGGATGTTCGACCTACATATCTGTCACACTCTGAAACCGCAGTCGTTACAGCGGCTTGCGACCCTGGATGAAGGCCATCGCTTCGGCGCGGCTGGATGGGTTGCTGCGGAACAGGCCGCGGACGGCACTCGTGACCGTGATACTGCCGGGCTTCTTGATGCCTCGAATGGTCATGCATGAGTGACTGGCTTCGAGCACCACAATCACGCCTTTGGCGTTCAGTTCTTCCTGCATCAGATCCGCGATCTGGTGCGTCATGCGTTCTTGAACTTGCGGGCGGCGCGAGACTTCATCAACGACTCGCGCTAGCTTGCTGAGGCCGGTGACCTTGCCGTTCGGCACGTAGCCAATGTGCGCGACGCCCATGAACGGTAGCAGGTGATGCTCGCACATGCTGTTGAAGCTGATGTCCCGCACCAGCACCATTTCGTCGTAGGTTTCTTCGAAGACCCGATGCAAGTGACGTCCGGGTTCGAGGTGCAGACCGCCGAACATCTCGGCGTACATGCGCGCGACACGTGCGGGTGTTTCTTTCAGGCCGTCGCGGTCGGGGTTCTCGCCAACGGCCGCCAGGATCTCGCGAACGGCACGCTCGATGCGCGGCATGTCAATCGGGTTTGGAGTCGGTTCGATGGAATTGGGGTCAGTCATCGTGGCGATTCAATGGGAGTAATGTAGGTCACAGAGATCAACTGGACGTGTGCCTGGAATCGGGACGAAGGTCGCGACCGCCCCTCACCCCCGACCCCTCTCCCCGGCGTCCGGGGCGAGGGGAGCGACGACAATCGAGCGGCGCTGCTGGTTTAATACGAACAGTAGCGCCGCCTATCAAAAACAAAACAGCGAGCGAGGGCTGATGCCGCTCGCTCGCTGTAGTTTTAGTGTCGACTCGAAGCGTGCCCAACAGTGTTGGTTGGGCAATCTCTCGAATTAGCCGACCTTCATCGCTGCCGACAGAATCTTCGAGGTGCTCGGACGCATGATGCGGCCATCGACCAAGTCGCCCTTTTGCAGCGTGGCGCGGATGTCCTTGCCGCTGATGGACCAAGGCTTTTCGTCCTTGTGACGCTCGGTGAGATCCACGCGACCAATCGATTCGTAGTAGGCCGCGAAGCCAACCTTAACCGGCTTGATCTTCAGATCGCCGCCTAGCTTGCCATAGATCTCTTGAGCGTCGAAGTCGCCCCAAATCGCTTCGCCGTTGGCGTACGGTACGTCAGCGTGCTTGCGGCCGATGACGATGTGCGTGTAGCCCATGTTCTGGCGGTAGATGCCGTGCATGACGGCTTCTTTCGGACCGGCGTAGAACATCTTGATGTCCAAGCCGAGCAGTACGACGCGATCCGGTACGGACTCCTTGCGCGGGCCCCACAGAGCGGCGTCGCTGTCGCCATCGCCCAGAGCGCGATCGGAGATCAGCTTCTCGTAGGTCTGCATGCGGATTTCGGCGTTTACGTCGTCGCCCTTAACCTCGCCGATCAGCGGGTTGAGGCAAGCGCCGGCGTTGAAGCCTTCGCGGAGCAGGGATTCCAGTCCGTAGACCAGAGCGTACTCGTGAGCGCGGTGCAGCGGGTTGCGAGTCTGGAACGCGACCACGGCATTCCAACCCTTTTCAGCCAGCAGCTTGCGAACTTCGCGCGGCGTCAGCACGTACTTGCCGAACGATGGGTTCTTCGGCTGAGGCAGCACGCGGATTTCGCCACCGATCAGGTGTGACTTGTCAGCGTCGTCCTTGAGGACCATATTCGCGCCGGCGTGATCGACTCGGTCCGTCAGGTAGACCGATCGCAGGTACTTCAGTTTTGGCCAAGCGTAAACGTCGTTCACGTCGAGTGTTGCGACGATGTCGCCGGCGGGGTTCGTCAGGGCGACCTTCTGGCCAGCCTTGAGGGTTTTCGCGAGGTCCGCAGTGACCGGAAATGCGATTGGAATCGTCCAGGCGTAGAGCTTGCCGTCGTGTTCGATGACCGATTCGTCCAGCACGCGATTGTAGGTTTTCGAGCACATTGGGCCGGTCAGCGGGCTGAGAGTGCCGTCGCCAAAGCGATAGACCGAGGACAGGTCTGCGGAAGAAACGGGAACCTTGGTTAGCGTTGCCGCTTCGGCCTTGAAAGCGTCAATTTCATTAGCGCCGACTGTGCGGCACACCGGTTCGGACAAGCCACCGTGCGGTTGAATCAGGTCAGCCATGAATCACTCAATTGGGTTGTGTCGGCACGGCGCGGCCACTGCAAAGAGGGGCACAACCCGGAACAAACGGTGTGGCAGAGCAGTGCCACACGACGGATTATTCAGATCGCCGCGGCCGAACAAGGAAGATGCTTCGGTGCCCACACAAAGGCTCCGAAATTCATTCAGCGTCAGTCGCGGTCGAAAAGTAGGGCAACCCTACCTGACCGTCAAGACTCGTAATTCCCACGAAAATGACGCCGTTCGCGCAACTTCCCTGACCTGCGATATTCAACCGCGAGCAGCTTATTTGAACAGGTTCTGCATCATCATGATGGCGGCTGGGCCGACGAGCACCACGAACACGCCCGGGAAAATGAACAGCACCATCGGGAAGATCATCTTCACCGACGTCGCTTGAGCACGTTCTTCGGCCATCTGACGGCGACGAATACGCATCATGTCCGACTGCTGACGCAGTGCTTGAGCCAGCGGAGTTCCCAACTTGTCCGCGTGAATCAGCGTCGCGGCCAGAGCCTTCATGTCATCAATACCTGATCGCAGGCCCATGTCATGCAGCACTTCGCGACGGATACGTCCCATCTGCAACTGCATGTTGCACATATTGAATTCGTGACAGACATCCGGATGAGTGTCGCCGAGTTCTTCCGACACGCGCCGCATGGCGGCGTCCAGTCCGAGTCCCGCTTCCACGCAAACAACGAGCAAGTCGAGAGCATCAGGCAACGCCAGGAAGACTCGTTCCATGCGACCGCTGCGCACCATCCACAACCAGATCTCGGGACCATAGAAGCCGACCGCAATTGCGCCGCAGCAGGCCAGCACGCAGTTGGACGTCCAGCCCCAATTGACCAGTCCGATCGTGCCGCCAATGGCGAGGCAGATCACCAGTCCCGCAACCTTCGACGCCAGGAACATCTGCCCGGCATTCGGGTTATTGAAGCCCGCGTTGGCCAGTTTCAGGCGGAATGAATTCTGTTCCAGTTCCGACTTCGGTTGCAGGGCCTTCGACAATGCCGGGGCAGCCTTCTCAAAGACGGACATGGTGCTGGAAGGGTCACCGGCGAGCTTCGACCCATTGCGCAACGACGGATCGCGCAGTTCGTCCAATCGTTCGGTAGCGCGAGACTTGTTGCTGCTGAAGAACGTGAACACCGCCCACAGCATGCCGGGCACACGCTGGTCA
>CAYLTY010000382.1:0-5438 GCA_964386705.1 uncultured Planctomycetaceae bacterium
CGCGGTTCAAAATGCGGCGTCTTCGGCAGTAAGGGATCAGCAGGCGCAGCTTGAGCGTCTTCGCCCAGCAACGACGCGAGGGCGAGATAACCAAACCCAACCGAGCTGCGTTGCAGCATTTGTCGGCGTGAGAACATCGCAGTCCACCTCAGCAGATTGAGCCCGAAGCACGAGCAGTCGCATTCAGGCCGTCAATCCAGACAAACCACCGGCATTGGTACGGGCGAGGATAGTCGGTGCGACACAGGTCGCGGAAGTCGGTTCCGAGAACTCAATCGACATACAAAAACTCGTTGCTGATCAGCAGCGAGTGGCAGAGGTCAATCCAGGCGCGCTGCGTCGTGGTTTCAGAAGTGCCAAGAATAGAAGATTGCTCCGCAATGAAGTCTCGGGCCGCATCGACTTCATCCGCCGTGGGAAGGCGACTGAAACAAGTTCGGTAGAGATCCTCAATCCGCGCGACGTCGTCGCTTGTGCGACTGGCGATTCCGGTAGCGAGATCCGTCGCTCGATTCGTAAGGAACTTGGCGTTCAGCAGGCTGAGTGATTGCAGAGGCATCGTGGTGCGTGAGCGGCGCGTGCTGTTGAACACAATCGACGGCGCGTCGAACACCTGCAGCATCGTCAACACCTGAGTACGCCGCTGCTGCAGGTAGATGGAACGCCGCTTGGAACCGAAGTTCGCTTCGTCGACCACAACCTCACCCGCTCCGTCTCGCGATGTGGGCACGTAAGAACCGCCTACCACCGGATTAAGGCTGCCGCTGACTGCCAGTAACGAATCGCGAATTGCCTCGGCATCTAATCTGCGTACTGGATAGCGGGACCAGAGACGGTTACCGGAATCGCGGTCGAGTGCCGCCGGTTTTGCGACGCTCGTCTGGCGGAAGGTGTGAGACAACACGATCTCCCGCAGCACCGCTTTGGTGCTCCATCCCGATGCGACGAACCGCGCGGCCAGTGCATCCAGCAACTCAGGATGGCTCGGTGGAGCACCGCTCAACCCTAGATTCTCTGGGGTGCTGACGAGGCCAGTCCCGAAACAACCTTGCCACAGTCGGTTCACCTGCACGCGTGCCACAAGCGACGCTGCGGAGGAATCATCAGCCACCAGCCAGTTCACCCAGGCCAGACGACGACCGGTCGTTTGGGATTCCTTCTGCTGAGCAACCTTCAGTTTCGCCGCCATCGACAATGCGGAAAGGCCCGCTGGTTCAACGACTTCACCCGGCTGGGCATAGTTACCGCGAGTCAGCAGATGCACTGCCGGCGGCTGAGGCGTCACGTCGCTCGCCCATGCGATTCGACCGGGGCGTTGCTGCGCGTGCTGTTCTGTCTGGCGGCTGAGACGCTCCAATTCCTTGCGACGGTCTGCCAACTGCTCTTCAAATTTTGCTCGTTCGGGATTCTCTTTCTTCGTAGCTGCCGTCAGAGCTTCGACAAGGACGTTGTCCACGATGAAGCTGCGACTGCAGCAGTACTCGAAAGAGAAGCCGCCGTCGGGCAAATCCTTCGCTGACAGCGCGGCAGATTGTCCTTCGGGCACTCCGTCGACCAGATGCTCCAGCTTGAACTTGTCATTGCCTGTGTTGGTGATGCGAACGCCATAGTTGCGGCCCGGCACATAACCCGTGCCGCCGATGGACACCGTGCGATTGCCGTCAGCCCCGGGGTAGTCGAAGTACACCGTCGTCACGCCGCCGGGGTTGCCGTCGATCAGCAAATTGCCGTTGTCAACAGCGCTGTTATCGTTGAAGTCATGCGTCGCGATCAGGTAGCCGATCCGCTGTGCCTGGGTTCCGTCCGGTCCAATACGATGATCGACCAGATCAAATGTGGCTTGAATTGCCGCACCAGGCGCGTCTGGAGTCCAGTCGAATGATTGCTTGGTGGAGATCCAGCTATCGCCTTGAGTGCTGCCTTCGATGATCTCCAGTTGCTTGCGATAAATGCGCGCCGCGGGCGCGTTTGTGGAATCGAGGTTCACAGGAACAGCACCGCTCGGAACGTCATCACCCGGTGCCGTCGTACTCCAGCGGGCAGCCAGCGTTGTTGAATCATCAAATGTGTCTTCGAAGAGGGTATCTCCGCGTACCCGATTCTGTTTGGCCCACGCGGTGCACTCGTCGCGCGCTTTGGCTAGTTGCTCTTCCAGTTGCGTCTTACGGGCGTTCCAGATTTCGGTTTCGCCAATGCGCGGAGCCATCACAACACGGTCCTTGGGCTTGATCCACAAGTCGGCATGAGCAGCGGGAAAGGCCGGATAGAAAACCGCCTGCATGCGGTAGTAGTCGGCCTGCGTGATAGGCTCGAACTTGTGATCGTGGCACTTCGCGCATTGCAGCGTAAGACCCAGCATCGAAGCCGCGATGTTCTGCAGGCACGACTCCAAAGCGGTGTAGCGATCCACTCGGACTTCATCCGGGTTACCGTCGCTTTCGCCGGTTCCGTCCTGACCGTTGCGCAGAAAGTGCGTCGCCTCGAGTAACTCAATCTGTTCGTCGGTTGCCTCATTGCCCACCACAAAACCGGCCAACTCATCGCCAGCCAGTTGCTCGCGCAGGAACTGATTAAAGGGCATGTCCTGATTAAAAGCGCGAATCACGTAGTCGCGATACCGATAAGCCAGCGGACGATCCGTGTCTGCGTTGAAGTACCCGTTTGAGTCCGCATAGCCCGTCGCATCCAGCCAGTACTTGCCCCAGTGCTCGCCGAACGAGGGCTGGGCCAGCAAACGCTCAACGAACCGTTCATACGCGTCGACCGAACTGTCCTGCAGGAACCCTTCAAGCTCTTCCGCACGGGGTGGCATGCCGGTGAGAACCAGACTGACGCGCCGCGCCAGCGTTGTCCGGGACGCAAGTGGCGAAAGGCTTAACCCCGCTGATTCCAGTCGCGATTGAATGAACTGATCGATGCTGGATGTCACCACCGATCGATCTTTCACGTCCGGCGGAAGCTGCTTTGCCCCAGCGTACAGCCGCCGAAACGCCCAGTGCTCGTCAGCGTTGGCCGTCCGACGCTCGGCTTTCAGACCGGGAGCACCGGCGATGATCCAATCCTTCAGCTTCTGACGTTCCGCAGGACTTAAAGGATCGTCGGGCGGCATCTCGTTCTGGTCGACACGCTCCCACAACCGACTGGCTGCTAGGTCATGCGGAGCGACCGCGGCACCAGACTCACCGCCGCGCAGAATCTTTGCCGGAGTGCTGAGATCAAGTTTTCCGGCCTGCTTGCTGGGGCCGTGGCATTTCACGCAACGCACTTTGAGTAGCGGAGCGATTTCCGTTTCGAACACCGGCCCGGCTGCGCGGATGCTGCTGAAACTGAGCAGGCAGATGCAGATCACAATCGCGGCGGTTCGCATCCCGTTCATCGGCAGTGGTCCTCCGCGGTGGGGCGTTCAATCAGAGCGATAGTGAAACACATCCCACGCTCCTGAGCGAGCCGCGCGTTGTCTGATCAAAGTCCGCCGCCGCTGCTTCGAAACAGAACGGCACGTCGCAAACCACAGTTCAATCGCAATGGACATCGCCCCGCAACCCATCAACGGCCGCTTTTGTATTGAAGGACTCTTGCACCATACGCCACAGTGGAGGTTCTGAACGAATCGCATCTTCTCCGGTGGGAGTTATTGGATGAGAAGTTGGCGCGTGTTGATGGCGGTGGTCGGATGGCTGGCGATGTGGACGACATGCATCGCCGCCGAAGTCGCGGAAGTGCGTTTCGAGAAGCATGTGCGACCCATCCTGAAAGCTCACTGCTTTCATTGTCACGGTGAGGAGCCCAACCCCGAAGGCAAGCTGGACGTGCGGCTGGTTCGCTGGCTGCTGAAAGGTGGCGAGTCGGGACCTGCGGTTGTGCCGGGAAAGGTCGAAGAGAGCCTGATCTGGAAACGCGTCGCCGCAGGTGAGATGCCGCCGGGCGGGAAAGGTATTTCGGATAAAGAGAAGGCGGTCCTGCGAACCTGGATTGAGCAAGGTGCGAAGACGACTCGGACGGAGCCCGAGACGATTATCCCGGGTGCGGACTGGACCGACGAGGAACGTGCTTACTGGGCCTTTCAGCCAGTCAAACGCGCGCCGCTTCCTCAGGTGAAGAATGTCGATCAGGTTGATTCACCGATTGATGCGTTCCTGCTGGAAGCCCTTGAGCAGAAGGGACTCGCATTAGCTCCACCGGCTGACAAATTGACTCTAGTCCGCAGGTTGTCGTTCACGATGACTGGCCTGCCACCGACACCGGAACTGATTGAACGCTTTGCCGGTGATAACTCGACTGAAGCCTATTCGCGACTGGTCGATGAAGTCCTCTCGTCACCGTCTTATGGCGAGCGTTGGGCACGCCACTGGCTCGATCCCGTCGGCTACGCGGACAGCGATGGCTACACCGAGAACGACCGCGAACGTCCGTGGGCCTATCGATATCGCGACTACGTCATTCGTTCGCTGAATGGCGACAAGCCGTTCGACCAGTTTCTGGTGGAGCAACTTGCAGGCGATGAACTGCTGCCACCGCCTTATCAGAATCTCGGTTCGGAAGATGCCGACCGATTAACGGCCACGGGATTTCTGCGAATGGCCCCGGACGGAACCGGCGAAGGCGGCGTGGACCAGAACGTCGCCAGAAACGATGTGATAGCCGAGACCATCAAGATTGTTTCGACGTCTGTGCTCGGAGTCACGGTGGGTTGCGCCCAGTGCCACGCTCATCGCTACGATCCGATTTCACAATCCGATTACTACCGCATTCGATCGATCTTTGAGCCGTCTCTGGATTGGAAGAACTGGCGCAATCCGCCCGCCCGACTGGTCAATATGTGGACGCCGGCCGAACACGAGCAGGCCGCGAAGGTGGACGGCGAACTGCGCGACATCGAAGGCAAACGAGTCGCCGAACTGGATGGCATCGTCAAAGAAGTCTTTGAGAAGGAAGTTGGCAAGCTGACGGAAGAGCGGCAGACACTGGCTCGCGCAGCCCGCGAAGCTGCGGCAGACAAGCGCACTCCGGAGCAAGTCCAGATTCTGAAGGATCACCCCAGTCTGAATGTCGACCGAGGCAGCGTGTACCTCTACGAGCCCGCGCGGCTCAACGACTTCAACAAGAAGTACGAGAAGATCAACGCGGAGACTCGTGCCAAGCGACCTGCGGACAGCTTCGTGGCGTGCCTGACCGAAGTCCCCGGGCAGAAACCGCCAACGCACTTGTTCTACCGCGGTGACATCAATCAACCGCGAGAGGTCATTGTTCCGGGAGATCTCAGCATCCTGCCTGAGCCTGCACCGATTCCCGACGACGATCCGGCAGTTCCTACAACCGGCCGTCGGCTGGCGTTTGCGAAGCACCTCACGAACGGTCGGCATCCGCTGGTCGCGCGAGTGATTGTGAATCGAGTGTGGATGAACCTGTTCGGTCGCGGACTCGTCCCTTCAGCCGGC
>CAYLTY010000383.1:0-5405 GCA_964386705.1 uncultured Planctomycetaceae bacterium
CTGATGGCGGCGGTGTCGGCGACCACCGCGGTCACGGCGGACGGACCCTCCGACGCGTGCGGGTCCCGACGGCCTACCGTGGGGACGGCATGGCTGATCAGGCCACCTTCACCGAGCAGGTCGAACCGTGGCAACGGCCACTTATCGGGCTCTGAAAACCGCTGGTTAGATCCGGGAGTATCCGCCGCGTTGTAGATCGGTCGCAGTTCTCCGCGATCATGATCTGCCAGGATTGTCGGCCAGATCGACTCCGCATTGCCGGTCACTACGCAATCAAAATGTTGGCTGGCCTCCGCGGGAGAAGTCGTCGCGTGCAGGCCACCGATAATCGTCGTGATGCCTTCTTGCCGCAGCCGACGACTCAACTCGTAGGCTTCTTGAACGGACGCGGTTAACGCCGACACGGCGACGAGATCCGGGCGCGTGGCCACGATCTCGTTGATCCGCTCTGCCGATACGATATCAACCGGGTGATAGCTGCGGGACCAGCCATCCGGCAGCCCGCCTGCGAGTGTCAGCAGACCCAGCGCGGGCAGTTGGCCGACAGCGGTTGCACGAGCGCCAAGTCCGGGGAGGCTCATGCCCAATGCCGCCATTTCCCGTTCGCGGAGGCGAAAGCCGGTCAGCGGTACGAACGCGACATGAGACATGCCCGCCGCCCTTGCACGAGGTCACTCCGGAATGGTGAAACGCGACGCACGGCACTCTGGCAGCAACACCGTGACTTACTTCGCCGCAGTCGCTGCAACTGGCTTCAGGTATTTGGATACGTCTTCAGTGGCCAGATTGACGGGTGCGCCGGATGACGGAATTTCGACGCCGGCAGTCCACAGGATGCCGTTGACCAGGAAGCGGCGATAACCGGCTTCGGCGTAGCTGGCATGCAGATGCGTGCCGGTGAAGGTGAAGGAGCGGCCGCCGGTTGGGCGGTCGTAGAGCCAGGCGACGATGCTGTCGTTGGTCAGTTCCTGCGACGCGGCTTTCGGAGACACCGTCTTCAGCAGGGGAGTGATACCTTTCATTTCGGGCACGAAACGCAGTTTGAAGAGGTAACCATCATCAATCTTGAACGGGGTCACTCCACGGCTGACGGGGTGATCGGCGAAGGTTTTGAACTCGGTGATCCAGTGAGCGCGGCTCGAATGGCCTTTCTCGAAGGTGCCGCCGATGAATCCACGTGTGCGTTCGCTGAGGTCTTTCGGAACGTCACACAACTGATGCAGACACACGAAGCCGACGCCATTGTCGGACAGCTTCTGGATCTGAGCTAGGCGGTCGTCCTTGAGCAGACCGTGCTTGTCGCCGCCATCGAACAACATCACGACGGACTTGGCACCGGCCAGCGTCTCTGGCTTCTTGGGCCAGTCCAGAGCCAGCACAGGGGCGACTCCGGGCGTTTGCTTCAGCAGATCAGCCAGCAGGGCACACCCCGCGACATATTCATGCTCGCCCGGCTTGAAGGCGTTCGATCCGGCGATGAGGACGATCTTAGTCTGCTTGGCGTCCGTCGGCAGCACTTCGATCTGATCGGCTGTTGGAAACTTTGGTTCGGCAGCGATGGCTACCGTTGAACCAGCCAGCAGCAAACCCAACATCCATCCGGCGAATTGACGCAAGGAACACATCGCAGTGACTTTCGTTAGAGCGCGAAACGACGATGGTGATTCTTCAACCCGCCAGATGGTATAGCTGGCGGCGGTGCTGCGAACGAGGTCGCTGGGACTTTTGAAACGCGGAGTGCGCGGAGATTCAGGAGATCGCGGAGAACTTGGCTCAGATCTCCGCGGTCTCCTCTGGCTCTGCGTGCTCTGCGGTCCAAACTTTATGGTTCAGGGAGTCTGACTACTCGCCACGGCGCATGCGGAAGGGTTCGCTCTTCACGATCTCGGTCACCAGCGTGATGAACTTGTGATCGCGTTCACTGACGGTTTTGACGACGCGCTCTACGACTGGGCGATCATAAAACTCGATGCCGCGACCGAGAGCGTAGATCATCAGCTTCTCGGTGAGGCAGCGGGTGAACGGTTCGTGGTCCTGCTTGAGAATCACCTTCAATTCGGCAGGACCTTTGAAGCTCTGGCCGGTTGGCAGTGTTCCAGCGGGATCGATATCGAACTCGCCGTCCTTCGTGCGGAAGTTGCCGATGCCGTCGAAGTTCTCCAGCGCAAAGCCGAGCGCGTCCATCTTCTCATGGCAATTCGCGCAGGCCGGATTCTTACGGTGCTGCTCCATACGCTGGCGCAGTGAGCCAGTGAGCTTTTCCTTCTGAGCTTCCAGTTCAGGGACGTTCGGCGGTGGAGCTGGTGGCGGAGCTCCGAGCAATTGTTCGAGCACCCACTTGCCTCGCTTCACGGGCGACGTACGCGTGGGGTTGGATGTCACGGTCAGCATGCTGGCTTGAGTCAGTAGGCCGCCTCGTTCTTCGTCAGCAAAGTCGACCCGGACGAACTCACGACCGCGGATTGGCTGGCCGCCTTCACGCACCGGCTTCTGGCCCTGCCGAGTGCCGTTCGTATCAACGATGCGATAGTGCCGCGCGAGCGTTTCGTTCAGGAACGAGTACTTGCCGTCAATCAAATCCAGCAGGCTGTGATCCTTCAGCAGGACTTCCTTAAGAAACAGTCGCGTCTCTTGAGTCATCGCTTCGCGCAGACGGTCATTGAAGGCCGGGAAGAGCTGCTTGTCGGGAGCACTCAACTGCAGGCGCTTCAGTTGCAGCCATTGCATCGCAAAGTTGTCGACGAGTGTTTCGGCGCGCGGGTCTTTCAACATGCGAACGACTTGCTCGTCGAGCTTCGAGCTGAGCTGCCCAGCCTTCGCCAGTTCCAGCAACTCGTCATCAGGCATCGTGCACCACAGGAAGTACGACAGCCGCGACGCCAAATGGAACTCGTTGAGCGGACGCGCTTCCTGAGCATTAGGATTGGAATCCAGTTCAACTCGGAACAGGAACTTGGGCGAGACGAGTACCGCTTGCAGAGTGGTCTGCATCGCAGCTTCCCAGCTCGCACCTCCGGCTTCCTGAGCGGCAGCGAACGCCATCAGTCGATTGATCTCGTCGTCGGTCGCCGTCCGTCGATACGCGCGAGTCACGAAACGGGTCAGCACTTCGCGGGTGCGATCCGCGCCGGTCTTGTCGGGAGCATGAGCCAACAAGCGGCGATGCGTTGCCGGGCGAGTATCCAGCGGACCTTCCAGCGAGATGTACTTCACGTGCATGGTCGCTTCGGGTTCGCCCTCTTCCGGTTTCACTAGTGCCACGGCGAGTTTGTCGAGTCCGATGTCAGCCGGAACGTCCACCTGCAGATGCTGAGCAGCCTTCACTTCGCGGCCGGTGATCTCGAACGTCTTCAGGATGATGCAAGGCTGCAGCGACTTCGCGGCGGCTCCGGACAGCTTGGCAATCTCTTCGTCCGTCGCGGCGCCTTTGGCTCCCTTGTCGCAGCCCGCGAGGATCGCCGCATACACCGGCTTCGTACCGGTCGTCTCAATAAACAGACCTGTCCGGGCGATGTACTGGCCGTCCGACGGAACCTTGTAACGCGTGAAGATCGGGCCGGTCTCAATCGGCGGGCCGTCTGCTTTGCCCGACACGACTCGATAGCCGTTCTTCATGGGCACATTCGCCCCGGCGGGTTCGGTGTACTGAGTCCCCACTCCGCGATTCGGCGGCTTGGGAGGATTCGGCATGATGGCTCGCGCCATGATGGACTCGGCCGCACCGACATATCTCTCCAGCAGCACCGGCGAGAGCGTCAGCACGTCACCGATGTTGTCGAAGCCGTGCCCGACATCGTCGGATGGAAAATCTTCGGCCGGATCGAAGTCGATGCCGACCAGATCACGCACAGTATTATTGTATTCCGTCTTATTGAGCCGCCGCATGGTGACTCGGCCAGGATCGGGCTTGGCTTCGCGGTCAATCTGCTTGAAGACGGCGTCCAGACTGTCCAGAAATTTCTGACGTTCCTGCTTCTCGGGCTGCGGTTTGTCTTCAGGCGGCATGTTGGAGCGTTCGACCGCCGTGCGAACGTTGACCCACAGCTTGCGTTCACGCTCGATTGCCGCGCGGTCTTTCACCGCCGCAAACGAGATTTCGCCCTTCGGCTTGTCCGCTCCATGGCACTCGTTGCAGTGCTTCGTCACGAATTGCTTGACGAAGACAAGTTCGGCGGAATCCGCCGCAGACGAAGTCGCTGCACTCAAGCTCCATGAGGCAAAAGCGATACTCAGCCCAAAAAAACTTCGGAGGGACAGCATCGGCGAAACTCCAGTCGCGGAGGCGAGAAGGCGGGATTCGAGGCGGGCGGGAGACGGGTCTTAAACGGGCAGGACGGGGCGAGCAAGCTGATGCCGGTGACTTCAGTCGGAATTCATGCGTCAGGAATTTACTCGCTGACTCGCCTGGGCAATTCTGAGCGCCACCATGCCCGCGAGATAGCCCGCGCGAAAACCGGCATCAATATTTACGACAGCCACATTCGCAGCGCAGCTATTCAACATCGACAGCAATGCGGCGAGGCCACCCAGATTGGCTCCGTAACCAACACTGGTCGGCACGGCGAAGATCGGGCAGCTCAGATGTCCAGCCACGACGGAAGCCAAGGCTCCTTCCATTCCCGCCACGACCACGCACGCATCGGCCCGTTGCAGGCGATCCAACTGACGCAGCAGGCGTTGCGGTCCTGCGACGCCGACATCTTGAATCAATTCCGCGCCGCAGTTCATCCACCGCAAAGTTTCCAGTGCTTCTTCAGCGACGGGACGGTCACTGGTTCCGGCCGAGACGACCGCAACTCGACCGGCTGCAGTTTGTGCGTTGTCGGCTGTCAGCCGAACCGTGCGGGCGATCGCATTGTAATGAGCGTTCGAGAACGCGGCCTGCACGGCTTGAGCTTGCTCGGCGTTCACACGAGTAACCAGGCAGCCCTGCCCGGCAGATCGCAGTTCGTGAAAGATGGCCACGATAGATTCGGGAGTCTTGCCTGCACCGTAGACGACTTCGGGAAAGCCACAGCGGCGACGGCGGTCCAGATCCACGCACGCGTCGGAAGTTTCCGCGACGTCATTGATCTCGGCGGTAACCAGATCGAGCACGCTGTCGACGGAGCGGGCTCCGAGAGCCAATTGCTCCAGCATCTTCTTTAACGAATCAGAATCCAAAGTGAGCTACTCCATGGTCAAACGGTTCGGGCGGTTTCGCGAAGCGGATCTTGATGGTTCCGCCACGAGAAGTTTTAGAGACGAGGCCCAGATCCGGAAATTGGCTCAAGTCTAGGGGCCGAGGCGCCCGCACAACCTGCATATCTGCCCAATTCGGCCCAATCCGATGAATTCACCCGACCGGATCAGGTTTCCGTGACGGCATGACCCGCGTTCATGTTCGAGTGTGTCGCACCCGAGTG
>CAYLTY010000384.1:0-5287 GCA_964386705.1 uncultured Planctomycetaceae bacterium
GGCCAGTCAACGCCGTGCCCGTGTTCATGAACGTGTGAGCGGGATCGTGATTGATCTGCTCGGTGACCATCGAGCGGATGATGCAGAGCTCGTCCGCGACCTTTGCGGTCCACGGCATGAAGTCGCTGATTTCCTGACCGCTTTCGCCATGCTTTTGAAAGCGGACCATCGGTCCCTGACACTTCAACCGCTGGCCCTGCAGTTGCGCGATCGGCTGGCCCTTGGTGAAGGATTCAGGCATCGGCTGGCCATTCATTTTGGCCAGTGTCGGACGGTAATCGAACGTCTCGAACTGAGACGGTCCGCCGGACATATAGAGGTAGATAACCCGCTTCACGCGCGGCGCGAAATGCGGCAAGCCGGTTGCCCGAGGCTCGGCACCGAAGCTGTTGCTCTGCTGGGCCATCAACCCGAGCGCTGTCGCTCCGAAGCCGATTCCGGATCGCGACAGGAACGAACGGCGATTGATTTGCGTCTGCAGCGAGAGACTCATGGCGTACTCAGATTAAGTCAGCAACTCACTTAAGATCCGACCTCGTTCGGGCGAGACCTTGAACGGGCGACCGTCCGGGCTGGAGTAGTGCTTCTCCAAGTTGAACCCAAGCTGTGAGTACATCGTCGCAGCAATGTCTTCGACTTCAATAGCGCGCCCGACCGGATTCTCCGCGTACTGATCGCTGGCGCCGACGACCTCGCCAGTCTTGAAGCCACCGCCACCGACGCAGAACGACATCGAGCCCACCCAGTGATCACGGCCAGCCGCCGAATTGATCTTGGGCGTGCGGCCGAAGTCGCCGAGCCACAGCACAATTGTCTTTTCCAGCATGCCGAGCCGATCCAGATCGTCCAGCAGCGCTGAGTAACCCGCATCGAGCGGCGGCAACAGATGCTGCTTCAGCGAGGTGAAGTTCTGAGCGTGCGTGTCCCAGCTGCCAAAGCTGACGTTGACCATCCGCACGCCAGCCTGCAGCAGGCGGCGAGCGAGCAAACAAGACTGGCCAAAGCGATGCCGACCGTACTTATCTCGCAGCTTCGGGTCTTCTTTACCGAGATCGAACGCCTCTTTGGCTCGCGGCGACGTCACGATGCCAAACGCCTTTTCATAGAACGCGTCCATCGCACCGACGTCGTTGATTTGTTGCTCAACCTTGCGTTGCCACGAGTCAAGCTTCTCCAGCATCCGCTGCCGACGGCTGAACCGCGATACCTGCATGCCACCGGGCAACGTGATGCCGTCGATGTTGAAGACGTTCGCGTTGGGGTCGTCGTTGACGACGAACGGATTATGTTCGTTGCCGAGGTATCCCGCCGTGCCACCCGCGCTCTGCTTATCCACCCACGGACCAAGCTGCACATAAGGCGGCATGCCGTTGCGGTAGCCCAGTTCCTTCGAGATCACCGAACCGTAGGACGGGAACACGGTCGTCGGATTGAATCGCCAGCCCGACAGCATGTAGGCGTCCGCGAGGCCGTGACCGCCGTTGTACGAATAGCCGTTTCGAATGATGGAGTACTTGTCGAGACTCTGAGCCATGCGCGGCAGGTGCTCGCAGATCTGCACACCCGGCAAACTGGTCTGGATGACGTCGAACTCGCCACGGATCTCGGCGGGAGCATTAGGTTTCGGATCGAAGGAATCCTGATGGGAAACGCCGCCCTGCATCCACAAAACGATAATATTGAGGTCTTCGCCCAGCGTCTTTCCGGTCGACTTCGCCTGCTGTTCGGCACGCAGCAGAGTGGGCAGCGACAGCCCGGCAACGCCAGCACCGCCTACCTGTAGAAACTGACGGCGGTTAAGTCCTTCGCAATTGCGGGCGAGTCCAAGGTCGAATTGGAACATTGTGAGAAAGTCCTTTGCGACTGTCGGCGGGAAGCGAGGCGGGCGGGGCGAGGATTGCGGGAAGTCTGCAGCGATCAACTCTTAAGAAGTATCGGCCGCAGACCAGATAGATCAACGAATCTTTGTGGGTCAGCAGTGTGGATTAAGACCCTGCGACTCGTCAAACCGGGAGTTCGATGAATCTGCCCGTCCGATGGTAACGATGTGGAACGGACAATCCTGTCCGTCGAAAATAATGACGGACAGGATTGTCCGTCCTACCTTCCAAAGTTGCAGCCGGTGGGATTGTCAGGTCGCTCTGGTTGTGCCTCGAAGAATGCTGGACATCGCTCGTGACAGTTCGCCCTGACCGAGTGGTGTTAACAGCGGGTTGTCACGACCACGGTGCTGCGTCCGGATTTCGTCCGCGTGCCACCTGCCGGGTGATAAGTCTTAGGCGAGGTGTCGGGAGGCCATCCCGCCGTCTTGCCGTGCGCAGTGAACGTCACGGCCCGTTTCCCAGGGCGCGAAGACAGGGCTTTGACAGGTGGAATCGAACGACTCATTGGTGTTGCATGTGCGCGTTGTGACCGGTGCGGGCGGAGGGCCCGAAAAGACCATTCTCAACTCGCCGCGTTTCCTGCGTCAGTTTGGTTATGACGCGGTGTGTGCCTATCTGCATCCGCCCGGTGATCCCGGCTTCGAGGTCTTGAAGTCTCGAGCCGCGGAACTCGGTGCCGAGTTATTGTCGATTCCCGATCGCGGCATTCGTGACCTGAGCGTCGTATCGGCGCTGGTCAAAGTCTGCCGTGAGCGGAACATCAAGATCTGGCACGGACACGACTACAAATCGAATGCGCTCGGACTGCTGGTGAACCGTTTTCACCCCCTGCGGCTCGTGACGACGGTGCATGGCTGGGTGCACCACTCGAAGAAGACTGACCTCTATTACGCCGTCGATCGCGCCTGCCTGCGGCGCTATGAACGCGTGGTCTGCGTGTCGGAAACGCTGCTCGCTGAATGCCTGGCTGCCGGAGTTCCGGTTTCGAACTGCAGCTTGATTGAGAACGCGATTGATGCCTCGGCCTATGAAGCCAACCCGGATCGCACGGCGGCCAAGCAGGCACTCAACCTGCCGACCGATCGTCCGTTGATCGGAGCCGTCGGTCGACTGTCGCCCGAAAAGGGATTCGATGTTCTGATTCGAGCAGTCGATCAACTCATCGAGGCCGGCACTCCGGTAACGTTGGCCATCGCAGGCGAAGGGAGCTTGCGCGACGAACTGCAAAGTTTGATTGATCAACTCGGTCGTCAGAATGAGATTCGCCTGCTCGGCCATGTCGCGGATTCGCGACGCTTGTTTAACGCCCTCGACGCGTTCGTGCTGAGCAGTCGGGCTGAAGGTCTGCCGAATGTCCTGCTGGAAGCCTTCGCCTGCGGCATCCCGACCATCGCAACACCTGTTGGAGGTGTCCCGCAAGTCCTCTCGGATGAGCAGAATGGGTTACTGGTGCCTGTCGACGATGCCAACGCACTTGCCTCGTCGCTCACTCGGTTGCTGAATAACGATGCGTTGCAGCAGTCACTGGCTCAAGCCGGACGTCAGACGATCGAGACCCGGTTCAGCTTCCGCTTTCGCATGCACAAGATGGTCGCTCTGTATGACGAGTTACTCGGACGCCCGGTGCGATTGTTCGAGGCGGCTGAAGAGAGTCATTACTCCAATGAACCATCCCATCCTGACGTCTCCCCTCGCCCCGGTACTCCGGGGAGAGGGGTCGGGGGTCTAGGGAGTATTTACTCCATGCACCCCCCCCCCCCGGCCGTCCCCCCCCCCCCCGGCACCCGGGGGGGGGGGGGGGGGGGGGCGGGGTACGACGGCCAGATGGTCAACGGAGCGCGTGAAGAACAACCATTGGGCGAGACCGAGTTTCTATCAAACCAAGGGCTGGGCACTTCGCCCCTCACCCCCAGCCCCTCTCCCCGGTGGCCCGGGGCGAGGGGGGCGACGCAGGTGGGTGGTGGGGTTGTCACTGAAATCGACAGTCCACTCGCGAACTTAGAAGCCATAGAAGCAGCCGCAATCTCAACGCTCGTTCGTGAACAAGAAGCAGCGAGGGCAATTGCGCGGCTGCCCGTGCGAGTGGAACTCACATCAAGCCCATCGGCGTGGAATGATTACCTGGCGAGCAAAGGCCACCAAGGTTTCTATCAGCGGGCTCAATGGCTGCGGGTGTTAGAGCATGGCTTGCAACATCAACCCGTTTGCTTGCAGGCGACCGAGGGCACTCAGTTGGTCGGCGTCTTGCCGCTGGCTCTGGTGGTCAGCCCGATCTTTGGCCGGTTTCTGGTGAGTCTGCCGTATGTGAATTCGTCGGGGGTTGTCGCCGACAGTCCGGAAGCTGAGTTCGCCTTGGTAGATCGCGCGGTGCAACTGGCTGACCAGTTGAACGTGCGGTACCTCGAACTGCGGCAAGAGCACGCGTTGAATCATCCGCAGCTCGTGCAAGCCGTTACCGACAAGGTTCACATGCGGCTGAAACTGCCGAGTTCGGCGGATGCGCTTTGGGACGGCATCAAGTCGAAGGTCCGCAACCAGATCCGGAAGGCTCAGAAGAACGAAGCCTTCAGCGTGCAGTGGGGACAACGCGAAGTTCTGGGCGACTTCTACGAAATCTTCTGCCGCAACATGCGCGACCTAGGCACGCCGCCGTTCCATCGAGAACTCTTCGGTGGGATTCTTGACCAGTTCCCGCAGCAAGCAGAGATCTGTGTGGTGCGGCTGAATGGTCAACCCGTGGCCTCGGGATTGCTAGTGCATGGACCGGGCTCAACGGAAGTGCCCAGCGCCAGTGCGTTGCGTGAGTTCAACAACACCAACTGCAACATGCTGCTGTACTGGAACTTGCTTAGCCGGGCCGTCGAACGAGGGCAGACCACGTTCGATTTCGGTCGTAGCTCACGCGACAGCGGCACGTATGCGTTCAAGGCTCAGTGGGGCGCGACGGAATCGCCGGCCGTATGGCAACACTACGTCCGCGAAGGCGACGCCCGCGACATGCGACCGAACAACGGGAAGTTCGATCTGATTATCCGGACCTGGCAGAAGTTGCCGGTTTGGCTGACGAAAGTGATTGGACCGTCAATTGTCCGCGGTATCCCTTAGTTAATGAATTGATTTGCACTACTTCTGACACAATTGAAGGCAATGTTTGTTCTCACGCTGCGGACTGAATTGTTTGCTGTGAGGACTCTCCTCTTCCCAGCAGCGATTTCAGTTCGCACACGTCAGGACTTCAAACTCTGCCAGGTTTGCGGTCGAACATTCGTCGGAGTCACGTTTACTCATGCGATCCACCAACGACTTGGTGAAGCATTCCGGCATTTACGCCATCGGCCAGATTCTGAGCCGCTTTGCGTCAGTGTTGGTTTTGCCGCTCTACACGCATTATCTGACGCCGTCGG
>CAYLTY010000385.1:0-5274 GCA_964386705.1 uncultured Planctomycetaceae bacterium
TTACGCAAAATCAGCCGTCTCGTTTGCATTAGTCTGTGAGATTTCCGCGCTAGGTATGGAGTGTATCTGACCGGTGACCATGCGCCGCGTTTTCCTGCCTGGTTACCGAACTGGCTGGGGCGGATGCTGCCATCGGATTGGGCTCATGACGAATTGTCGACGACGGCAATCACCATGCGCTGCGATGACGACCGGATCGTGCGCCTGCTTAAACACGTTGGAGAACTCGAAGCCGTAATATTCGGCGAAAGCTGCAAGTTCTCGGACGAGGCGTTGCTGGAGCTGATTGAAGCTCACCAGTTGAAACACCTCACTTTCAACATGCCGCAGAGCCTGACACCCCGGCATCTCGCCGCGCTCCGACAAAGGGGCGGTGTCCGCGGGGGGGTCTCGCTTCACGGGCCGTTCAATGAACAGCATCTGCACGAACTTAGTCAAATGGCTGAGTTGGAAGTGCTCTCCCTCACTGGTCAGATCAGTACGAATGCCGCCATGTCGGCGACTGGCTGGCCTGCACTTCGTCATCTGCACTGCGTCGATAGCCAGCTCACCGACGCTGAGCTTGCCGTATTCAGTGCGGCTTCCCGGTTGACATACCTGCACTTGGAGCAAACCCGACTGACTTCGCGATCAGGACCTCTCCTGGAACGCCTGCCGATCGAGTATTTGCATTTGGAGAGCCCTGAAATTGATGACGGTTTGACGGAGAACCTCGGTCGTATTCCGTCGTTGAAGTATCTCCATCTGCCGCGCGCAAAGATCACCGACGCGGGATTGAAAGCCGTCGCTCAGCTACCGGAGTTGTGTAGTCTCGAAGTTGCTGCGCACGACCTCACCGTTTCCAGTGCGCGAAGTCTGCGAGAGTGCGCCAACTTGCGAGTTGTCGTACTTGATACTGACGCGAGCGTCACCGACGACTGGGTTGCAGAACTGGTGCACGAGCGGCTCAAGGGCCTTGAGCTGATCAATTCCGCGGTGACCGACGAGGGCGTAGCAACCATCCAGAAAGTCTGTCCGAATACCAAGAGGCTTTCTTTGGCAGGCAGTCGAATAACAGACCGGTGCCTGCCAACGTTGAGCCTGATGTCAGAACTGGGACACCAGGACTTGAGCAATACCGCAATCACGGACGCCGGCTTGGAGCAGTTCCAGTTACAAAGCAGGGGCAACCCCGTTTTTACGTCGCAAATGCTGGATCTTTCCGGCACGCGTGTCACACGTGAGGGCGCGTTGGCCTTCCTGCAACGGAATGGCAACCGTGCATTAGTAGTGCGGCTGGGGCCAGAAGAGTTCGTGCGACTCCCGCGGGAGCCACGCGAACAAACCCCGTTCCTGCAAGAATAAGGCAGTCACCAGAGGACTGTGGCGAGGCTGACAGCGTCGCTGTTCAGAGGAATCGGACGGCCAAATCTGGCGGAACCTTCAAACGGCGGGTGATCCGCGCTATAAAGTCTGCGCTTGAGTGGGTGTGGTCTGTGCGGGGCGTTCTGCTTTGCGAGGGCCGCAGCCATTGAGGCCGGTTGAGTGACGGATGGTTCCAGCTCAGGGAGATGACTTGTGGATCCGGTAACAGCCATTCTGTGGATGGTCGGCGGTATCGCCGCCTTGTTTGGTCTCGCCTTCTTCTTCCTGCTCCTGAAGTGCTTCAATTTGTGGCTGCGGGCTTTCGTCAGCCGCGCCCAGATCAATCCGATCACGCTGGCTTTCATGTCGCTGCGAAAGGTGAATCCGCATGTGATCGTGGACGCCAAGATCATGTGCGTGCAGGCCGGTTTGACGGACGTCACCACGGCGGGCCTGGAAGCTCACTTCCTGGCCGGCGGCAACATCCGTCGCTGCGTGCAGGCGTTGATCGCCGCGCACCGCGCGAAGATCGACCTGAACTGGGACATTGCCGCAGCCATCGACCTCGCCGGACGTAACGTGCTGGAAGCCGTGCAGACCAGCGTGAATCCGAAGGTCATCGATTGTCCGGACGCCAAACGTGGCGGCCGGTTGACTCTGGACGGCGTGGCGAAGAACGGCATTCAGCTAAAGGCTCGAGCTCGCGTAACCGTGCGGACCAACATCGCTCAGCTGATTGGTGGAGCGACCGAAGAGACCGTCATCGCCCGGGTGGGTGAAGGCATTGTGTCCGCGATTGGTTCGTCGGACAGCCATAAGGAAGTGCTGGCGAATCCTCAGAAGATCGCTCGCGCGGTGCTGGAGAAAGGCCTCGATTCGCAGACGGCGTTCGAGATCGTGTCGATCGACATTGCAGACATTGATGTCGGTGAGAATGTCGGTGCCCGTTTGCAGGCCGACCAGGCTGAAGCCGACATGCGTGTGGCTCGCGCCAAAGCCGAAGAGCAGCGAGCCCTCGCTGTGGCCAATGAGCAGACGATGCGTGCGTTGACCGAAGAGAACCGCGCGCATGTGGTGCTGGCCGAAGCCGAAGTCCCGAAAGCGATGGCCGAAGCCTTCCGCGTCGGCGGCCTGCGAGCCAAGCAGCCGAGTTAGGGCCTGTTGAAGAATACGTGGAGCAGGATTCCATCGTGCTCGGAATGCTCTGATTCAAGGCACGTTGGAAACGTGCCCCACGGGCAGGGTGGCACGCCCTGACCCTCGGGAAGGGCGTGGTTGTCGCCTGCCAGTGTCCACGCCCATCGCTTCGCTCTGGGCGTGCCACCCGGAGCGAGAATCAATCAGCGAAGAGCAGTCAGCTATGGATCAGCCGTGGGTCGCGATTCAACGTAATCCCAATTCCGGAACCGGGCGGCGGCGGCATCGGTTGATGGAATTGATTGCTGCGCTGCGGCGGATGGGACTGCGGCCGCGCGTGTTCTCGCGGCGCGAGCGAATGGATTCGTATCTGGCGAGTCCCGAATCGCGGCGCAATCTGAAGTGCATTGTGGCGGCGGGCGGAGACGGCACGGCGACTGACGTTATCAATCGCTTTCCCGGTGTGCCCGTGATGCCGTTCCCCTTGGGCACCGAGAACTTACTGTCCAAATTCCTGAAGATTCCCGAACGCGGTGACAGCGCCGCTGAGGTCATTGCGAAGGGCCATTTGCGAACTCTGGACACCGCGCTGGTGGGTGACCGTCGCTTCCTGCTGATGGTCAGCGCCGGCTTTGATGGTGATGTGGTGCATCGGCTGCATGCGGCTCGCACAGGCAACATCAGCCGCATGACCTACCTGCGACCGCTGTGGCAGACGACCTTCAACTACCACTACCCGCAGGCGCAGATCTTCATCAATGACGAGCAGGAACCGCTGCAGGGCAGCCTGGCGATGATTTTCAATCTGCCGATCTACGGCATGGACCTGCCCATCATCCCGCACGCCAGCGGAGATGACGGGCTGCTGGATGTAGTCGTCTTTCGCGATCCGGGAACTCTGAAGCTGCTGGGTTATGGCTTCAGCGTGCTGGCGGGCAGACACATTTCGCAGTCGGACGTCACGTTTCGCAAGGCGCACAAAGTCCGCATTGAAGCGACCAGCCCGCTGCCGGTGCAGGCCGACGGTGATCCCGCCGGCCTGACTCCCGTCTTCATTCAGATCCAGCCGGGTGCCATGAAGGTCGTCGTGCCCTGAACCCCGGTGGGGAAGTACTCGGGCTCGCGGCCGATGCGGACCTTCGTCTTGCGCGGATCTTCTTCGTCGAGCCAATCGAAGTCGGTCGGCGCGTAATCAACAAGGAAGCTTTCGAACTGCCATTGCTGTTCGTCGTTGAGCTCGCGATCCGGGTCCGGTCGCCAGTCGACAGGCTCAGACACGATCGGTCCGAGATACGGCCGGGCGACTTCCAGCACTTCGTCATGCGGCAGGTAGTCCGGCAGGTTCACGCCGCGATTCGGGTTGCGCAGCATCCACGCGATCGCTCCCAGCATGGACGATGCCACCTGCAGAGTGGTCGGGTTCTGGCCGGGCACCAGCCGCCGAGTCTCGTGAATGTCCAGCAGGCTGCCGATCCACCATGCTCCGAAGTCGTGACCCATCAGCAGGCAGCCGAGAATGTCCGCTCCGTCCGTGACATCGTCACGCAGGATTCTGAGCTTGTCCTGTAGCTTGAGATCCCGCATTCGCAGTTCATGCAGCGACGCGACGGCGCTGTCCGTCGGGCAATAGGCGTAGTGCACCGTCGGGCGATAGACGACCTGACGGTTGCTGTCCGCGACGGACAGAGCTTCCGTGAGGCTGAACGCTTCGCCGTGCCGGATGACCATCCCATGAATCTGACCGCCAGGCACCCAACTGCGGACCCAGGTGTCCATCCCGCGACGGCTGTCGAGGAAGATCTGATGCCGCGGGCCGACCTGATGGCGCACCGCGTCCCACGGCAGCCGCTTCTCATGCGTGCCCCAACCGATCTCGGCCGGCGCAATGCCTTCTTCGTGGAAGCCTTCAATGCTCCATGTGTTGACGAATTCATTGACCCGCTTCGGCTTGTCCGTGACCTGCGTGTCACGCTCGCTGATGTGAATCACCTTCACGCCCGCCAGCATCGCCAACTGGTTGAAGGATTTTTCGTGCAGAGCTTTCTGCAACTGGGGCGCTCGGGCGTCAGCCGGTTTCTCGGCGATGATCTTCTCGGCGATCTGAATCAGAGCCGCTTTGGTGAAGTGCGAGACCAGACCGGGATTGGCTCCATGATCGAGCACGGCCGTGGGCCCATCGAACGGCTGGCCCCACGAATGGACCAGCCGACGGATCTTCATCTGACGCATGTAGAGCGTCTGTTCGGCGCCCACTTTGTCGTACGGGTCCCATTCTTCGACGGACGTGTTGATGAACAGCACGCCGTTGCGGTGCGACCAGTCGAGCAGGGCAGTGGTTTCGATGTTCCACGCCAGGTCGATCAACAGGTCGCCGGGTTGCAGCCGCTGACTCAGCACGTCCGCATAGTTGTCCGGAGTGACTTCCAGACGTTCAAACGACACCCCCGCCAGGACGCTCGACGTGATGTCGGCCTGTCTCGCTTCCTTATCGAGGACGGTGATGCGCGGAGCGATGCCGTCGATGTGCTTCAGCAGTAGCGGCAGCAGGCATTGGGCAACACTGCCACAACCCAGCACCAGAATGTTTCCGTTGAACGAGACTCTAAGATGATTGTCACGGTTCATCGGTAGCCCTCCTCTTGTTTTAGGAGTCCCAGGCGACCGGCGGGGAAACAGAACATCGACCTGTTCCCCTCAAAACACAAAGCGCAGAAAACCTTTTGACCCAATGATCTACGGGCTTTCTACGCTTAATCGTTAACTCGAAGACCTCTGTTGAAAACCTTTTCAATC
>CAYLTY010000386.1:0-5264 GCA_964386705.1 uncultured Planctomycetaceae bacterium
AGTTTTCAGCGAGGAATTTTACAGCGCCGTCTGCCATTACAACATGTGCGCCTCCAGGATGGGCGCTTTGAATGGGGTTGTTGAGTCCAGAATTGCCATGCACACCGAGCACGCTCGATGCGGCGTTATGGGCGCCTTCCGCCTGCTTGTAGTTCACCGGATGCCGTAAAGTAGTGACATTGAAGGACCGTTCAGTATTGCCAAAGCCGCCCGGTGACCCCATGTACATTCCGTGTGGCCAGGAGTTAATGGCGATTCGCTGCTGTCCAGTTGCCGTTTCGATGCACCAGTCAGATTGTTCTCCAACTGCGATTTGATTTGACGATCCGTCCGTAATATCAGCGATTCGAATTCTACTACGGCGAAACAAGATACCTGCATTGGATTGGTTGCCGTGACCACTGGACACGATAGTGCCAGTCGTGCGCCCCATGGGGTCTGGCCAAGAGCCTGCGATGCCGGCGTAGTGAGCCACGCAAGGGCCTGGATTGGGGCCATTGTGAGGAGAGAAATCATAAGTAAACAACGGGCTCGATGGACACTTAACAACAGGAATGACTTTTCCCGCTACTAACGCCATGTTAGCGGCGTCCGTGTATCCGGATTGGATTCGATCATGACCCCAGTTATCGAAAATGGTTACCTGATCTATTTGGGGCAATATTGCCACGTACCAAGATTGTCCCCAGCCTCCGCCCGTATGATCGATGCCGCCGATGGGAAACGTGTTGAAGACTTCATGGTAGGTTTGAAGTGCCAACCCAAGCTGCTTGAGATTGCCTTTGCATTGAGCTCGTCTCGATGACTCTCTTGCCTGCTGAACGGCAGGCAAGAGGAGGGCTACTAAGACGGCAATAATCGCAATCACGACCAGAAGTTCGATGAGCGTGAAGCCTCGACGACGCATGAAACTACTCCTAGGAAAGCCCGATCGACTGCAGCCAGGAACGTTCCAAGATGCAGAGTCCTCTCAGATCACCATTCAATTGCTTGAAGCTGTGAGCTTCAACACCACTTGACCGCAGAGACCTGCGTAAGGGGCACCTCGAAAGCACTGCGAAATCTCCAGGGTGCAGGGGATACAGCTCTGGAGCAAAAGCGGGCAGGAGTTACCGAGATTCGAGAAAAATGCAACGCTGGTTACTCAAGCGTGTGAAGCTAACAACATTCTTTCGGCAGTCGATAGGCAGAAACTGATCAAACACGCAAAAACGTGGCCTGAACATATATTCTAAACTACATGGGCTCAACAGATTCGGAGCTTCATCTACAATTCAGTTCAAGGCGAATGTATAGATGCGGTCGCTTGCGACGCACTGGGTGTGCCGCACGGATCGCCGCTGGCGAAGATCTCCAGTTTCGAACGTTCAGTGGAAGGCTTGTTGTCTGCTGTTGGGGAATCACACCGCTCATTCCTTACCTCGTTGGAGGGATTCAAGATTGCAGGGAGGGCCGCGGAAATGGTGCCTCATGATGGAGACCCACAGCAACGCAAGCAGTGCTGCCGTCGCGGTGACGACCCAGACGGCTTTGTCATTAGGCGGCTGCAGGCCGATCACGATTAGGGCGATGCAACCGCAGACGCTGACAATTGCCAGCGGGCGAAACCAAACGCCCAGTTGCCACGGGCCAAGTTTCGTCCAGCGTTTGCCGAAGACGACTCCGCCAATCGCGCTGGGCAAAACATAGGAGATATACAGAAAGATCACACACACGGCAGTGATGGTTTCATAGACCTTCGCATAGAGGGTGAAGGACACCGCGGCGATGGAAACGCACCAGATCGCGACTGCGGGAGTTTTGAACCTCGGACTGACGCTGCGCACGTGACGCGATGCTGGAAGACCGCCATCGCGGGCGAAGGCATAAGCCATACGTGAGGCGCTTGTCACCGTTGCCAGACCGCAGAAGTATTGTGCGATCGCAATTGCGGCCAGCAGCAGATTGGCGACCAGCGGGCTGGTGACTGCTCGCAGCGTGCTGAAAAACATTTGCGTTCCCTGCTCGGCGGCGGTGTTCATGTCAGGGATGGCGAGCACGAACGCGCAAAGCATGATCCAGCCGGCGGTTCCTGACACCAGCACGGACTGAACGATGCCGCGAGGAACATGTCGTGATGCCTCGACCGTTTCCTCCGATACGTGTGCCGACGCGTCAAAGCCCGTGATTGTGTAGGCGGGTAACAGGAAGCCGAGGGCAAACAGCCAGGCAGTGGACTCTGTCTTCGGCCAGACGGCGCCATCAACGGGCAGGCCACTGAAGTTTGAGAACGTGATCAGTCGGGACCAATCCCAGGAACTTGCACCTGCCAGCAGGGTGATCGTCAGTGCGGCGGCCGTGATCAAGATCCAATAACCGCTGATATCGGTGAGCCAAGTCGTAATGCGAATGCCCAGATGATTCAGCAATGCGTGCGAGACCGTGATCAGCGCGACGCAGCCGCACTGCAGACCGAAGTTCTGAGCCAGTTGCGGTGCGAACGCTCCCGCTACGAACTGAAACGTGCCGACGTTGATTGCGGCGAGCACCGTGATCAGTCCCACCAGATTGAACCAGGCGGTACCCCAGCCCCAGCCTCGACCACCCAGCAGAGCGGCCCAGTGGTAGAGGCCGCCAGCCGTCGGGAATGCAGAAGCGATCTGCGCCATCGTCGCGGCGACGCACAGCGAGAACAGGCTGACCAGAGGCCAGCCAATCCCGACGGCGGCCCCTCCGACGCTGCAAATGCCGATGTGCAGCGACGTGATACCGCCCGCCAGGATGCAGATGATGGACATCGACAAGGCGAGATTCGAAAAGCCGCTCATGCCGCGCGACAACTCTTGCGCATAGCCGAGTTCCTGCAGCGTGCGTTCGTCGTCGGTCGTCATCAAAGCAGCTCCGTCACGGTTTCCAACAGTCGTTGTTGTGATGCCTGAGGTGCCTGCAGTCGACCGTCGCGCAGGATGCCGCTGGCTTCGAGCCATGCCGCGAACTCGGGCGCCGGTCGCAGGCCAAACAGCTCACGCATGGCAGCGATGTCGTGATAGCTCGTGGACTGATAATTCAACATCACATCGTCCGAACACGGCACGCCCATGAAGTAATTGCAGCCCGCCGCCGTCAACAGCACGAGCAGGTTGTCGGCTGAGTTTTGATCGGCGACCGCGTGATTCGTGTAGCAGACGTCGCAGCCCATCGGCAGGCCGAGCAGCTTGCCCATGAAGTGATCTTCCAGTCCCGCGCGGATGATCTGCCGTTCGTCGAAGAGGTACTCCGGGCCGATGAAGCCGACGACGCTGTTGACGAGGAACGGATCGAGCGTCCGCGCGAGGCCGTAAGCTCGGGCTTCCAGCGTAAGCTGATCAACGCCGTGGTGGGCTTCCGCCGAGAGCGCACTCCCCTGCCCCGTTTCGAAGTACATGCACTGTGTGCCGACCCAGGCAACATCGCGCTGCCGATGACACTCTTCAATCTGTGCTTTGCCTTCGCGGAGCAGTGATAGCGAAACTCCAAAACTCGCATTGGCGGCTTGCGTTCCAGCGATGGATTGAAAGAGCAGGTCAACCGGCGCGCCCCGTTTGGCGCATGCCATCTGCGTGGTGATATGAGCCAGGCAGCAGTTCTGCGTCGGTGCTCCGGTCGCTGCGATGAGCCGATCCAGCCCTCGCAAAATTCGCTCGACGCTCTCGACGGATTCCGCTGCCGGGTTCACTCCGATGACCGCGTCACCGCAACCGAACAACAGGCCGTCAATGGCCGAAAGCAGGATACCCGTCAGATCATCGCTCGGATGATTGGGTTGAACGCGGACGCTCAAGACCCCGCGCTCACCCAATGTGTTTCGGCAGCGACTGATGTTGCGAATGCGGCTCGCGGCGAGGATCAGATCCTTGTTGCCCATCAGCTTGGCAACTGCAGCGGCGACTTCCGGAGTGATGCCCCAGCGAATACGTCGAACGTCTACTTCTGAGGTGCTGTTGGCGAGCAGCCAGTTGCGAAACTGGCCGATCGTCCAGGATCGCACCTCAGTGAAGGCTGCGGGATCAATGCTGTCGAGCAATAGCTGTGAGACTTCGTCCTCTTCTGGCGGAATGACCGGATTGGAGACGATGTCTTCAATGGTGACGTCCGCCAGTGCGATCTTGGCGGCTACTCGTTCACGGCTGCTGGTGGCTGCGATGCCTGCGAGCTGGTCGCCGGATTTCTCTTCGTTCGCCTTGGCCAGCAGCGTCTTCAAATCGGGGAACAGAAACCGCTCATTCCGCACCGTCGCGTGATAGTGCATGTGACCGCCCGAACCGTTTGCGAGATGAGTTCTTGAGCCAGGAATGAGCGACTGTCGAAACTACGACTTGAGGCACTGCATCGAGTTATTTGACGGGCACCAGCTGTACGGCGTCCGCGTGGACGTTGCCTCCTGCACCTTTGGTGGTGATCAGGACGGTGCAGGATTCACCAGCTTCGAACTTCAGCTTGCCGAGAGCGATAAAGCCTTTCTCGAGCGGCGGTGCTTCACGCATGTTGATGCGCGTCAGGTGTTCTTCCTTGGGAGAGGACCACACGACGGACACCTTGTTGCCGCGATTCTCGTGCGGTTGATAGGCGATGCGGACCTCGTAAGTACCTGGTTCATCGACCTTGAGCTGGTAGCGAATTGACGAATCGGAATCGGCGCCGGTGTAAACGTAGCCGTGGCCAACGTAGCCCTTGAGGCCGGTGCCTTCGGTCCACTTGCCGACCTTCTCCGCCTGCCGGTCATCCATCGCGATACCGGGGAGTGACGACAGCACGATGCCGCTCGGCGGTCCATCGGCCGCCGCAGGCAGCACGGACTTGGGCATCACGATTTCGGAACTGGGAGTCTCCCGGCGCGCCTGGCCGGGCAGCTTCATCAGCTCCTTCAGGTCACCGAGGTATTTTTCGTAGACGTCGCGGGGTTGGCAGGTGTGCAGCGAGCAGATCGATGCCGCCTTGCCGACAACTTCGCCCATCATGCCGCAGGTCTTCATCACGCGAACCGTACCGAGTGCCTCGTGAGTCACGCTGATATTGCGGCCAGCCATGAAGAGGTTGTCGACGTTACGTGAATAGAAGCAGCGATACGGAATCGGATAGCCATACGTGCGGTCGATGCGTTGATCGTGCTCGGCGATGGAGATGAACGGGTTGTCTGGGAACTTCTTCTCGAATTGCTTCTTGGGATAGTGCAGGTCGATGGACCACGTGCTGGGCACGCAACCGTCTTAGAACTTCTTTTTGGAGACTACATCATCCTGCGTGAG
>CAYLTY010000387.1:0-5229 GCA_964386705.1 uncultured Planctomycetaceae bacterium
AAGTATTGGTCGAATTTTTTGCCGCGGCGGAAAATTGACTTCAGATTTCCGATTGCCGCCGCATCACGAAACGAACACACGGTGCCGACTTCCTGCGAAGCCAACACCGCGTGTGTGTGAGTCAGTTCAAATCCATTCGCACCACGCTCAGATCATCATCCCTCGATAGATGAAGTAGCCGATCGAGCCGATGCAGATGGGAATTCCGTAGGGCAGCAGTCGCATCGTTGGCTTACGTTCAGCGGCGATGCGGGACAGCTCACGGGGATCGCGAATGGTCATCCACTCGGCGAGGATCAACTGGAAGTTGGCGTAGTGATGCCAGAAGCTGCCGCTGCGAACGGCCATCACCAGGCCCATCGCCGCACCCACAAACACAGAAACCACAAAGGCTTCCCACGTTTGATTGGAGTTCGCGAGCCAGGCACCCATGCCGGCCATCAGCTTCACGTCGCCAGCACCCATTCCGCCAACGGCGTAGATGGGCAACAGCGTCGCCAGACCCACCCACATCGCGGTGAAGGAGCCCAGGAAGCCGCCTTCGGCCCACGTGCCCCAGCCACCGGAAGCGGCGTGGTAGATCAATCCACTGAAAGCCATCGGGAAGGTGATCCAGTTCGGAACCTTCAACTGCTTTCCGTCAATGACTGCCGCGACAATCAACGTGATCGCGACAAACTTGATTTCCCAATGGTCGAACAGGCTGTGCCATTCCATGTTTGCTGTCACCTTTACGCTGAGGGGAGGAACAGTGCGACCTAATGCCAAGCGAAGAACCAGCGAGTCATGCAGGCTGCCGCAACGACGTACGTCACGACCATCTGGGCAATCCCAGAGGCCTCCAACTCACCTAAAAATCCGAACATGATCTGTCTCCTTGCCGACCATCAATCGCTGTAGCCAGCATTGAGCAATGGAAGCCAACACGTATGGCCCACACTTCAAACCTAGGTCACGAAATCGGTGAGTCAAATTTGTCAAAGCACAGTTTCCAGTCCTGCCGGTCGCAGCGATTGAACTGGCAGCAGCGGTCGGTGCACCAATCCTGGAGTGCTGAAGTTTGACTCAGCCCTCCATAGTTTGCGGCGGCCAGTCTGGCGGTAGATCAAACGTGGCCGTCCATCTGCCTGCGGATAAAGCTTTCGAGAACGCGCGCTTCACGACTCTGGTCATTGGCCGTGCGCAACCGCCGCGCCGCAAAGAATCGAGGGCTCCGTCAAGCCGGAGCACTCCAGGGCAGACACTGCACTTCTCTGAACTGTTGTCGATACTAAAGCCTCGCAGCGGCGAGGGACCGGGAAGAGGGCAATGTTGCCCTGCGTCGCACAGCGACACCCGATTTCGTCCCGCACCTGCCTGACGGACGCTGAATCTGCGAGATCCGTACGACCAGGACGAACCGCCCAAGACCGCCCTTGCCCGCTGTTCCCGACCACCATAACATCCCGCCCGAATCGAGAACCGGCGACCATTCGCCGGTGTCTTTCGATCACGCCAGTGTAGCTCAATTGGCAGAGCACCGGTTTTGTAAACCGGGGGTTGGGGGTTCAACTCCCCCCGCTGGCCTCTTCTCAAGACTGCTCAGGGGCTCTCGAAAGGCCCTAATTCTTAGCAGTTCTTTGTCCTCTGACGTGCTGACCTCAGCTCCCTTTGGAACGAGTGACAACTCCTGAGATCCTGTAAGTTGCACTGGTTCGAGTGCAACTTTCGGTGCAACTGAAACCGCATCGGTTTCGACCGTCACCATCTGCCGACTCTCCCCCAACGAAGTTTCGGGGATGCCGGGAAGCGATTCGAGGGCCGCACTAATGTCGACCAGACCGACGTGGGCATAACGGTCCATCGTCAGGGTGATGGTAGAATGCCGAGCAAGTTCCTTGGCCAGTTTCGGATGCACGCCACTTTCTGCCAGATTCGTGATGAAGGTGTGGCGCAGGGCGTGGAAGTCCACCCGGCCGTCGTTCGTCTCGAACTTCAAGAAGTCGCTGGCTTCAAACGCTGCTCGTTCGGTTGGATCGTTGAATTCATCCAGCTGAATCCTGCGGAACCATGAAGTGTGTCCTGTAACAGCGGGAGGCGATGGCAACTCGCAGGGTGGCACTGGTTGCCTGTCTTCGGACTACCGGGGCGGCGAGAGCCACGAGAAGTGATACGAACCAACTCACACAACAAACCTCTTGTCGCTGCGCGACCCCGACGTTCGCAGATGGATCGACTCCTGGGTTTGTTCTGAGACTGAGGACCAGCGAATCTGAGTCAACGGCTCATCTCGGCAAGTATCTTTTCCACAACAGCGAGGTGGCTTCAGCACCGCCCGAGGCGATGGTGCGGCCATCTGGGGTGCAGGCGACACAACGCACGTCGCCGGGGTGTTTGGTGAGGGTCTGGCTCTCCAGGGCAATTTCCAGATTCCAGACTTTGATCGTCTGATCCTTGCCGGCCGAGACGACTCGCTTGCCATCCGGGGTGAAGAGTGCGTCGTAGACTGGCCCCTTGTGGCCTTCGAGCTTGAGGACTTGCTTGCCGGTTTGGACGTTCCAGATGCGGATGGTCCCATCTTCGCTGGCGGAGACCAGTTGCTGACCATCGGGCCGGAAGGCGATCGAGTGGATGCCACTCCCATGCCCGACGAACACGCGTGTCTGTTTGCCGGTCGCTACGTCGTAGGTGCGCACGGTCCAATCCCAACTGCACGTGGCGATGGTCATGTTGTCGGGGCTGAAGCAGAGGCAATTCACCAGTTGGGTCTTGAATTCACGCACTTGCTTGCCGGTGGAGGCATTCCAGATTCTCACCGAATGGTCCCAGGCTCCGGTAGCGATCAACATGCCGTCGGGACTGAAGGCCGCTCCGTCAACACGCTTGTTGTGTCCATGCAGCGTGAAGACTTCCACTCCCTGTTCGACATCCCACACCTTGGCTGTGTTGTCTTGAGCTCCGGTGATGACTCGCTGGCTGTCCGGACTGAAGTTGACCGCCATGATGTGGCCCTGGTGTCCCTGGATGGTGCGACGGAGTGTCCCATCCTTGACCGACCAGAGGCACAGAGCGTTGTCGTCGCCGCCTGTCGCGATCCAGCGACCGTCCGGACTGATGGCGATGCAGTCGATCGGCCTCTTATGCCGGATGAGCGGAATGACGAGGGGACGCGTGAAGTAGTACCAAACTCCGACGACCCCCAGAACGCAGGCCAAGACAGCTCCTACCACTGCGTATGTGGTGGTGTGCGAGGAGTTGGTCGGGCGATAGACATACGGGCGAACGGTGGGCTGCGCCGGCTTAGGCGTTGCTGCTGGCTGAGGCACAGCGGGCGCTGCGGCTGTGAGCGGCTTCGATTCAGGAGGACCGGAAACTGGTTTGACGAGAGCCGCCGCAGTCGCCGCGGGTAACTTCTTCGTGGCCGCGGGCGCACTGCTCGGGTTCGAGGTCAAGAACCTCTGCAGTTCCGGCACCGTGGCAACTCGCTGCCACTTCTTCGAACCAGCCTGGCTGACCTCGTCGTCGGGACCAATCGTGCCGCTCACGACCAGTTCACCCAGTGCGGATATCTCGACCGGTCCGAACTCTTGTCCAAAGCTGCGCCACATCCAATTGCTCATATTGTTCTCGTATCGGACGCAAGTACCGTCAGGACGTAGTTCCGAAACAACGGCCCAGTTCGGGATGGCGAGGCTCCTGCCGAGCCGAAGTCTTGAACCGTGCCATCGCTGCGATTGACCGTCGCCGCTCTTTTACGAGTCGGCTCGGCGGGAGCCTCGCCCTCCCTTCCGAGACGTCGTTTACCGCTTGTGACTTGCTCTGGTTCCTGTTTCAGTTGTTTGCCGTCCTCTAAGCCACGGGCTTCACCACTCGCCCGCCACATCTTGATTCTGGCTGGTGAAGAGCGCGTTCAACGTGGTCTGACTGACAGACGCATTCACGAACCGAATTGACCCGTCGCCATGCAACACGTGCGCTCCGTGCCCGTGTTGGCTGCGCGGTCCGGCATTGCTGTCGACATCGTTTTGGAAGGAACAGTTGAGCCCGTTGGGCAATGGGTCGCAGAACGGGATCCAGTCGGAGCTCGAGTCGCTATTGATGCCTCGACAGAGCGAATCGCAGTCGAGTCCCACGCTGGCCGACCCCGCAGCCGGAAATGCCCAAACGCCTCGATTGTCTCGCGGAGAGGACTGAATTCTGAGTTCGGCAACCACCACGGTCTGACTGGCTCCGTCCGTGATGTCGGCATGACGAACCGCGACGTTCTGGCCCATCACGCCACGGTACTTGACCTGTTGCCAGTCGTCCGTCCCCCAACTGGCTGCACCGAAATTGGCTCCGTAGTTACCGCGACGATAGGTAATCCCCAACCTCGGCTCGAAGGGAATCTCAGAGCCAGTGTCGGTCGGGCACAGATATCCCGGCACCGAGGCGTCCCGCAGCTGTTTGTTCGCTGAGTCTTCGGTGCTCACCGTGGGGAGATACGATTCGTACAGCGCAGACGCATCCAGAAATGGCAAGATCGAAATCGTCCAAACATTCCGCGGCTCATCCCGTCCGTTGTTCAAGAAGGCCTGTTCCCGAATGGAGGCCGGGGGATAAATGCGGTGCGTCGCGTGATAGTTCTCTAACGCCAGACCGATCTGCTTGAGATGGTTCCGACACTCTGTCCGCCGAGCTGACTCGCGCGCCATCTGAACAGCGGGAATCAAGAGAGCCATCAAGATGGCGATGATCGCGATTACGACCAGCAACTCGATCAACGTCATCCCGGCCCGCGCTCGCAATGGCCTAAGCCTCCGGTCAAGGTGAGCCAATTCGTCGGCATAGTGAAATTGTAGGGTGGGACCAGCGCAGCGCCGGCCCACCACGATCAGCGCGGAATGGTGGGCCGGCGCTATCGCTTGTCCCACCCTACAGGGGATTACTTGGCGTCTATTCATGAGTCGCATTCACACCGCTTGGGACAGCCTGAAGACTCTTGTCGCTCGGTTTCTCTTCAGGCTGTTTGCCACCTGCGGACGATGCCGACTGCGGGACAAACTAAGCCTTCGATCAAGGTGATCCAATTCGTCGGCATGGTGAAATTGTAGGGTGGGACCAGCGCTGCGCCGGCCCACCACGATCAGCGCGGAATGGTGGGCCGGCGCTATCGCTTGTCCCACCCTACAGGGGATTACTTGGCGTCTATTCATGAGTCGCATTCACACCGCTTGGGACAGCCTGAAGACTTTTGTCGCTCGGTTTCTC
>CAYLTY010000388.1:0-5203 GCA_964386705.1 uncultured Planctomycetaceae bacterium
CCAGCCTCGCAAGTTCTTCACGGAGCACTTTGATAACGAGCGTTCTCCATATTTGTGGCTGGTGCTGGGAGTAGTCGGTGTCGCGCGAGCTGCTGAGAGGCTGAATATGCAGCTACTCACTCAGTTCAACCGGAAACGCGGCCCATTCAACCTCGTTGAGAACATCCCGGACTGGACCTCGTACTGGGGGTTCGCGATTGGTTACGGACTGTTCGGAGGGCTGATTTACTACTTCCTGGGTGGCTGGTGGTACAACGTGCGCATCGGGTGGGCTGGTGGTGAAAAGGATTCCAAGACGGCACGTTTCCTGTTTCTTTATTCTGAGTTCATTCCCCTAGTCTTCAGCCTGTACCATTCGGTCCATGAATCGTTTCAGCACGATACCCCGCTGGACGCGGTGCTCGAACCAGATCATTCCAAGCCGTTGCTGCTGGCCATCGCGCTGGCGTCGCTGGTTTCTGTCTTCGTGAGCTGGCGCGGAGTCGTAACTGTCACTCGCGCATCGACGGTTGGGGCGCTGACCTGGTTCTTCATCTTACCTATGATGATCTACATGGCGGCGTTCATGACTCTGCTGGCCCGTTGAAATGGCACGCCCTGTCTTTTCCCATTCGGCATATTCTGTCGATGAGCTGCATGCTGGCGAACGCTTCGGCAGTGGCGTTATCTGAGCAGGACTTCCATTGGTGCCCGTGAGCACTTAGTAACTCACACTCTCTCAGCCTTCCCTTCATTCGAACAATAGGTATTTGATGGACCGCATTCAGACTGGCATTCCACGTCTTGATCATCTTTTGGGTGGAGGCTTGTTGCCGGGAACGCTGACAGTAGTCGTCGGAGCCACCGGAATCGGAAAGACTCAACTGGGTTTGCAGTTATTGCGGCAAGGAGTCGCTCAGGAAGGTGAGCCGGGAATCATCTTTGATATGACCGCCCGCGGCGACAGCCAGAATCACAACGACTACGCCGAGCGAATGTTTGACTGGACGCTGCGCGAGAAACCGGTCGGCAACAATGTTCATCCGCACGAAATGTGGTCGCGCGAGACCGCTCGCTACGACGCGATGCACATCTTCAACCGGGCCGGCCGGCGAGTCACCATCAGCGACATGGATCTCGATGACTGGAAAGCCTGGCGAGTGGACCTGCAGCAAAAGATCATTGAAGCCGTGGGCTACTTCTATGGGAACTTCGTGCACGGAGTGCGGCGTTGCGTGATTGATGGTGTGGAACCCACGTCGAAACCGAGCGACTCGTTCCAGTTCCACATGTTCGAATACATCTATCATCAGATCCTGCGCAAGGACGCCGACTGGGTGGCCCGCGATCTTTTACGAGCTCAATTTCGTGAGTACGAGCCGCAAGTCATGCAGCACATGTATGACTACAAGCAGGTCGGTTGCATGCTGCTCTACACTTGCCATGAGATGATGCTCGACGAACTCATCGCGCGCAAGATCGAGTCCGGCGATGTGCTCTCCAACGCCAACACCATCATCGTAATGGGCAAGTTCCGCGACGGCATGAAGCTCGGTCGCGCACTGTGCGTTATCAAACATCGCGGCAGTGCCGCCGAAGAGTCGATTGTGCCATTCGAGATCAACTCGCACGGCCTGCAACTCAGCGAATAGCCTTCGCAATCACGTCGTTTACTGATCTTCACGATGGTATTTGCGCCGGGAGGGCGAGGCTCCTGCCGAGCCGCATGCGCGAATCAACGTTGCCACAAGCTCCCGGCTCGGCAGTGGCCTCGCCCTCCCAATCATGCTTCCTCGCAATTACCAATGTGCGCCTCAGTAACGGCAAGCCGAAGGCGGCGGCGTGTCAACATGGTCGTTCCACACCTTCGGCCCGCGTTTCAGCAAGAGTTAACCGCACCCAACCTTATCCTCCGAGCTGCTCCCATATCTCGAACGCCACAGCCAGTTCGGCTTGCAACTTACTAAGCTGCGAGCCCGCTTCGGCGAGTTCGGTTTTCGGACGTTGATAGAAGTTGGGCGATGCCATTTCAGCTTGAAGCTTCGCAATCGCAGTTTCGAGCTCGTCAATTCGGACCGGCAAGGCGTCGAGTTCCCTCTGCTCCTTAAAGCTGAGCTTGCGAGCCGGAGTGGCGGGTTTCGCCACTGCTGCGGGCGCTGGTGCTGTTGGCTGCTTTGCCGCAGCTTCAGCGGCCGCGCGCTGACGAAGCCAGTCATCGTAACCGCCGTTGTATTCGCGGACCTGGCCATCGCCTTCAAACGCGAACGTACTCGTGACGACGTTATTCAAGAACTCGCGGTCGTGACTCACAAGTAACACCGTGCCGGGGTAGGAACTCAGCATCTCCTCGAGCAGTTCCATCGTCTCGGCGTCGAGATCGTTGGTGGGTTCGTCGAGCACAAGCACATTCGACGGCTTGGTGAGCAATCGCGCCAACAGCAGTCGATTACGCTCGCCCCCCGAAAGGTATTTCACCAGCGTGCGAGCTCGCTCGGGCGAAAACAAAAAGTCCTGCAAGTAGCCGAGCACATGCTTCTTCACGCCATTGATCAGCAGCATGTCCTGTCCGTCGCTCACATTCTCTTGAGCGGTCTTGGCCTCATCGAGTTGCTCGCGGAGCTGATCGAAGTAAGCCACTTCGACGCGCGTGCCGATGCGCAACGAGCCGCTTGTCGGCTGCAGTTGGCCCAGCAGGAGTTTCAATAGAGTGCTCTTGCCAGCACCGTTGGGACCGATCAAGCCGACTCGGTCACCTCGCATAATGACTGTCGAGAAGTCGCGAATGATCGGCTTGTCACCGTACTGAAAGCTGATGGCCTTCGCCTCTGTCACCAGTTGTCCCGACCGCTCGGCTTCCTGCACAACCATTTTGACATTGCCAACTCGTGACAGTCGCTCGCGCCGCTGTTCGCGCATCTTCACCAGTTCGCGAATGCGTGCCTCGCTGCGCGTGCGACGCGCTTTGACGCCTTGCCGGATCCAGACTTCTTCCTGCGCCAGCTTCTTATCGAACAAGGCCCGCTGTTGAGCCTCAGCGTCCAGCAAAGACTCTTTCCGCTGCAAGAACGCTTCGTAGCTGCAAGGAGCGTCGAACAGTTTGCCGCGATCGATTTCGATGATGCGTGTCGAAAGCTTTCGCAGGAACTGCCGGTCGTGCGTGACAAACACCAATGTCCCGTCGTAGCGCAACAGAAAATCTTCCAACCAGTCGATCGATTCGATGTCGAGGTGGTTTGTGGGTTCGTCCAACAGCAGCAGATCTGGCTCGCGAACGAGGGCTTGAGCGAGCAACACTCGGCGCCGCATTCCGGAAGACAACTCTGCGAACTGCGCGGAGCCGTCGAGGCTCATCTGCGAGACCACTCGGTCCACCTTCGCCTGCAGATCCCAGCCACCGCGCGTATTTAGTTCGTGCTCGATCTCATGCAGTTCTGTTTCAATCGCCTTCGTCGTCTTCTCGCCGAGTTGAACACATAGCGTGTGATAGCGTGCGAGCAATGCTCCCTCGGCTCCCAGTCCTTCCGCAATGACATCCTGCACGGCACTTGCAGAGGACCTGGGAACTTCCTGAATTAAACGACCGACGCGCAAGCCCGGTTCGCGCACGATCTCGCCGTTGTCGGGGTTCAGTTCGCCGTTAATCAACTTCATCAAAGTCGATTTGCCGCTGCCATTTCGACCGAGCAAGCCGACTCGATCTCCGCGCTCAATCTGTACGGTGATCTGATCAAGCAGGTTTCGGCCACCGTAAGTAAAACTCACATCCTTCAAACTCAGTAACGCCATGAAAAATCCTTGCGGGTCGCTTCTTGTGTCAACCTGTCGAACGATCGTTGCCGATCCAGCGACGCCGTTGCTGCGTGTATCAAAGACAACTGGGTGACGCGTCATCCTTGCAGTCGGAGACGCGTCACCCAGTTTCAGTCTAGCAAATCTGACGAGCACAATCGCCGTGACTTCCGATGCGCTACATTGTGGCGCACCGGTCGGCTTTGTGAAGTCCACCCGAGCTAGGGCTCCCTACTTGTCGCTACCTCAAGCCGTCGAGGCTACCGCTCACGCAGCTGCGACCGCATGAGCGTCAAAGACAAACTCTCCGTTCGCCGCATCCACGACGATCTCTGACCCCGTAGCGAACTGACCAGACAGCAATAGCTTCGCCAGTTGGTTCTGCACCCGTTGTTGAATCACTCGCTTCAAAGGTCGTGCCCCGTAGGCTGGGTCGTAACCCTCGGCGGACAGCAATTCGCGGGCTGCCAACCTGACATTCAGCTTGAAACCGTTTTCGTCAAGTTGCTTCTCCAGTCGCTTCAACTGCAGATCGACAATCGAACGAATCTCGCCCGCTCCCAGCGGACGGAAGACGATCACGTCGTCAATCCGGTTGAGGAACTCAGGCAGGAATTCACGTCGCAGCGCGTTCATCGCTGCATCTTGAATCGTGCCTTCGTCGTTAATGCCTCGCGTTTCGGCCAACTGCATGATGGCCTGACTGCCGATGTTCGACGTCATCACGACGATCGTATTCGAGAAGTCCACGGTGCGACCGTGGCTATCCGTCAGCCGACCATCGTCGAGTAACTGCAACAGCACGTTGAACACATCGCGATGAGCCTTCTCAATTTCGTCGAGCAGGATCACGCAGTACGGCTGGCGTCGCACCGATTCCGTCAGCTTGCCGCCTTCCTCATAACCCACGTAGCCGGGAGGAGCTCCGATCAGCCGCGAGACTGAGTGCTTCTCCATGAACTCGCTCATGTCGATGCGCACCATCGCACGTTCATCATCGAACAGGAATTCGGCGAGTGCTTTACAGAGCTCCGTTTTTCCTACACCGGTCGGACCGAGAAAAATGAATGACCCGATCGGGCGATTGCGGTCTTGCAGCCCGGAACGCGATCGACGCACGGCGTCCGACACCGCACGCACGGCCGCGTCCTGCGACATGATGCGACGATGCAAGTCGTCTTCCATGTGCAGCAACTTCTCACGTTCGCTTTGCAGCATGCGTGAGACCGGAATCCCGGTCCAGGTGCTGACCACTTTTGCAATGTCTTCAGATGTGACCTCTTCCCGCAGCAGACGTTCGCCATTCGCGTCGGCGACTTCGGTGACCTTCTTCTCTTGCTCAGTCAGTTCGGCCTCGGCGTGCTTCAGCTTCTTCTCAGTTTCAAACGCCGCGATGAAGTCCTCATTGCGATGCGTCTGCTGAGCCTGATGAAAC
>CAYLTY010000389.1:0-5197 GCA_964386705.1 uncultured Planctomycetaceae bacterium
CTCCGTGTGACCGACACAGACAAAGGCAACCAGATCGTTCAGATGAAGGACCCACGAGCCAACGTCGCCCGTGACGCCGGCGCTCGCGACGCCGCGATCACGCCGGATGGCCGCTTCGCCATCACGACGACTCGCGAACATCACATGTATCTGTGGGATCTCCACGGAGGCAAGCTGCTGTCCTCCGCAGAGGGAGACACCATTGGCACGATTACTTTGTCACCTGATGGCCGTTTTGCTTTGACCATCGGACAAGGGGGAATCAGCGTCTGGCGCCTGCCCGAGAACGCGCTCGAACCCATCGGCGCGGCGGCGGCAGCGCCAAACATCAACGATGAAGCTCGGTTGCAAGGGAAGTGGATCGTCATTTCCGGCCACGTGCGTAAGCAACCGCTAACGGCCGAGCAACTCGCGCAGATGTCGATCAGCTTTGACGGCGAACGAGTCGAACTGGTTGGACCGGGGCAAACAAAGTCTCAAGCCGCTACGTTTTCGATTCACTCGAACCGCAATCCCAAGCAGATTGACTTTGTGTCAGCCGACAAGCAGGAAACGACGCCCGGCATCTACCAGTTTGACGGGGCTAATCGGCTCAAGCTGGCGGTGATCGATCATGACTACTCGCGGCCGCTCAACTTCGATCCCGATCATCGGCCTGACCACATGACGCTGGTGCTTGAGCGCGCGCTGCCCGGTGTCGCGGCGCTCAACGAGGATGAACGCAAAACTCTCAAGGCTGCGGAAGAGTTTCTGGGGTTGATGGATCAGGACAAATTTGGCGAGCTGTACGATCAGAGTTCCAAGCTGGCGCGGGATCGGTCACGTCGCGACAACATCGCAGAGGTCTATCAGGGAGTCCGCAAGTCGATTGGCAAACTTGAGAAGCGATCTCTTTTGCAGGTGCGGTTGATGGATCAATTCCTCGGCCTGCCGCCCGGCGGCCGTTATGGCGCCGTGCAGTTCAGATCCAGCTACGAGAAGCACAAGGGACTATGGGAGACCGTAATCCTGAACATCGATGAAGACGGGCAATGGCGCGCCAACACATACGCCGCAACGATTCAGCCGTTGCCTCTGCCTGAGCCCAGCCAGAAGCCGCGATTGGTTGCGCCGCCAGCCGCAGGTCCGGTGCCCACTGGTCGCAATCTGATTGAGGATGGATCGTTTCAGCAGACTGCTGAGGGCAGTCTGCCAAGTGGCTGGTCGGACTGGTTCAACGATGGTCCCAAATCGCGATGGGAGATCGTGGAAGGAGCAGACAGTCCCGGTCGGATGCTCAAGATTTTCGCTCGAGGCACTCGCGCGGTGGTGTTCGCCAACAGCATCCCGCTGGATCGTTCGAAGCGCTATGCGCTGAAGGGACTCGTCAAGTTCGAGGGAAATAAGGACGCGCGAGCACTGATCAAGCTCAACTATTTCCATCAGGGGAAATGGTTGGGAGTGCATGACCTTGTTGGTGTGACTGGTGCGCAGGAGGGCTGGCACGTACTGGAGAAAAGCGACGCCGCGGATGCCTATCCCGAAGCGACCGTGCTGGTGCCGACATGTCATGTCGAAGGTGAAGGCGTTGGCTGGTTCGATGATCTCGAACTCGTCGCTTTTGACCGCGACAAGCTGCCGGTGGACTTCGACCTGAAGCACGGCAAGAACAACAAGCAGGCCGTGGTGATGAATTTCGACAGGTGGGTGGGAGAGTGGGATACGACCTTCGATGTGAAGCAAACGGCACAGACCGCCGAACGCGCGACAACCGGGACAATCACAACTCGCAAAGTTCTGGGGGACAACTATCTGCTGACCCACTCATCCAGCGCCTCGAGCCCGACGCAGTTCCTGTGGTTCACCAACTACGATTCGCAAGTCGCGGCCTATCGGTTGTGGATTTTCGGCAGCGACGGCGAGGCCTTTGAACGTCGCGGCCAGTGGGATGCCGCCAGCCAGATGCTGACTCTGGATCTCTTGCCCCCGTCTCCCGGCGTGACGGGCAAGAGTACCGACAGGTTCGTTGGCGACGACCAGATTGAATCGACGTTGTTCGTCAAATCCGGTGACGGGAAGGTCACTCGCGATTCGCGCTGGACGGCTCGCAGAAAGACGCCGCAGCCGGAGATCCTCCAGGAAATCCTCGTTGCCGCCGGGCCTGCCTCCGCGCCGGAAGAACTGAAGCTGCTCAATAGGATGGTCGGCGATTGGACTATCCGCGAGACCATCAAACCCTCGGTCTGGATTCCCAACGGTGAAGAGCGGCAAACCTTCGAGAAGGTCCACTGGGTGCTCGGCGGCCGCTATCTGCTGGGACGCAGCTTTAACGATAGCTACCAGCTTAAAACCATCTGGCTGGCGACTTACGAGCCCGCAGAGAAGGCGAATCGCTTCTGGTTCTTCATGGCAGACGGTGTCAGCGGCCAGTGGCGAGTCACCTGGGATGAAGCGTCGCGCGGTTTTCACTGGCGGTCGATCGACATGCCGCCGGGCTGGATTGGCACCGGCTCCAATCGCTGGGTGAACGATGACACGTTCGACAATCAGGCGTTGATCAAAGACGAGGCCGGCCGCGTGATGTTTGAAAGCTCGCAGGACAAGCGACGCACGAAAACGAATTAGTAGTGCCCGTGCTTGCTCGCACCCGCAGCGCGCGGAATCTTTGAGCGGGATTCACGCATCCTTCACATGGCACCGCAATTCTGCCCGTTGGTCGCGAATGTGTTGAAGCTGCGGCGGCATGAACCGGAGTGTTCACGGTTCCGTGGCTCTTGAGTTCTCCACGCGGGCGCAACATGCAGATTCAGGTCGTCGTCGTTGAAGGGCCAGATCAGGGGCGTCAGTTCTCTCTCAGTCCAGGGCAGGAACTTACCATCGGTCGAGGTCTGCAGTCGCAGACTCAACTAAACGATCCCAGTGTGTCGCGGCTGCATTGCTCGATCACGTTTCAGGGGGGTCGCGCCACGCTGAAAGACTGCGGCAGCGACTCGGGGACCATGCTCAACGATGCGGCCATTACCGAGGCGGTCGTAGGGCCTGGCGATCGGATCACGGTCGGCGATACGCATCTCGCGATTACGATTGTCAGTTCGGCGAATGATCAGACGATTGCCCCCAAGCGTGCTGCCGCGGCAACAGCGACTGCCGCTGGGCCGGCCGCAGCCACTCCCGCAGTTCCGGGAGGCAACAGAAACCTGTCGTCGTTGGTGGGCACGGTGCTGCATAAGTACCAGATCGATACGACTCATATTCGCGGCAACACCGGAACGATCTTTCGCGCGCGGCATGTTGAGACTGATCAACTCGTTGCCGTGAAAGTGCTCTGGCCGGACCTGATGGCGAACGATGATCAGATGAAACGCTTCGTCCGCGCCATGAAGACAATGCGAACGGTCAATCATCCACACATTGTCAGGATTCTCACTGCGGGCGTTACGGAGTTGGGCGCTACGGGTGAAAACTTCTGCTGGTTTGCCATGGAGTTCGTCGACGGCTTCAGTCTCAAGCAACTGGTGAAACGCGTCGGCACGGCGGGAATGCTGGACTGGGAGCACGCCTTCCGCATCGCGGTACAGATGGCGCGGGCTTTGGAAGTGGCTTACGAACGCGGCATCGTGCATCGCAATCTGACGCCGGAAAACATCATCGTGCCGCGCAGCCATCCGCACGCCAAGCTGGCGGATCTGATGCTGGCGAAAGCGCTTGAAGGCGCGGCGCGCGACCAGATCACCCGGCAGGGTGAACTGCTGGGTGACATCGTCTACATGTCACCCGAACGCACGCGAGGCGAGTCCATCGACCATCGCTCCGACATGTATAGCCTCGGGGCAACCTTGTATTTCGCATTGACCGGGCAGCCGCCATTTGAAGCGTAAGCGCTGCCGTCTTTGATCAGTCAGATTCAGGACGACGAGCCGCTACCACCGAAGACGTTTCAACTGTCGATCAACGATGCATTTCAGGATGTCGTGCTGACGCTGTTGGCGAAGTCTCCTGACGACCGCTTCGAGAACCCGACGCGGCTGCTTTCGGAACTGAGTCGTGTCGGCAAGTTCGCGGGCATTGAAGTTCCTTGAGGGAACCAGAGGGCATTGCTGCATGGAATCGTCTCAAGGATTCGAACCGTCCGGGCTGCACGAAGACTCCACAGTTCCGCCGCGCCGCGAAGGAGGCTCGTCCGACTCGCTGGCGATCAAACCCGGCCCAAAATCAAAGGCTAAAGCCGCGCCATTAACTACGCAGGCAAATCGCTTCGGCGACTACGAACTGCTGAGTGAAGTCGCTCGCGGTGGCATGGGGGTTGTCTATCGAGCCCGCCAATTGGGGCTCGATCGTATCGTCGCGTTGAAGATGATCCTCGATGCGCAACTGGCGACCGAGGAAGACGTACGCCGCTTCTACTCAGAAGCCCAAGCGGCAGCCTCGCTCAATCATCCGCACATCGTGCAGGTCTACGATGTCGGGTGCGTCGATCGCATGCACTATTTCTCGATGGAGTTCATCGAAGGCGAAAGCCTGTCAGCACTGGTGTCGCGCGGGCCACTCGATCCGCAGCGAGCTGCCGTCATCATGGCGACCGCGTGTGAGGCCGTCGGCGTGGCTCATCAACAAGGGCTGGTACATCGCGATCTGAAGCCGGCGAACATTATTCTGGACGCGCGCGGCGAGCCGCATGTGACGGACTTCGGACTGGCTCGCAGGCAGGATCGAGCCGACCCCAGCGAAGCCGGTGAGTTGCTGGGCACGGCCAGCTACATGCCTCCCGAGCAGGCCGCCGGAGATCTCGAACGGCTCGGTCCGCATTCGGACGTCTATGCTCTCGGCGCCACATTGTATTGTCTGCTGGTGGGCCGTCCGCCGTTTCAGGCCGCAACGCCTGCCGAGACCTTACTGCAAGCTATTCAACAAGACCCGGTTCCCGCGCGGCAACTGAACGTGCAGGTGCCCGTGGATCTCGAAACGATTTGCTCGAAGTGCCTGGAGAAGCAACCGGCGAGCCGATACGCGAACAGTTCTGAGCTAGCGGCTGATCTGCGTCGGTTCTTGAACAATGAACCCATCCTCGCGCGGCCCATCAGCAAATGGAATGAGTTCCGTAAGTGGACTCAGCGCAACCCGACTTTAGCCATGGTGGCTTGCGTGCTGATCGCCTCCATTACGTCGTTATTCTGCGTGAGCCTGATGTACAACTCCATCTTGAGAGAGGAGCGAGAGT
>CAYLTY010000390.1:0-5128 GCA_964386705.1 uncultured Planctomycetaceae bacterium
ACTAGGCGGCTTTGCTGGCAGCGGGATTGATCGGGAACGCAACGGTCTTCGCGCGGGAGATTTCATCCAGCGTTTCGACGAGGCCTTCCATCACGCGGTCCTGTTGTGCTTCGGTCAGTTCAGGGAAGATCGGCAGCGAGATCACTTCGCAGCCTGCGGCTTCCGACTGTGGCATTGAGCCCTTGCTGTATCCGAGGTTGGCGAAGCACTGCTGCAGATGCAGCGGCACCGGGTAGTAAATGTTGCAGCCAATCTTGCGAGCTCGCAGACCCTGCAGCACGGCATCACGCTGGCCGTCGCGGACGCGAATGGTGAATTGATTGAAGACGTGCCGATCGCCGGGACGCTCGTAAGGCAGTTCGCAGGCATCTTCGAGTTGCTGATCCGCGAACAGATGGCGATAGCGGGCCGCGTTTTTCTGACGGGCTTCCGACCATGAATCCAGATAGGCAAGTTTGACGCGCAGGATCGCGGCTTGCAGCGCGTCCAGGCGGCTGTTGATGCCGACTTCGACGTGCGTGTATCCGCCGACGTCACCATGCACGCGTTGCCGACGCATGCGGCGAGACAACTCGGCATCGTCGGTCGTAATCAGACCGCCGTCGCCTGCACCACCCAGGTTCTTCGTGGGGAAGAAGCTGAAGCAACCGGTCGATCCCAGCACGCCAGCTCGACGACCACGATACTCGGAACCAATAGCTTGGCACGCATCCTCAATCACGCCAATGCCCGCGTGAGTGGCCATGCGCCAGATGGGTTCCATGTCGGCACACTGGCCAAACAGGTGCACGGGCATGATCGCTCGAGTGCGACGAGTGATCGCCGCTTCGATCGCTGCCGGATCAATCGTGTAGGTGTCCGGGCAGATGTCGACGAAGACAGGCGTCGCGCCAGTGCGAGCAATCGCTCCGGCCGTTGCAAAGAACGTAAAGGGCGACGTGATCACTTCATCGCCGGGCCCGATTTCCAAAGCCATCAGCGACAGCAGCAATGCGTCGGAGCCCGAAGCGCAGCCGATCGCGTCGCGAGCGTCGCAGTAGGTAGCAACATCGGTTTCGAACTCGCTGACTTCATCACCCAGGATGAAAGTCTGGTTCGTCATCACCCGCTGCACCGCTTCGTTAATTTCGGCTTGAATCGCGCGGTACTGGACGGTGAGGTCAATCAGCGGAACTGGCTGTGGGCCAAAGGTTTGGGCGTTGAGCACCTCGGTCATGCGCGACTCCATTCGCCAAAGACGAGGACAAAGTTGGATTGTATCAGTGTTGCGGTCTGTGAGGTTGATCGACCGAATGCCTCTGTGAAGTTGATGCTTCCTGCTCACTTCGTCTGAGGTTTCCCTTCAACCTTGAACTTTTCTGTTGTCACCCGCAGTGACCACAGCTTAGCCCCAGGTTTGCATCGCCACCTCGGCGTTCGCGGGCAGTCTAGGTCCGTCGCGGAAAACGGGTCAATACGCGCCGGGAACACCCTTAAAACAGGGGGTTGATTGAGGCGAAGCCCTGTTCGGAACAGAGGACTCAGATGGGTCGCCTGCTCGCGTCTGGCATTCGGCGGCGCGGTCTAGATTTTCACGGCGGTCTTCCTATCATCTGACGGCGTTGCCTGTGCCCTCTCGAATCACTGCATCACGGATAGGTCAGCCAGATGCCGAAAGTTACTTTCACGAAAGAAAAGAAGACGATCGAAGTTCCCGCTGGGTCCAACCTTCGCCGCGAAGCACGCCGCGCGGGCATTGAGCTCTACAAGGGAGTCCATAAGTACGCGAACTGCATGGGCCTTGGCATGTGCGGTTCCTGCCGCATCTATGTCAAGAAGGGTCAGGAGAATCTCAGCCAACCCGGCTTTGTTGAGAAGTTCACGACCAAACTCGGTGCCAACCCCGAGGCATTCTTCGCGTACATCGGTCACGAAAACGAAATGCGTCTGGCCTGCCAATGCACGGTGAGTGGCGACATCGAGGTCGAGACTCAAGCCCCCTGCAACTGGCACGGCGAAAAGTTCTGGGGTTAATCCCAACGACCAGTAACACGACAGCAAACTTCCGCCCGAAACCGTCGCGATCCTATCGCCGAGGTCTTCGGGCGATTTCGTTTCTGGACCGCGGTGTGCTCATGTGCTGCGGTCTCAGCGATTGGCTGTTCAGAAACTGGGTTTGACCTCTTCAGCCGTTCCGGGGTATGTCAGCGGCTTGTGAGCTTAGTGGACTAACAGAACCCGTCGGCAAGGATGTCGAATCATGCGCTCGGCGCTGCGAATGATCGCGTTGCTGCTGATCGGCGCCGTCGTGGCCGATCCGTTAATTGCCGGGGATAAGCTGTCATCGATCCGCAGCGACGTGCATTCTGAGGCCAGTCCCCCCGCAACACCCTCCGCGCCGGCCAAGCCGCCTCGCCGATCGCATGACAAACATGGGTCGTACTTCGGCAGTTCCGACTGCGAAGACGACGAGGGTGATTCGCTGACGGGCCAACTTTTCGGAATGGGATTACTCGGTGCAGGCTTTGTCGCCACGTCTCCGTTCTGGGCTCCCTATTCAGCTCTGAACGACGAGTACAGCCGCGATGCCTGGTTTCCGAAGCACCCTTATCGAGCTTCAGACGGTGCGGTTGTCTACGACGAATCTATTCGTGGATCACACGACTGGCTCACTGTCCTGCAGGGTCAGCACGGCACAGACTTCGATGACATGATGCTCTGGAACGGTCGTGCGATCATCGAACACAAATCACGTTGGGGCATCGACACCGAGTTCAATTATCGGCAGGAAGAACTCGCGGGCGGCGGACACGATGAACTGTGGAATGGCGACTTCAACATCACCTTCCGGTTCGCACAAAGCGAGAACTGGCTGTTTCGTGCCGGTGCCGGTGTGAACTGGCTGCACGATCGCGGCGAGACCGAGAACGGCTTCAACTTCACCTATGGAGCCGAATGGTTCCCCGTGAAGCCGTTGGTCTTCACGGGCACGATGGACCTGGGAAAGATCAGCGGCGACGGCCTGCTCCACCTGCGAACAACAGCCGGCATCACCACGAACGGCTTCGGCTTCTACACGGGCTACGACTATTTCCGGATCAGCAACAACGGCATCAGCTCGTGGATCAACGGAATCGAACTACGGTTCTGAACTCTTTCGCCCGCCGGTTGCAGTTTTCCCGCTCCTTCTCTGATCTGGTCGTGAACCAGCAGCTTTTCGCGAGTGTCGTGGGGCATCGGTCCCAAACTGCAGACGAAGGACGAAGAGCATGGCTGAGTTCACGTATCCGTCGATTGAAGGTCCGGCGTTCATGTTTCTGGATACGCCGTGCGTTGCCTTCGAGAAGTACGACGGCTCAAACCTGCGGTTCTTCTGGGACCAGAAGCGGGGATGGCACAGCACCGGCACGCGCTACCGTTGGTTCAAGGCCGCCACTCCGATGTTCGGACCAGCGGTGGGGCTGTTTCAGCAGCACTACGCCAAGGGCATCATCGAGACTCTCCGACGTTATAAGGAATACCGGGGAGTAACCGAGCTGGTCGCGTTCTGTGAATTCTTCGGAGCCAGCACGTTCTCAGGACTGCATCAGGAGGACGAAGCCAAACAGTTGATCCTGTTCGACATCTTCATGCCGGATCGCGGCTTTGTCCCGCCGAAGGATCTCATCGCTCATTTCGGACATCTGCCGATCGCCAAACCGGTCTATGAAGGGCCTTTCGATCGCTCCTTCATCGCAGACGTGCAGGCGGGGAAGTATCCCGTCACCGAAGGCGTCGTCGCCAAGGGCGTACACACTCGGCGACAGCGTAAAGGCAAGGCCGATCAGGAAGTCTGGATGGCAAAGGTCAAAACGCGAAGCTGGCTGGAAGAACTCGGGCGGCGGGCGGCTGAGTCCGAGAACCTGCGAGCCGAGTACGAGCAGAACCAACGCGAGCAGCAGATCGATTTGGTTGAATTCGCCGGTGAATCGACGAGTTCGCCCGGCTCCGAGGGCCTTGTCCCGGATGACCAGCAGGACTCCTGAGCGTTCGCGTCGTGTGCCAGCTCTTGATGGGGCCGCGTCCGATCGGCCAGCGTTTCTGAGTTGGTCTATCCGCAAATTGGATCAATCCCTACAAGACGCCGCCCTCTGGTCCTGCCGAGGGACTGCGCACCTCTTATGTCCTCTTCGATTGGCCAGCCTGTCAGCGATTTCGTTCATAAGAGATCGCAGCCTCACTTCAGCTTTTTCACATCAGTTTCGAGTTCAGCTTGTCTTCCACTCGACACGTTCCGGTCATGCTCCGCGAGGTCTTGCACCAACTTGAGCTGCAGCCTGGGTTGCGGGTTCTGGACGGCACTGTCGGTGCGGGCGGGCATAGTTCCGAGATCTCTCAGCGAATTGGTCCCGATGGCGTCCTGATTGGACTCGATCGTGATCCGATGATGCTGAACTTCGCGGGGCAACGCGTTTCTGGTGCGAATCGATTCCTCAAACAAGCCAGCTATTCGGAAGCCAGACAAGTCGTCGCGGAGCTGGGATTCGACAGTGTCGATCGCATTCTCCTCGATCTGGGTTTGTCGTCCGATCAGTTGGCCGATCGGGATCGTGGATTTGGTTACGCGGTGGATGCACCGCTGGATATGCGATTTGACGTGCGAACGGGGCAGTCGGTTGAGGATCTGGTCAACACTGCCGACGCCAGCACGTTGGAAGAAATATTTCGTGAGTACGGAGAAGAACGTTTCAGCCGAGAGATCGCGGCTTCCATTGTTGAACGGCGGCCACAGCAGCCTCTGAAGACGACGGAAGACCTGATCGCGGTGGTGGCAGCAGCCATCCCCGGTCGGTTTCAACGAGAAGCTCGCAAGGAGCCCGCCACACGCGTGTTCCAGGCGTTGCGAATCGCAGCCAATCGGGAACTGGAGCATCTCGAACAAGCCTTACAGCACGGCTTGTACGAGCTGCTGGCGCCGGGCGGACGCATCGCCGTAATCACGTTTCATTCATTGGAAGACCGGATCGTCAAAAACGCTTTGCGGGATGAAGCACGATGGCTCGCAACGACAAAAAAACCAATTCTGCCCACTCCGGCGGAAGCGAGGATGAATCCTCGCTCGAGGAGCGCGAAGCTCAGGGTAGCAATCCGGAAATGACCGACGAGGAAG
>CAYLTY010000391.1:0-5119 GCA_964386705.1 uncultured Planctomycetaceae bacterium
CGAGTAGTTCAGGTGCCAGATGCTGGAGCCGGTGAAGCCGTTCACGACGCTGACGCCCAGCTTCTGAGCGGCGCGGGCGGTGTTCTTCATCTCTTCCGCGGCCCGGGCATTCACGCCTTCTGGCTTGCCGTCGCCCCAGACGTATTCGGGCAGAATGGACTTGTGGCGGTCGTCAATCCGGTCCAGCACGGCCTGACCAGCCAGGTGGTTGGAAATCGCGAACAGCTTGAGGTCGTGCTTCTCCAGGAGGTCACGTTTGCGGGCGCAATAAGTGTCGTCGGACAGCGCCTTAGCAACCTCAAAGTGGTCACCCCAGCAAGCCAGTTCCAGCCCGTCATAGCCGAACTCGCGAGCCTTCTTGCACAGCGTTTCCAAGGGCAAGTCAGCCCATTGACCAGTAAAGAGCGTAACCGGACGTCCCATTTGGCATCCTCAAATCATTGATGCAAACACAAGATGAAGTACCGCCGTAATGGTGACACCATCGGATTTCGGCGGACTGGCCTCAGCAGACTATCAGGGCAATTTCGGCATTTCAAACGAGGTGCCCGGCGGCCTAACTCGTGACAAGAACATGGGTTGTCCGGGCGAATTGATCCGAGCGTTTCGGCGTCAAATCGTGCCCGGCACTATCCGTTGACGGTCACCGTCAGTTGCGGCGGATTCTTCAGGGTCTGAAAGATCACGCAGTAGCGTTCAGTCAACTGGACCAGCTTCGCGAGTTGCTCCGGCGTCGCCGGACTTTCGAGTTTGAAGTTCAGCCTCACCGCCGATACTCCAATCGGCACTTCCTTCGACAGGCCGAGCGTGCCGCGAAAATCAACATCCGCCTCGGCCTTGATCGTCGCCGATTTCAGCTCAATGCCCATCGCGGTTGAGACCGCCGACAGTGTCACTCCGGCACAAGCCACCAGCGATTGCAGCAACATGTCACCGGAGCAAGCCCATTCACCACTGCCTCCAGCCGCCGGATGCAACCCGGCAGCGATCGTCCCGCCCGGAGTCGGAATGCTGCACGTCAGATTGCCTTGGCTCACCTGAGCACTCGCGTGCATGGTCACCAAAGCCGCAGAAGGCTCAGCCGCGTATTTATCCTTGATGGGCTTCTGCAAAGCCCGCAGTTCATCACCAGTCATAGAAGCCTCAGAGATCAACGTAGGAGAAATCAATAATAAAGACTTAAGTATCGTGTTAGGCGTGCCGGACGCTTCCGCCACCGTTCTAGGCGAGATTACCACCATACATCGGGATGAGCGTGCCTGTAATCCAACTGGACGCATCCGACGCCAGCAGCACCGCGAGCCCTTGAATGTCTTTAGGCTCACCGAGCCGACCGCGCGGAATGCCTTTCAGGAACTGCCGTTCCAAATTGGGATCGGCTGCCATCCGCTTTTCGAGTCCCGGATTCACGACCTGAGCCGGCAGGATGGCGTTCACTCGCACGCCCAGTCCGGACCATTCAGTGCTGAGTTCGCGAGTCATCTGAGCCACCGCACCCATCGCCATGCTGTAGGCGATGTGTCCGCGTCCCAGCGAGGTGATACTGGCCAGCGAGCCGATGTTGACGATGCTGCCCCGCCCGGCCTGCAACATCCGACGTCCCGCTTCCTGGCACATGCAGAACCGTCCAAACACCAGATTGCGCCACGTCGCTTCCACATCTTCCAGCGAGATCTCCTCAGGCTTTGCCAGGACTGCTTCACCAGCGACGTTGCCCAGGAAATCAATGCGACCAAATTCTTTGTCGAGCCGCGCGAACATCTGCCGGATCGCCGACGGATCGGACACGTTGCAGACCACTGGCACAGCCCGGCGGCCGAACTTCTGAATCTCTGACGCAGTGCTCTCCAGCCCGGCGGCGTTCAGATCGGCGAGCATCAGGTCCGCACCATGCTCCGCCAGCGCCAGCGACATTGCGCGGCCCATGCCACTCGCGGCCCCCGACACCAGAGCGACGCGGCCAGTCAAGTCGAACATCCCACTCGCGGATGAGGTTGCAGCAGTCGAAGCGTCAGGCATGCGGTCGTCCTTGTGAGAAGAGAGTGACTTCGAAGCTCAATGACCGATCTTGTGCTCGCGGCAGTACCATTCCACCAGCGACTTGAACGGCGGCGTGTATTGCTCAGGATGAGCGGCCATGCGGCGTTGTAGTTCAGACAGTTCGACGTATTCACCCCCGGCGACTTCCAGCGGGTCGTACGTCGGTACCTGATCGGTCACAGCCTTAAACAACACGGTGAATTCGTTGGCCGTTTCGCGGCTGGCCGGAAGCTTAGTGAGGTACTCCAGCGGAGCCGTGATGCCAATCTCCTCGAACATCTCACGCTGAGCGGACTCCGCGTAGTCCTCCCCTGCCCCGAGATGCCCCGACGCCGACGAGGTGTAGCAGGAAGGAAACTCATCCTTCGTCGCGGAACGATGCTGCACCAATAGCTCGCCCTTCGAATTGAAGACGAAGATACTGGCAGCGCGATGCAGCAACCCCTGCTTGTGAACCTGCGATCGCGGCGCCTGACCGATGACTCGATCCTGCTCATCGACGACGTCAAAAATCTCTTCCGACATGGTTCCATCCACTTTATGGACCATCCGAACTGGAACGACAGATAACCCGTCCCAAATCGGACTTCGCACACTGGATCAAACAATTCGAGTCGAATCCCAGAATTCACGCTAAGATCCCGCTCCGTGCTCCGTCGTGTTCACGGAGACCGTTGCGACGAGTTGTCGGAAGCAATCGTCATTGCCGCAAGCCAACGCAATGACGGCACTCAATCCGCCCTGCAGGACGAGGCGTTCTCATGCAACTGCCGATCAAAGCGTGGACACGGAATGCACTTGGTGTCGCGGCCGCCATCGCGTTCGGATTGCTGGTTTTGAACCCGTCTCTCGGATGGGCGCAGAGCACAGAGCCCGGTTTCGGCTCAGACCTGCTGATCCCCGCAGCGACGGCTGCAGACCGATCCTCCGCGGCAGAACAACGTAAAGCCGCGCGCGCCGCCTTTGAACGAGGCAACTACGAGCAGGTGATCGATATCTATCGCCAGTTGTCGGACTCGCCAGCTCAGACTCTGCACGACGCCTATTGGCTGGGGTATGCCCTGCATCTCGGTCAGCACTGGCCTGAATCACGGGACGCATATCAGGCGGCCTTGCGAAAGATGGATCTTCAATTGGAATTCATCGACCAAGAAATCAAGCGTCTCAAGACACTTAAAGATGAACCCGCCGATGATTCTGCGACTGAAGTAGATCGCAGAGGCGGTTCAGCCGGTGAGCGGCAGATCCCACTCCTGGATCGTGAACGTGAGCAATTAATCGCTCAATGGCCTGAGTTGGTGCTTCACATTGGACGCATGGAACTGCTGCAACTAGATGATCCTCAAGCCGCCATCAAGACATTGCCGTTGGGGCTGAGATTCGCACCAGAGGGCCAGCTCGAAAAGTTGACGGAAGCCGCAAAGCTGGCTCTTGATAAACAGGCTACGAAACAACCCGTTCCCGCAACTGCGGCCGATCGTCCGCCGGAAATGCTGTGGTTCAAGTTGATGATGCCGATGGCGTGCCAGAGGTTGCTCGCCATCGCCTACGAGCGTCAGGGCGACCACGAAGCGGCCGCGCGATGCTGGTGTCAGGTTCGGCTCAGCGAAATCGCTCACCGAGTCGGCATGGCTTACGTGGACCGGGAACGATTACTTAAGAGTCTCGACCGAGTACCGGCGGACAAGCGAGAGAACATTCACGAACTTGTGCGTTCAAACCCCGGAACGCATCGAGACCGTTACGCCCATCCAACAGCCCCTCCGCCGAAAGATGCTCTCAAACAGCCCTTCACGATCATGTCGCAGATTTCCGGCGCTAACTTCATGTCGGCCGGGCCTGCTCATGCCAGCCTCGTCAAGTTAGCGGACGGAACCTCGCTGATGGCCTACGCGAGCGGTGACATCTACCAGACCCGCATCATGCTGGCCAAAAGCGCTGACGGAGTCACTTGGGAAGCTCCCAAAGAGTTCGTTCACAACAATCAATTCCCGACTCGCTGCCCGTCGATGATGGTCGACGACAAAGGCGAGATCTGGATGTTGTTTTCGTCCAAACGTTTCGACCTGCAGCTCTTTTCCAGCGCCGGTTACCAGTTGTGGATGTGCCACTCCGGTGACGGAGTAAACTGGTCGCCGCTGCAGCCGGTTCTTATGCCGGGCGGTTTGCAGTACCAGAACACGGCTCAACTGACGCGCGATCATCGCGGGCGTTACTGGATCTTCTCCGAAGGTCTGGCTGGTTTCGGCGAGAGCCCCGCGGATATCGGCCAGCTAAGTCCTTTGAAGCTGGAGACACCCAAATCCGGCCGCACCACGAATAACCTGCACGCCACATTCGACAACCGTGGCCGCTGCCACCTCGTCTTCGACACGTTCGGGCAGGGCTTGTACTACACCTCGTCAGACGACATGCAAACGTGGCAAACCGCGGTCACACTCGGCAGCCACGAACCGAACTCTTCCATCGGGCATGGTCAGATCATCTGGAACGGCGACCGCGCTGTCTTGTTCCATGAAACGAATCAAGGCCTCTGGTTGAGACACTGCTTTGGCCGAGATCAAAACCAGCAACTTACCTGGACGAACCCTGTCATGGTCCTCGACCACCGCCTGGCGATCGGCCGATCGTCAATCGTGGTTGACCGCAGCAACTCGCGAATCCTGCTGCCCGCCGGCAACGGCTACACCCCAGCCATCATCGCGGCGCCACTGCCCGAGATCTTCCCCGCCGAGCCCAAATAACTCAGCGGGCGTCTTGGCCGATCGTCCTACAGCACCCAGCCGTCCGGCAAGATGGACTCTTTGGGGACAACGATAATGCCATCCCGCACATAGATGCCCTTGACGTCGCAGTTCGACTCCAGATCTGGACGCAGCTGAATCCGCACGTTCCGGCCAATCCGGCAGTTCTTGTCGATAATCGCATTCTCGATGATCGTGCCATCGCCGATGCCCAGTCCAGGGCGGCTCGGGTTCGGCTCAGGATTGTGGAGATCCGGGTCGTAGTTATCGGAACCCATCAGAATCGAGTTCTTGATGGTCACGTTGCGTCCCACCTGGCTCCGCAATCCGACGAT
>CAYLTY010000392.1:0-5091 GCA_964386705.1 uncultured Planctomycetaceae bacterium
GTTTGATGATCGGCAGGCGGTCCGCGACGTGCTGCAGAAGTCGGCCGATCCGCGACCGATAACGACCTAACAACTGTGACGCGCTCTTCACTGCCTCAGAGATTCAAAACCCCATGCCCTTCAACCTCTCAGAGATTACGACTGCGACTCAAGGTCACCTGCTGCACGCTGATCAGCAGGACTCACAACCGTTGCGCATCGAGACAGACTCGCGGCGCATCTCGGGACCATGCATCTTCTGGGCTCTGCGCGGCGAACAATTCGACGGACACGAATTCATCAGTGCTGCTTCGAAAGCGGGCGCGGTCGCCTGCGTGGTCGAAGACAGTCATCAATCACACGTTCCGCAGGACACGCCGTGCGTCGTCGTCGCTGACAGCACGCTGGCGCTGGCCGATCTGGCCCGCTGGCATCGCAGCCGACTGAAAGTGAAGGTCGTCGGCATCACTGGCAGCTTCGGCAAAACGACGACTCGCGAGATGGTGGCCGCGGCTCTGTCCGCTCGCCTGCGAGTCTTCCAGTCGAAAAAGAATTTTAATAACCACATTGGCCTGCCGTTGTGCCTGCTGGAACTCACCGACGACTACGACGTCGCTGTCTTGGAACTCGGGGCCTCCGGAGTGGGCGAGATCGAAGGCCTGTGCGAGATCGCGAAGCCGGACCTGGGCATCATCACGGGCATTGGCCGGGCGCACAGCAAGGGCTTCGGCGGTATCGAAAAGACAACAGTTGCCAAAGGCGAACTGGCGGCGGCTCTGCCCACTTCCGGTCGCCTGTTCCTGACCAGCAGTGAACCTCGTCATGGGCAACTGGCTGGATTGGCCCGCTGCCCGGTGACGTTCGTGGGCACTCAGATCAGTGACGATGTTTATGCGTCGCATGTTTCGATGCGCGGGGCTCGGCTGCTGATCGTCGTCGACAGCCATGAATACGCAGTCAGCGTCGCCGGTCCGCACTTCACACGCAATGTGCTGCTGGCGATCGCCGTGGCTCGCGAGTTGGGGCTTAGCCCGGATGAGATCTCGCAGGGATTGTCTGATTTCCAGCCGGCGCCGGGGCGATGTCAGGTGCGGGATCTCGGTGCCTGGACCGTCATTGATGACACCTACAACGCCAGTCCGGAAGCGATGATCGCGGCCTGTCAGGCGCTCGGTCGCTGGCCGACCGAGGGGCATCGCATTCTGGTCTGTGGCGACATGCTGGAACTCGGAACTGATTCATTGTCGGGGCATCAGGACGTCGGCATCACGGCTGTGGAAGCCGGGGTGGATGTCGTCCTCAGCTATGGCATGCTGGCTCGCACGGTGGTCGAGACAGCGTTGTCGGCGGGACTGTTGCCTGAGAACGCCGGCAGCTTCACCGATCTGGACGAACTCTTGGAGCGGCTGAAGAGCGAATTGCATCTGGGCGATGTGGTGCTCGTGAAAGGTTCGCGTTCGATGCGCATGGAACGCGTGGTCGACTGGTTGGTCAATGAAGCCGAAGTCATGCGGGTAGATGTGTGAACTTGTTGCGTCGTTGTCTGTGTGCGAAGGATTTGCGGGAATCCCTGGCGCAGTGTCCGGCGGAATCGGACACGAGCAATGGTTATGGGACTGATCTGATGGGTCCGATCACACCGTAATCGCTCGACAGACAAAAGCGGCCCGGGTGTCGAGGAACGTCCTCGACACCCGGCGTCGTTTTCATCGCGAGCAATGCGGATTCGTGCTGCGGCAAACAAGAAGGAACTTGGCTCGATGCTGCTGTGGCTCTTGAAGAACTTCGGAACGTCACTCGAACGCATGGAACTGGTTGCCGGTGACTCGCGCATCTACCTCACCGCCCGCATCGCGCTCGCCAGTCTGACGTCGTTCGTACTCGCGCTGTTGCTGGGGCCGGTGGTGATCAAGTGGCTCAAAAAGCGTTTCACCGAACGCATCGCCAGCGATTCTGAAAAACTCAACGAACTGCACGCGGGCAAGAAGTCGACGCCCACGATGGGCGGCGTTTTCATCTGTGCCGCGATTCTGGCGGCGTCACTGCTGTGGGGGAATCTTACCAACCCCTATCTCATTACGTCCGTCGGCACGGTCGTGACCTTCTGTCTGCTCGGTGCTTGGGACGACTGGATCAAGCTCAGCACGAAGCGGAACGGCTTGTCCGCGCGACAAAAGTTCGCCGTGCAGGTGTTGCTCGGTCTGGGCTTTTCGATCGGCCTGTATGTCGTGCATGCCAGCAAGCCGGATGGGCTGTCGCTCGTCTTTCCGATTGGTGACTGGAAGATTCCGCTGGGTATCGGCTTCGTGGGCTGGGCGACCCTGGTCATGGTCGGCAGTTCCAACGGCGTGAACCTGACCGACGGTCTTGATGGGCTGGCGGCCGGTTGCATGATCTTCGCCGGATCAGCTTTCACCGCGCTGTGTTATCTGGCAGGTCACAAGACGATGTCTGCCTACTTGAGCATCCCGCACTTCGAAGGCTGCGGCGAGATGGCCATAGTCATGGCTGCCATGGTCGGCGCGATGCTCGGATTTCTGTGGTTCAACTGCTACCCCGCGCAAGTCTTCATGGGCGACGCGGGTTCTCTGCCGCTGGGAGCGTTGCTGGGCTTGGGAGCGCTCGCGACTCGGCAGGAGATTCTGCTGGTCATTGTGGGTGGCATCTTCGTCGTTGAGACGCTGAGCGTCATGCTGCAGGTGGGCTGGTTCAAGGCGACTCGCCGCCGCATTCTCGCCTGCAGTCCGCTGCACAATCACTACCTCTTCACCGGCCATCACGAGATCAAGATCGTGGTGCGCTTCTGGATCGTGTCGGCGCTGCTCGCGCTGGCAGCTCTAGCCAGTTTGAAGATTCGGTAGCGATCGCGAGTGGTCGGGATTAGTTTCCGCGCCGCGAGACCCGCCTGAACCTGACGGGCTCCGACCAATTGATCCTGCTCAGACAGACGAAAGCCGCGTTGCATGCGTACCTTGATTCGTAATGCCCAGTGTGTGTTGCCCACCGGGATTTATAAGACGGATGTGCTCGTAGAAGACTCGAAGATTGTCGGCGTCGATGCGGCGCTCGGGACACGGGCTGATGAAGTCATCGACGCGACGGGTTTGCATCTGATTCCCGGAGTCATCGACGATCAGGTTCACTTTCGAGATCCCGGGCTGACTCACAAAGAGGACCTGCACACCGGCAGTCTGGCCTGTGCCAAAGGCGGCGTGACAACGTTCCTCGAAATGCCCAACACGAAGCCGCCCGCGATTACTCAGGCGCTGCTGGAAGAAAAGCTGGCCATCGCCGCATCGAAGAGCGTCGTTAACTACGGCTTCTACATCGGGGCGACTCCGAAGAACGTGGATGTGCTGAAGGCCGCGCATCGCACTCCGGGCATCAAGATTTTTATCGGTTCCAGCACTGGTGATTTGCTGGTCGATGAGCAGGAAGCTCTGGAAACAATCTTCGCGGGGAGTACGTTGCCCGTCTGTGCTCACTGCGAAGATGAGACCACAGTCAAAGCCAACACCGCGCGGCTGAATGGTGGCAGCACCTACGCCGAGCACTCGCAGATCCGCGACCATGCGGCGGCGTACATTGCGACCAAGCGGGCGATTGATCTCGCGAAACGTCACAACCACCGCTTCCACGTGCTGCATGTGTCGACGGGCCGGGAGCTGGAGTTGCTGCGAGATCACGGTGGACTTATTACGGCTGAAGTTTGTCCGCATCATCTGTTCTTCAACATCGACGACTACGCGCGGCTGAAGTCGCTGGTGCAGATGAATCCATCCATCAAGACGGCCGAAGACAACGCCCAGTTGTGGCAAGGGCTGCTGGATGGACTGATTCAAGTCGTCGCGACCGACCACGCGCCGCACACGCTGGAAGAGAAAGCTCAACCGTATCCGAAGTCGCCTTCAGGATTGCCCGCCGTAGAGAATTCACTGGCTCTGATGTTGAACCAGGTGAACCTCGGACTCTGCTCGCTGGAGCAAGTCGTCAGTTGGATGTGCGATGCTCCGGCCCGCGTCTGGGACATCGTCGACAAGGGCCGGATTGAAGTCGGCTACGACGCCGATCTGGTGCTCGTTGACATGCAGCGTGAAGCCACCATTCGCAATGCCGACCAGTTGACCAAGAGCGGCTGGAGTCCGTGGGACGGCGTCACGCTGCGCGGTTGGCCGGTGCGAACTTTCGTCATGGGGCGAACTGCATTTGCCGACGGTCGCGTGAACCGCGAACATCGTGGCGAGGAAGCTCGCTACGATCACGCTCGCGGCGGCTTCTGGGCGACGTAACTTTTCGACGTTTGTCGCTCTGCGTTCGCGAATCCTCAGTTGCCGTTCATTCGATCGACCGGCAACTCGGGTGCGCGGTCCGTGATCAGACATCCGCAATCGGCGGCTGAGTTGCTCACACTGTTTGTCTCCAGTTCTCAAGTCAGGTTTGCATGAATAACGAATCGACGCCCCCGACCAATCAACCGACCATCATCGTGCAGACGCCCGCTCAACCGGGCTTCTTTGCCAGTTGGGCAACTCGGGTCATGTTCTCGCTGTTGTGCATGTCCGCCATGCTGAATCTGCTGCTGCTGGCATCGCATTCCGAGCCCACAGCCAAGTACACCGAGGAGTATGTCTCGGGCGATCGTCTGACGAGTGACCTGATCGCGATGATCGAAATCAACGGCACCATCATGCCGCCGTACACCGAGCGCACGATCGAAATGATCGAGATGGCCAAGGACGACGAGAACGTCAAAGGCGTCATTCTGGTCATCGACAGCCCCGGCGGTTTTGTGGCGGACAGCCATCAGATCTACCGCAAAGTAAAGCAACTGGCGGCGGCCAAGCCGGTCTATGTTTCGATGAAACGCATGGCCGCGTCGGGCGGCGTGTACGTCGCAATGGGCGTCGGAGAGAAAGGCAAGATCTTCGCCGAACCCACCACCTGGACGGGTTCTATTGGTGTGATCATCCCGCGCTACGACATCAGCAAGCTCGCTGAGAAGTACGGCGTCACGGGCGACTCGCTCACGACGGGACCGTTCAAGGATTCCATGAATCCGCTGCGTCCGCTCTCGGACGAGGAGCGAGTGCTCTGGAAAGAGATCATGGATGA
>CAYLTY010000393.1:0-5083 GCA_964386705.1 uncultured Planctomycetaceae bacterium
TTGGATCGGCTATTTCGCACTAGGTCACTTGAGGACTGGAAGTCGCACATGGTGTGTCAAATTTTGGCGATTGACATCAGATGGTAGGGTGGGACCAGCGCAGCGCCGGCCCACCACTGGGTAAGCGATGGTGGGCCGGCGCTGCGCTGGTCCCACCCTACAACTTGTCGGTCAAAGGCGAGGCCTCGTTAGTACTGATTAGCTTCAAAGACGTTTGCCGGGAGTTGCTTCCTTGAGTCACGAGATTTACGACAACCCTTTAATCACCCGTTACGCCTCACGTGAGATGGCCGAGTTGTGGTCCCCGCAACGGCGTCATTCGACGTGGCGACGCTTGTGGATTGCACTGGCTGATTGCGAGCGCGAACTGGGTTTAAAGATCACGAAAGCGCAGATCGCGGAACTCAAGAAGTACGTCGACGACGTCAACTTCGATGCCGCCGACAAATACGAACGCGAGCTGCGGCACGACGTGATGGCTCACGTGCACGCTTATGGCGATCAATGCCCGAAGGCGCGACCGATCATTCACCTGGGCGCGACGAGCTGCTACGTCACCGACAACGCCGACCTGATTCTGATGCGCGAAGGTTTGCAGATGCTGCGTTCGCGACTGGTCGAAGTCATTGATGGTCTGGCGAAGTTCGCAGTGAAGTATCGCGACCTGCCGTGCCTCGGTTTCACGCATCTGCAACCCGCTCAGCCGACGACGGTCGGCAAGCGTGCGACGCTATGGTGCTATGACCTCGTACTGGATCTGGAAGAGATCGAGCATCGCATTGAATCTCTGCGCTTTCGCGGCGTGAAGGGCACGACGGGCACGCAGGCGACGTTCCTGTCTCTCTTCAATGGCGATCACGCCAAAGTGGAAGAGCTGGATCGCATGGTCACGGCACGCATGGGCTTCACGCAGCCATATGCAGTGACCGGCCAGACGTATTCGCGCAAGGTTGATTCGCACGTTCTGCAGACGCTGAGCGGCATTGCTCAGTCTGCTCATAAGGCCGGTTCTGATCTTCGCATTCTGCAAAGCCGGAAGGAAATCGAAGAGCCCTTCGAGGAGAAGCAGATCGGCTCTTCCGCGATGGCTTACAAGCGAAATCCGATGCGTTCCGAACGCATGTGTTCGTTGGCCCGATTTGCGATCAGCCTGCAAAGCAGTGCCGACCAGACGATGGCCACTCAGTGGCTGGAACGTACGCTGGACGATAGCGCGAATCGCCGCCTGACGATTCCGCAGGCGTTCCTGACGCTCGATGCTGTGCTGATCATCTACCGCAACATCACGCGCGGGCTGGTGGTCTATCCGAAGGTCATCGAAAAACATCTCAACGAAGAACTGCCATTCATGGCGACGGAAGAAATCCTGATGGCCGGTGTGCAATCGGGTGGCGATCGACAGGACCTGCACGAACGCGTTCGCGTTCACAGCCAGGCTGCAGGCCGTCAGGTCAAAGAGCAGGGACTGACGAACGATCTTCTGGAACGTCTGAAGGCCGATCCCGCTTTTGCTGCTGTCGATCTATCAAAGGCTCTCGACGCTCGCCGCTTCACGGGCCGCGCCGCTGAGCAGGTGGACTCGTTCGTCCGCGACGTCGTTGGACCGATTCGCAAGAAGTACGGTAGTTCGAAGCAATTGGGCGGCGACGTGAAAGTCTGACGCGAGCACGCTTCAATGCTCTGCGGGCAGTCGATTTCTTATGCGGAGGCTGCGGCACTCACGGACTTATGATCGCTTCAAGCGGTGGCGTTTGAGCGACCATAAGTCCATCGCAGGCGTAGCTGGCGAGTCTGTTACCGCTTATGAATTTTGCATTCCTGGGTTCTCATTCGCAGGCGCGGCGAGTGTGGTCGGCGATCGCCAATCACCCCGATCATGCGCTGCGCGCATTGGTCGGGATTACCGACTCCATGCTCGCAGAGTTGCTGGTCGCGCAGCCCAATGTGCGTGTGAAAGCGTCTTGGCAAGACCTGCTGGGTGAAGCCAATCAGGACATCGTTGTCGTTGCGGGCTCGGATGAAGACGTTCAAACCGGGGCAAAGCAACTGGCAGCGGACGGACGAGCGATCTGTCTCGTTCCGGCCGCGGCGCAGGGTTCGGCTTTCATCTACGAGTTGTCGTTGATTCACGACGACAATCGAGTTCCGCTGATTCCGCTGATTCCGGCTCTGGCTCATGCGCTCATCGACCAGTTGCGAACGATCATTCGTGCGGGCGAGCTGGGCTCGTTGATGCTGTTGCGATTGGAGCGGACGCTGCCGAGTGACGTCGGCTCGGGGCTGTTGAGCAGAGCGGCTCTGGATGCCGCGTTGCTGGATGACGTCCTAATCATGCGGGAACTCGGCGGCAACTACTCGCGCGTGAACGAACTGCAATCGGGCGCAAACGACGCTGGCGTTTCGATGGCAACGGTGACATTGTCCGGCGAAGGTCTGGCCGAAGCGACAATCATCACTCTTGCCAGCGAGCCCGGTTGGACGCTGGTCGTTTCCGGTGCGAACGGCGAGGCAGAACTCAAACTCGATGCGCAAGCGAACGCGGGCACGTTGAAGATTCGGCGTAAGGATCGTCCAACGGAGGAAGTTCGTACCGCCGATGAGTCAGGTAGTCAGCCACTGCTGATTCAGCAGTTGACCGCCGGACTGGCGCAGTCGGGCACACGGTGGGCCGAATTGACTCGCGCGTTTGAGACCGTCGAAGCGACACGCGCTTCACTGCGACGCCGTCGCACGATCGACCTCGTGTTTGAATCGACTTCTGAGCGGTCGATCTTCAAATCGCACATGACGGCCGTGGGCTGCGGATTGCTGACGCTGACGTTGTTCGGACTGGTTGGTTTCCTGCTGCTGGGAGCCTTCCTCGATTCGCGCAGCATGACTCAGCGCACTGCCGCCGCCGAAGGTCGCATCATTCAGACGACGGAGTTCATCGACTCCAGCCTGACCGATTCCGGGCGCGCGCATGTGGCGGACTTGGGACGATCTCTCGAAAGAGCACCCGGCGCCGTGCTGGTCATGCCCGAGGAATCTGCCGATGCCTTGAACCGTCAGCGGCTGGTTGCTGTCCAGGACGAGTTCGCGAAGACCGGCCATGCCGAAGCGGCGGCGCTCGTGGAAATCGCCAAGACTCCTAACCGCTGGGCGCAGTTGCTGCTGCAGATCTTGCGGATTGTCTGGATCGCTCCGCTGGCCATCTTCCTGGGATTGCAGGCACTGTTGTTTCTGACTCGACCGGCTTCTCGTGGCTGAACTCGGCAGGGTCTCTACAATAATTACCCGCACGGAAAGTCCGTTTCGTTTCCTTACTCTGAATGAGCTTTCACATGGACGCTGAACTTCGCCAAAAGACGCAGGACATTATCAACCGGATCAACTTGCTCCGGGGGTCTCTTTGACTTGGAAGGCAAGCTCAAGAAGGTCAATGACCTTCAGGCGGTCATGGGCGGCGCCGGCTTTTGGGATAATCAGGAGAAAGCTCAGGCCATCACCAACGAACTGCGGACGGTGACCTCGCAAGTCAAGCCGCTCAAGGCGCTCGTCGGCGGCGGAGAAGATCTGGCGGTGCTCGTTGAGTTCGCTGAGGCGGAAGAGTCGCCGGAAACCGAGCAGGAGATCCTGCAAACGGTCGAACGACTGGAGCACGAACTCGAAGTTGCGGAACTCAAGGCTCTGATGGGTGAGCCTGAAGACGTCTGCGGTGCGTACCTGGCGGTTCAGGCGGGCGAAGGCGGTACGGACGCGGCGGACTGGGCGGCGATGTTGCTGCGCATGTACGCGCGCTGGGCGGAACTGCATGGCTTCGCTGTGGAAGAACTGGACCTGTCACCGGGCGAAGAAGCCGGTATTCGCAACGCGACGATTGCCATTCGAGGTGAATATGTCTTCGGGATGTTGAAGGGTGAGGAGGGCAACCATCGGTTGATTCGTATCAGTCCGTTCGATGCGGCAGGCCGACGTCAAACGTCCTTCGCGGCCATCGACGTGACACCGGAACTGGATGACGGCATTGGTGTCGACATCGATTTCGACGACCCGAAGATCATTCGCGAGGACGTGTTTCGTGCCAGCGGCGCTGGCGGGCAAAAGGTCAACAAGACGTCATCCGCGATTCGTCTGACGCACTTGCCGACCGGCGTTGCCGTCCAATGCCAGAACGAACGCAGCCAGCACAAGAACCGGGCCCTGGCCCAGAAGCTGTTGCAGGCCAAGCTCTATCAGATTGAGAAAGACAAACGCGACGCGGAAGTCGCGGCCAAGCGTGGTACCAAGTCGCGAATTGGCTTCGGCGGTGAAACCATTCGTCACTATGTGCTGAACCCCGAGCAGTACGTGAAGGACGCGCGGAGCAGTCATAAGCACGGTAACCCGACCAAAGTGCTCGACGGAGAAAACCTTGACGAATTCATTGAAGCGTACCAACGCTGGGCGATGAATAAGTAAGACGTTGACGGATCTTGCCTTCGCCGCGAGTCTCTATGTTTACTGGTGACCTTCGTCGCGAAGGCTGGTTCAAGCTCGCAACCGGCCACTGTCAGACTTCTTGAGAATCCCGCCATGACTCAACGCTTCAATCGTCGCGAAGTGCTGCAAGCGGGGGCTTTGCCGTTAGTTGGATTGAGCCTGCCGCGCCTGCTGGCAGCGAGTGAAGGTCGCGGAAAGCGCGAGAAAGCGTGCATCTTTATCCATCAATACGGCGGGCTGTCACAACTGGATTCCTGGGACGTGAAGCCCAACGGTCCTGCGGAAATCCGAGGCCCGTACAGCCCGATCTCGACAGCGGTGCCAGGCTATCAGGTCGGTGAATTGATGCCGCAATTGGCGAGGATCTCGGACAAGTTTGCCGTGATTCGATCCATGTCGCACGGCGTGCCGGTGCATGACGTCGCCAATCGCATGTTGCTGGCGGGACAATCGCTGCCGGCGTTGAACGCTCCTTCGCTCGGGACCATCGTCGCGAAGTTGCGTCCGTCGGAAGCCAGCGTGCCGTCTCAAGTCTGGCTGCAGAAGTACGGCGGCGGAGCGATGCCGCCGGAACACACTTACCTCACCGGCGGTTGGCTCGGGATGGCACACGCGCCGCTGC
>CAYLTY010000394.1:0-5038 GCA_964386705.1 uncultured Planctomycetaceae bacterium
TGGGCATCGAAAGTACTGACGGTGCCGCTCAATGCATCAAATTGATCGGGGGTGTCGCTGAGGTGCAGTTCGCGATCGAACACGGCACCGAAATCGGCAAACGCATGGGTGCGACGGTCTTCTCGACCGTGATGCCGGCACCATTGGAAGTCACACGAAAACTGGCGGACGAACCGCCGCAGTTCAGCCCACTGCTTGGGGTTTACGACTATCGAATTCCTCGGAAAGACGCGATGAGCACAAGTGAAGCCCTCGGATTGTTGGAGACTCAAGGTCTCGTAGCCGCCCTGCACGCCACGGACGACATGCTGAAATCCGCGAACGTGACGCTGGTTGGAAAAGAGAAGATCGGCGCGGCCTATGTGACGATCATGATCCGCGGCGACGTGGCAGCGGTTCAGAACGCGATTGAAACCGGCAAGAGCACGGTCGAACGCCTCGGCGGCAAGCTGATCCTCGCCGACGTGATTCCACGTCCGCATTCGGATCTCGCGGCTCTGTTGCCCAAGTAATATCGCTGGCGCTGTCAGAGCGCGGTCTTTGAAGATGTGGCCGAAGCAACTCGAATCGATTTGCGGTCAGAGTTGCTTGCGCCGCGCCTGCTTCCAGGACAAATGCTTCCGCGCAGGAAAATGGAGGTATGACCGCTGTCGTCAGACGTCGGTCCTTCGTCTATTTTCCTGACGTCGTTTTCCGGAGCATCGCTATGGCACTGACTGATCTGTCCACACCCGCCGCGCGAATTCATTCCGCTCTGGAGAATCTGCAAGTCGCCTGGGCGACGGTCTCCGAACACTGGAACGACGCCAACAGCCGCTCGTTCGAGGAAGAGCATCTTTACCCGTTAGCCATGACGGTGAAGATTGCGCTCGATGCTGTCGGACGAATGGACGAGATCGTGCATCACGCCGAAAAGGCGTGCGTCGACGAACGCCGCACGGAAAGCTATTGAGCCGCGCCACATGGCGTTGAGCCGCCGGACATTGACTCACGCGAAACAGCTATTGTTGCCGCGCTGTTGATCCACGACGCTTGGTCCGCAGAGTACAGGGAGACTCTGCGAAGGCGCTCAGGAGATCGGCATGGCCCGCTGCGACTACTGCAACACGTACATTCTGTTTGGCGGCAAGACTCACGGGGACTTGAGGTTTTGCAACGACACGTGCCTGGAGCACGGTCACGTCATTCGGCGCGCGAACGATCTGGATGAAGATCTCGTCGCAGACGCGCTGGAAGAGGCGCATCAAGGCCCGTGTCCGAAGTGCAACGGTGAAGGCCCGGTGGATGTGCATACGAAGCACTCGGTCTGGTCCGCCGTGTATCTGACTTCCTGGAGCAGCGCGCCTACCATTTGCTGCCGTTCATGCGGGCGTAAGTCGCAGCTGGGTGCGATTGTCTTCTCAGGCTTACTCGGCTGGTGGGGGTTTCCGTTCGGCTTCATCATGACTCCGGTGCAGATCGGCCGGAATCTATCTGCCATCTTCGGTGGCCCTGATCCGCGTCGCCCGTCTGCTCAATTGGAGCAACTCGTTCGCATTGATGTCGTGATGCGAATGGACGCTGGCGAATCGCCGACTCGATCCAAGCCCCGTGGCAAGAGTCGTCCCAAGATCGAACATGACGAGGAGGAGGACTACGAAGTTGTCAGTCCGGCTCGAAAGTCTGCCCACAAGCCCGTTGCCAAGAGTAAGCCGGCGGCGAGTTCCTCAACCGAAGAGATGATCGTCGTGCAGTGCGAGGAGTGTTCTGCGAGCCTGAAGGCGAAACCATCCTTTGCTGGTAAGCGAGTCAAATGCCCCAAGTGCGGTTCGCCAATTAAGGTTCCTGATCCGTTGGAATCTGCAGCGGACTATTTCGCAGACGACGAGTAGTTAGAACCATAGGATAACTGCGGTCGGTTCATACGCGCTACTCATCGCTCCCCTCGCCCCGGTCTACCGGGGAGAGGGGCTGGGGGTGAGGGGCGATCTCTACCGTTCGTCGTGGATCTCCACCAAACTCATTTCCGTCACCAGTTTGACGCTTCATTTCTGAGAACCCAGAGAGCTGACTTCCTGCGCGACCGAAGGAATCTGCATGCGTTGTCTGATTCGCGTTGTGATGTTTCTGGTCTGCGGAGTGCTCAGTTGCGGAGCCAGTGAAGTTCATGCTCGCTGGCGCGAGATCGCGCCGAACATCCTGCGAACGGACAAGCAGCCTTATGCGTATGCCGTAAAGGCTGGTCGCAGTTGCCTGCTGATCGGCGCGCCGCATGATGTTTCTCCCCGTGACTTGCCGACCGATACGAAGTGCGAGCTGTTGCTGCTGACGCATCATCATCGGGACTCATCGATTCAGGCCGAAGCTTTCATCAAAGCCGGAATACCTGTCCGCGCGCCGAAGCTGTCCGAAGACTATTTGTCTCCGAGCGGCGTGGCTGCCTATTGGAAAAAGTCTCTGCCCGAAGTTCCGAAAGACCGCTTTCCGACTCTGTTCGAACGCAATTGGGGGGACTGGACTTATCTGGTTCATCCGACCGGTGTGCAGGGCATTCGCTTTGACTTGAACTCGGGCGACGAGTTCCTCTGGAACCAGTGGCGGATCAAGGTTCTGGCGACGCCCGGCCATTCCAAAGACCACGTCGCGTTTCTGGCCACTCCGCCCGGTGAGAACAATGCGGTCTGCTTCTGTGGTGATGCGATCGCAGCGCCGGGGAAGATCTGGTCGCCCTATACCGTCGAATGGCATCACCAGAAGGATGAAGGAGCTGTTGCAGCGGCAACATCGTTAAGAGCGATCGCTGCGGCCAAGCCGAAGTTGTTGCTACCCGAGCATGGGGAGCCCATTGGTGGCAGTGCCGTTGTTCCCGCGTTGCTGGAGACTGCCGAACTTCTGCAACAGCTTGGAGCAGCGAAAAACTTTGATGCCTACACGAAGAGCCTTGATGAGCCACTGCCGAACTACAAGTTCCTGGCCCCGGATCAGGTAGGTACTGCGAATCCATCGGGCAATCCGCAACCGTGGACGAAGCTTTCAGAGCATCTGCTGCTGACCGGCAATACTTATGCGCTGGTGTCACACGACGGGCCGGTGCTGTTGATGGACCCCTACAGCCAGAACATTGTCGAACGAGTCGCTGAGCTGAAGCAGATCCATCAGGCCGGGCCGGTCGAAGTGGCCCTGATCAGTCACGCTCACAACGACCACTACACCGGGATCTTCGCGCTGCGGAGAGAATCATTGTTCAAAGTGTGGACGCTGGATCGCATTGCCGATGTGGTCGATCGCCCGACGAAGTACCTCGCACCTTACGTCGATCTGCGACCTGTGATCGTCGATCGCCCCCTCAAGGACGGCGAAGTCGTTCGCTGGCACGAGTACGAACTCAAGGTACATCACCTGCCGGGGCAGACGGTCTTCGGGCTGGGACTGGAAGTCGTCGTCGATGGTCGCCGCTGCCTATTTACTGGTGACAACTTTTATCACCACGAGCAGTACAGCGGCAGCGGTGGCTGGTCAGGTCGCAATCGAGGTCTGCCGCTCGGTTATGCAGCCAGTGCGGCCAGGATTCTGGCCATGAAACCAGACTGGATTCTGGCCGAGCACGGGGGAGCGTTTGAATTCAACGCGGAAGACTTTCGTCGGCGTCGCGATTTCGCTGAGCGTGCCGCGAAACTCGCCGATCAGTTGAGCGTGCATGGCGATCATCGCTTGGATTGGGATCCGCAACGTGTGCGAGTGGAACCGCTGGTGAATGAAGTCGGCGCTGAACGAGTGGCACGCGTGAAGATCATTGTGAATAACCCGACAGGCGAAAGAACTCGGTATCGAGTCCGGCGACCGGGCTCAGTCTCGGCTGGAGCAGAATTGATTTGGTGCGATCCACAACGGGAGACCGCGCACGACTTTGAGATCCGGCTTGAACCAGCGGTACCACCAGGGCGGCACGTCTATCACCTGCTGATTGAAGATCAGACCGGAGTCGATCCATCGGACACCTTCTGCATTCTCGACGTACGAGATCCGAAATAGTCCGCTGCGAGGTCAGTTGGGCGGCGAATCATCTTCGGTCGCGTTGTGGTCGCCCTCAGTGGGCTTCGCGACGAAGCGATATCCCGTGCCGCGTACTGACAGCAGATGTCGCGGTGCGGTCGGGTCCGTCTCGATGAGCTTCCGTAATCGCATCACGAAGTTGTCGATGGTGCGTGAACCGAAGGCGGCGGAATCGCCCCACACATCGTGCATGATCTGCGAGCGGGACAGCACCTTGTCCGGGTGCTGAGTGAAGTAGCGCAGCAATTGCATCTCGGTCGTCGTGAGTGCGTGCGTGGCGCCGCGCACGCTCAATTCAAAGCGATCGAAGTTGATCACGATGCCGTCACCAAACTCCATCGTGACGGGAGCGGCTTCCTTAGAGTCCTCGGACGGCGAAAACATAATGCGACGGCGTTCGGTCAGATTCCGCACGCGGCTGAGCAGTTCCGGCAAGGCGAAGGGCTTCGACAGGTACTGATCGGTTCCCGCGTCAAAAGCCATCGCCCGGTCTTCGCTCATGGTGCGAGCACTGAGGACGATGATTGAGACTCGCGCGTCTCGCTGCCGCAGATGACGGCACACTTCGTAACCGCTCATGCCGGGCAGCATCAGGTCTAGGATCACGATTTCAAACGGCGGGGCCGCCTCCTCAAACATGCGGACGGCGGTCGTACCGTCTCCTGCCAGCGCGACTTCAAAACCTTCCTGTTCGAAGTTGAACTTCAAGCCCTTCGCCAGCGCGTCTTCGTCTTCAACGATCATCATCCTCATGACGCGGGTCTCCCGGGCAGTTCCACTTCAAACACGCTGCCCGGTCCGTCAGGCCGGTCATGCACCGTGACATCTCCCTTCAGAATCTGCGTCAGTGTTTTGCAGATGTAGAGTCCCAAACCCGTGCCTTTCTGCTTCCGTTCCAGCTCGTTGCCGCCGCGATAGAACATCTTGAAGATCTGTTTGCGGATATCTGCGGGAACTCCCGCGCCGTTGTCAATGATCTGCACTGAGACTCGATTCCGCGCCTTCA
>CAYLTY010000395.1:0-5030 GCA_964386705.1 uncultured Planctomycetaceae bacterium
GTGAAGTTCTTTTTACTCGATCAACTTCAGCCCGATCAGCAAGTCTTTGTAAAGCTGATTCAGCTCAGCACTGTTCTCCGCGAGCCGCTCGACGTACTGCTCGACATCGAGCGATTGATTCAACAGCAGCCGGCGCTCAACGCGGCGCGTGACGGTGCTCGGCTTGTACTGGCTGAAGTCGATGCCATATTCGGCTCGCAACATGCGGAAGATCGCCTGCAAGCCAACTTCGGGGACGGATGGCAGCTCATCGCTGCCGAGTTCCGGCGAGCGACGCAAACGCACGAGCTTAAGAATCGCATCCGGCATGTCGGCGGCCGGCAAGACGAGATCCACGAGTCCGGTCTCGCGAGCACTGCGCGGCATCCCGTCGAACTTCGCCGACTCTTCACTTTGAGCGACGATCAATCCGCCCGCTTCGTGGATGTCCCGAATTCCGCGCGAGCCATCGCTCCCTGTGCCTGACAAGATCACACCAATCGACCGGCTGCCGAAATCCTGAGCCAACGATCGCAAGAAGCGATCAATCGGCAACGCGAATCCCTGTGACGGGTCTTTGTCTGTGAGGAACAGTCGTCCGGCCGACTGAATCATTTCTTTGCGCGGCGGCATCAAAAAGATCGCGTTCGGCCGCAGTTCGATCCCGTCTTCAACTCGCACAATCGGGATGCGAGTCCGCCTCGCGAGCAGTTCATCCATCATGCTCTTGAAGTCCGGCGACAGATGCTGCACGACGACAAAGCACAGCCGTGAGTCCTCCGGCATGTGCTCGAAGAATTGTTCGAGAGCCTCCAGGCCGCCGGCCGAAGCTCCGATGCCGACCACATAGAACGGTTCGCCGTTCGGGGCGACTGGTAACACGGCGTTGATTTCCAGAATTTGTTTTTCGCTCGCATGTTGAGTGTTCATCTTTGAACCTCAGGATGTGGCGACCACCTGAAAAGAACTCCCTGATTTTGGTAGCCACGTTCGCCAGAACGTGGGGGTTTCGCTGTTGAATCCACGTTTTGGCGAATGTGGCTACGGCATGAGCAGGACAGAACTGCGTGCCACGGATCTTCGAGCCGTGCAATTGAGAAGCGTTGTGAGATTCCCAGCACGGAGAAGCTGGCCGCGGCACGCAGCGAATCGCTGCCGTTAGCGACTCTTCAGAAACACAAAGCGTCGATGATTGCCGTCCAATACTTGCAGCCGCAATCCGGCAGACAGGTCTTGTTCGGCGAGCACATCGTGGAAGCCGCGAGCATCCATCACATCTCGGTCGTTGACCGACACAATGACCTGTTCGGGTTTCAGACCCGCTCGTGCCGCCCAACCGCCCGTCGTGACGTCGCGCACAACAACGCCCTTTTGGTTCTCGGTGTAGCCGAGTTGCCGTGCCAGTTCGGGAGTCAGCGTTTGTACGCTCAGTCCCAAGTCGGTCGAAGTCGATTGTCCTTGATCGGCATTGAGCACCACCTTGTCATCGAGCAACCCGATCTGCACGGGGATGGTCTGCCGCTTGCCGTCTCGGAAAATCTCGACATCAATCGTCGAGTCAGGATGTGTCTCCGCAACGGTGTTGCGGAGTTGTCGCGCGTGATTCATCGTCCGCCCATTGAAGTGGATGATGATGTCGCCAGACTTGAGCCCCGCCTTTTCGGCTGGGCCGCCTTTCGACACATCGCTCACCAGCACGCCGTCACGGCTGTCGTAGCTGAACGATTTTGCCAGTTCAGTAGTCAAATCCTGAATTGCGGCGCCGAGGAATCCGCGTTCGATTTTTCCATCGGGTATCAGGTCATCCATAATCGACTTGGCAAGATTGCTGGGAATGGCGAAGCCGATTCCGGCACTCGTACCTGACCGCGACGCAATAGCCGTATTGATGCCCACGACCTCGCCACGCAAATTGACCAGCGGGCCGCCGCTGTTGCCCGGATTGACGGCCGCGTCGGTTTGTAAAAAGTTTTCGTAATCGGTGATCCCCACCGAATCTCTCCCTGTGGCGCTGATGATGCCCGCCGTGACGGTGTTCTCAAGCCCAAAGGGTCCACCCACGGCGATCACCCAATCGCCGACACGAGCTTGTTCGGAATTCGCCAATCGCGCCGCCGCGAGATTTCCGGCCTCGATTTTCAAGACAGCCACATCAGTCTTAGGGTCTGTTCCAACCACCTTGGCTTGATGCTCGATATTGTCCTGCGTCTTCACAACAACTCGATCGGCATCAGCAACGACGTGGTTATTCGTCAGTACGTAGCCGTCAGGGCTCACGATCACGCCACTGCCATAGCCTTGTTGAATGGACTTCTGACTGGGTGAGGGTGTGTTGAAAAACTTGCTGAAATCCTCGCCGAAGTACCGACGGAACTGGTCCGGCAACATTGGTTGCACGAATTGCTGACCAATTCGCAGATTCTTTTCCGCAGTGACGCTGACCACCGCGGGGCGGATCGCCTCGGTCGCATTGCGAAAGGCATTGGACAGATCATCCGCATGCCGCAGGGATTCGGTGTCGATGGCTTTCAGCGGGTTAGATTGAGACGCAGAATTGTCATTTGCGGTCAGAAAGGCCGTGGTGCCAGCACTGACTAGAATGACCAGGAATATGAAGAAAAGATTCGCGACCCAACGTGGGACAGTAATCGAACGGTTCATGGCAATTGCTCCTTTCTATCGACTCGCGCGGCAAAAACGCCGGCTCAGTTAGTCTTGAGAGATAGACTTCGTGGCAGACCTTGGTCGCGTCCGAAAAGGGTCGAAGTCGTCGCGCTGACGCGAGCGGCGTCAGATCGGAGAAGAAGTTCGCCAGCGCGAGCGAGGCCACACCGCCCCACTCGCGCCGCGAACATCAGCGGAGAGACGTCAGGCACAATCCAACACAGACACACTTACTCGGACGTCTCAATCCGCTTCGCGTCAGAGCCATTACAGTAATTGATGGTTACCTTCTGACGCTGAGCCTCAGGCTTCTTCGACAGCTTGAGGTGCAACACGCCGTCGCTCAGCGTGGCCTCGATGGTGCTGGGGTCCACCCAGTCACTCAGCGCTACAGTCCGCTCGAACTTCCCGAAGAAGCGTTCTTCGTGCAGTGAGTCCGACGTCCGCTCCGTGGCCTTTCGTTCGCCTCGAATCGTCAGCTTGCCGTTCTCGAATGCGACATCCAGGTCGGCCAAAGCAATCCCCGGCACATCCATATCGATGAACACCGAATTGCCGTCAGACCACAGCGAGAGCGGAGCGACCTTACGCACCATGTCGGTAGATCCGTTGCCGTTCCAGAGTAACTCGCGATCGAAATCACGGAACGCGGTTTGGAAGGGATCGGCGAACATCGCCGACACCCGATTGGGGAGAGTCGTCAACATTGTAAATCCTCCAAAGAGAGAACCGATGAGATGAGTTAAACCGTTCCTATTTCCAACAAAGGCAACCGATGTTTGAGACGGCCGTCATTCTGACCGGATGCTGTTGATAGCAGCTGACTGCTTCAAACGGCGTGCCAAATCATTGAGGCGGGATATGGGTCGTCGAAAGTTATTTATCTGCAAAAGGATAGGAATCCGGTAACGCAAGTCAGCCTTAGAAAGCAGGTGCCAATTTGGCACTGACGAGCATAAAGGATCTTGTCCGCCTGCCAGCGATGGGCATCGTGTTCGATCGGGATTATCAATCCCCATTGATTTCTCTGATAGACGCCGGTTGTCAAGGCGACGCCGTCGCTCAACGTCGGTCCGCAAGGCGCCGCAAACAGGCTGCGAAGTATGAGTGTCTTTTCAAGTTCATTCTTTTTTGGCAAAGCTCATCTAGACCACGTCATTCAATCATTCGTCGTGTACTAGAACGCGCGACGATCCCACATGGAACGCGAGCATCTACCGCCAGTTCGCGAAGACCTGGGTGATGCGGGGAAGTTCAAACGCGAGACGGTGGAGATCAAGTCGTATGTGGGAGGATTGGTGCCGTCGTTTGAGCGGAGGGTTGCTTAGGAAAAGCCAACCAGATCCACAGAATTCGAGCCCAGTTGAGTTTCTTCGCAAGATTGGGTCTGAAGAGATGTTCTTAGATCGCGTCCACCCAACTCGGCAGCAGCTTGAAGACGTCGTTGACGGATTTGTCGCCGGTTCCGTTGACTTTGGTGTCGAGGGCGACGTTTTTTTTCGTAGACGTCATTGCCAGCGCCACCATCGAGTGAATCAGTGCCATCACCATCGTAAATTTTCTCGGTGAGATTCAACTCGACCTTGGCTCGGCATTTCGGAACACAGTCCGGTGGCGACGTGGCCAGGCTCGCTCAGATTCGCTGGTAACCCGGCTCGTCTGGTACGCCAATAATTCTTGATGCAGTCGCCAATTCAGCATGCCGCACGACGGAAGCAATTGCGACGGGCGATCACGAACTAGGGTGATGCTCGTGCATTCCGGTGGTGGCGTGTCGAGCGGCGTCCAGGTTGCTCAAAGGCGTTTGATGCGGCATAAATCCGTTTATGCGAGCATACAGACGTGGAAATAGTCCGCTGGTGCCCAAGCCGCGGGGGCGCATCTTACGACTGTTACGTTCAGTGGTAGCACCAGACGACCAAGAAATAGTCAACCCAGTTGTCCTCAATACTGGACGACAGTGGTGGTGGCGCTAGCAGTTGGCTTTAATGTCCGATGTTAACAGAGGGAAGTGCTGGCAGCGGCGATGGACATTGCGCGAACGTGGCGGCGGGTGGTGTTCCAAGTCGAGAGTTCACTTGCGCCTAAGTATTCCCTTCCTGCTTCAAGGGACTTCTATGACAAACACCTTGGTCCAGCGGCTCCTCGCCTGGGTATGTGCTGTTACGCTAGTCCTGTCGTCACCCGTTCTTGCACAAGTTGTCCAGCAGCCGTTTGAGCAGGGTGACATCCTGCCTTTTATAGACGTGGGTCACAAAACTTCGCGGCACTACGGCAACTGGTCGCAGAATGAGAAGGCACTCACAATTCGAGCGGGCGCCAACTACGAACCGCTAACCCGCATGTCTCACAAGGCCGATGGAGTCGTCGATTTTCGGTAGCCGTTT
>CAYLTY010000396.1:0-5028 GCA_964386705.1 uncultured Planctomycetaceae bacterium
CAGCTTCTGCCTGCGCGAGGGCAAAGTCTGGAAGCTGAAGGAAGTGGACCTGCAGAAGAACCAGGGGATGATCGTCGCCAGCCGCGAACCCAAGGCAGGCGGCGACGGCAAGACCACCGAGGAGAAGCTCACCTTCGATGCCGCCACTCGGATCTGGCGCGGCCGTGAATGCCTCACGCCAGCCGATTTGGTTTCCGAGAGCGTCTGGCCTGCAGAAGGGAAAAAGTCTTTAGCTGGCCAAGCCGTACAACTCGGACTTACCTGGCAGCCAACGCCTGGCGGCGTGTTTCTGCGGTACCACATCACCGACATCTGGCTGGATGACACCGCCATGCAGCGTGCCGGTCAAAATCAGACTGAGAAACACAAGTCGCTGATCCGCAGCCATTGGATGCCCGCTTTTGTTGATAACGTCGAGTACGGCAAATTCGGCCGTGCGACCGTCACCGCGACGCTGTTCGGCGGCATGGATCCGTCCCTGTACGCGGATTTCAAAAAGGGCAGCCAGGGAGTGATGAATGCGGCTGAGAACACTTTGAAGCATGCGGGTGGAGCTTATGGCCCTGCTCACATGGCCTCACGAGGTCCCATCCTCGACGTCACCCAAGCGACCGGAGAGATCCCCCTGGGGAGCAGTGGAATCCAGATCCGCTTCGACACGGACCTCATCATCGAAGGCATCCGTCCCGGCCGAGTCGTCCGCGTCCGCCCCGGCAACTGGCCCGAACTCACCATCTCTCGGGAAGAGTATCTCAACGACGGCAACAACCCCGAAGACCGCTTCCCGACCCCGGCCATCTTTCCCAAATACTGAACCGCAGTAGTCGTCGGCCCCGGTGTCACTCTTGTGGATGGCCTGGATGTGCGCGTCGCCAGTCATCGCGTTCGATCTTGCCGGCCAACCATCAACTACAAGACGCGGATTGCTCGCCGTCACACCTCGAGCTTCCACGGTGCGCGGTATTCCCGGCTGAGCATCTTGGAAGCCTCGGCGTCATCAAGGATGAGTTCCTTGTCAGGATCCCACTTCAGCGACTCTCTTCCGAGCCGCATGGCGATGTTTCCGAGGTGGCAAATTGTGATTGAGCGATGGGCGACCTCAACCGGGGCTGCTGTCGGCTTCCTCGAAAGGACGCAGTCAATGAAGTTGCGGTAGTGATTGTTACTCTCGTAGAGATGGATCTCGTTTGGGCCGATCTCGGAGTCGAGAATCTTCTTGGGGTTGGCGTCGATGAAGCCGCGATTGGCCATCACCGTTCCTTCGGTCCCTTCCCAAGTCACGCCTCCACGCTCCTTGTTGGAGATGATGAGTTTCAGACCGTTGGCGTAATGAGCCTCGAAGTAGAACTCGGTGGCGGTGTCCCAAAGATCGTCCTTCGGGAAGACACCCTTGGCGGCTCGAATCTCGGTCGGCCCGGTCAACTCTGTTCCCATGCCCCATTGAGCACAGTCGGGATGGTGTCCACCCCAGTCAGTGACTTGGCCTCCAGAATAGTCGTAGATCCAGCGGAAGTTGACGTGGCAACGAGCAGGCGCGTACTCGGCCTTGGGAGCGGGGCCGAGCCAGAAGTCGTAGTTGAAGCCTTCCGGTACCGGCTCGGGCTTCTTGCGATCACCCGTCTTCCCGTAGTCAGATTGGCCGCCCGGAAGCCCACATCGAACGGTGTGCAACTTCCCGATGCGTCCATTTCGGACCAGTTCGCAGGCGTAGCGGAACTTCGGGTCGGAGCGTTGTTGGCTGCCTGTCTGAAAGACGCGATTGTACTTCTTGACGGCGTCGCTCATGGCTCGTCCTTCGGCGATCGTCAGCGACAGCGGCTTCTGGCAGTAAATGTCTTTGCCTGCCTTGGCCGCCATGATCGTGGGGATGGCATGCCAATGGTCGGGAGTGCAAATCAAGACGGCGTCGATGTCTTTGCGGCCGAGCAAATCACGGAAGTCCTCGTAGGCGTCGCAGCCCTTGTACGTCCCTGACTTCTTAGACTCCGCGTAGTGGTCCTCGACCAGCTTGCGACCCGGCTCGCGGCCAGCAACATTTCCGTTCCAGTAACCGCCGCTCTCTTTGTTGACGTCGCAAACGGCAACGATCTGCACCCGCGGATCGCCGAGGAAACCTCGCATATCATTGAAACCCTGATTGCCGGTGCCGATGACACCAAGCGTGATCCGCTCACTCGGAGCAGGCTTCTCCTGCCCATGAAGACTGGTCGAACTGAGAATGAGCGGCGCTGCCGCAGCTCCCAGAGCAGTCTGACCCAGAAAGCTTCGCCGGGTCATGGTTCGATGACTACGCATGAAGGATTCCTACTCTAGAGTTCAGAACTTTGTCTCAGGCCGCTTTTCTCTCGAACGACTATAACAATCCGCCGACATACGACCTGACTTCGATTTTGTTTCTCGACAACTTGCGGACCGCTTTTGGAACGCGCCTACGAAGAGGCGGCATGGACCTCGCGCCACGTGACTGCGTTGTGTGTTGTAATAGGCGACCCATTCCGCCTCGAGATAGTCGAGGTGACTCTTGCCGAAGATGATGAATTTCAACAGGCATTCGTACTTAATTGATTGCGCGAACCTTTCGACCCTGCAGTTCAAATTGGGCGAGGCAACTCCACGACAAAATCAGTTCTTGCCAGAGTTGTGTCAGAGAATGGAAGTGAAACTCGGCGAATTCATGCAGAATCTATGCGAAGTTCTACGAGCTGCCCATGGCCGACTCTTGACGCAACCCCCTCTAAGGATGCCGGTTATCGCGAAGCATTTCCGCTGAAATCTTTGGTCTACGGAATCGAAGGCCAACCACCAAGCCCAACGCGGGTAGCACCGGTTGCTCGTTTTCGGGCTACCGGGGCGGCGAAGCTACAAGAGGCTACCACTTCAACTTCTTGTCGCTTTGCTGCCCCGGTAGGCCGAGTACAACCAACCGGGGCCAGCCATGCGCAAACCGATCCAATAGGAAATACGCCGCCTCACACCACCGTTCCAGATGCGTTCTTCAGCGAGCTGAGCAGCCCGGTTCGGTCTCGTACTTGGGTATCGCAAGGACCTCCAAAAGCCACAGTTCCCTTGACGTACTCTTTCAAGAACAGTTCCGTGAGAGCTTCAACGTTCCTGACGGGACATTGCCTGGCAAGATATTCTTATTGGAGTCGCCATGTTGGATCAGCATTCTGATCGTCGCGAGTTCCTGGCGAGTGTCGGCTTGCTGCCGCTACTTGGGTTGTCAGAGTTTGCCGTTGGCGATGACGAAGCAAAGTTGATCCCTGATGCGGCTCGTGCCTTGCCGCCCTCAGCGGCTGACTTGGGGACGAACTTCGCGGTGGTTGAGCAGATTGCGGCGGCGTGTCAGCCGTCGGTGTTTCCAACCGGAAAAGAATTCCAATTCGATCAAGCCTTCCGCGCATCGGCTCGCGCGAAGGTTCGTGAGGTGTTGAGTTACGAACCACCTCGCGTGGACTTCCAATCCGAAGTTGCGGAGCGCGTGGACTGTGGTGAATTCTGGCGTGAACGAGTGATAATCTCGACAACGCCGTGGTTCCGCATCCCGGTGTATGTACTGATTCCGAAGGATTTGAAGAAGCCCGCACCAGCAATCGTCGATCTGCACTCACACGGCGGGATGTTCTTGTTCGGAAAAGAAAAGGTGATTGACTTGGGGACTAACCACCCTGCGATGATTAAGTATCATCAGCAGAATTACGACGGCCGCCCCACGGCCACGGCGCTCGCGAGACGCGGCTATGTCGTAATCACGAACGATGCGTTCATGTTTGGCGAGCGCCGCGTGCTACTCGATGAGGATTTGAAGTTGGGCTGGGATCGCTCCAAGTATTCACTCGATGATGTGCAGCAGCTCAATCAAAAGTGTCGAGCCAAAGAATCCACGATCGCCAAGAGTCTGGTGCTCGCCGGTGCGACGTGGCCAGGAGTCGTCAACTATGACGACCGCCGAGTCGTTGAGTACCTCACGACTCGGCCTGAGGTGGATGCTCAGCGGATCGGTTGCGTCGGCATTTCGATGGGTGGTTATCGGTCAGCGTATCTAGCAGCGATGGACGAGCGGATCAAAGCCGCGTGCGTCGTGGGCTTCATGTCGTCCATGCAACCCATGTTGAAGGCGCACGTGGACACGCACTCGTGGATTCATTTCCTACCGGGCCTGCATCGGCTGATGGACCTGCCCGAACTGGTATCACTCACCGCGCCGCGAGCGTTGTTCGTGCAACAGTGCTCCCAAGATCGGCTCTTTCCGCTGACCGGTATGCAGTCATCCGTCAAACGCATCGCCGAGCTCTATCACGCAGCCGGCTGTCCCGAGCATTTCCGCAGCCAGTTCTACGACGAACCTCACCGCTGGACGATTCCCATGCAGGACGAAGCGTTCGCCTGGCTGGATGAAAACCTAAATCACCGCCGCCCGAGCTAACACACCCAACTCGCCGAAAAACAAAACCTGCGATAGCAGCGACGGGATGCACTGCCGCGCATATGCACCCCGTGAAATCATCGAGCCGACATTATGACTCAAGGCCCGCGGGTGACCGAGACAACTTGTCGTATCGGGTGCGGAGCAGCAAGAGGCTGATCTCGTTGCGATGCCACTCTACACTTCGGCGGTGCTTTTCCCGATTCCCTCCTGTAGCTTTGCGACCGGACAAACAAGTTGTTCGAGCCGCGCGCGTGAATTGATGCTCGCCCTCGATTGACCGCTTGCGATCAATCATGGCCACCGCTCGGCTGAATTTGGAGAATGTGGCGTCCCGGCGTGACTTGCGAAGGTGATCGCAGGAGATAGATTTACAGAACGCTGCGGGCTCGTGTTAAGAAGCGAGCGTGCTCACTAGCAAAGAATCGAATTTCTGAACCAAACGCCGCGGTCCTCCATTCCGGAAAGTGACTCACACTTTCTGGAATGGAGGGCCGCGGTGGCTCTCCCTTGTTGCCTCTGCCGACCCAGTGAGGTGCTGACGGTTTCAGGGACAACCTTGTCTCTTATTCTGGGGCTTTGTGAAAGGGAGTCAGATGCCT
>CAYLTY010000397.1:0-5016 GCA_964386705.1 uncultured Planctomycetaceae bacterium
AGTGAGTTCGGTCCTCCACGCGGTCTTACCCGCGCTTCAACCTGCCCATGGGTAGATCACGTAGGTTCGCGTCTGCCGCCGTTGACATAGTCGCCCTATTCAGACTCGGTTTCCCTTTGACTACGGCCCATAAAGCCTTAATCGGCCAACGACAGCAACTCGCCGGGTCATTATGCAAAAGGCACGCCATCGCCCAACTACGGGCTTTGACCGCTTGTAAACACACAGTTTCAGATTCTTTTCACTCCCCTTTCGGGGTTCTTTTGATCTTTCGCTCGCGCTACTTTTCACTATCGGTCGGCAACATATACTTAGCCTTAGGAGGTGGGCCTCCCTGATTCAGACCGGATTCCACGTGGCCGGCCGTACTTGGGTACACGCTAAGAGGTAATCGGCAATTCGTACGGGACTGTCACCCTGTATCGTGCCCCTTTCCATAGGCTTCTGACTACCGTTACTTTGTAACTCCAATGCGTGCCCCGCTACCCCACTAGCATGCTAGTGGTTTGGGCTGTTCCCTTTTCGCTCGCCACTACTAAGGGAGTCGAGTTTTCTTTTTGCTCCTCCAGTTACTTAGATGTTTCAGTTCACTGGGTATCTGAGAATCCCGGGATTATCGCTCGCTTAGCAGCTCCCCCGGACTTATCGTAGCTTGCAACGCTCATAGATTGCCGCCAAGACATCCACTGTGTGCTCTTGCTTGCTTGTTCATGTTCGTTTCGTGTCTGCAATGTTACTTGCAGATTCACTGTGCCAAATTGTCAAAGATCGACGAGTTTGTCGCAGTTGCCTGCGGCGGGCGGATGTTAGTTGGGTCGCGGTGGCGGTTCAAGTTCTCGACTTGGTTTTCGTCACGATTGCGGAACCAACTTCCCATCAGTCCGTTTATATGGAGACGACCGGCTTCGAACCGGCAACCTCAGGCTTGCAAAGCCAGCGCTCTCCCAATTGAGCTACGTCCCCGCGAGATGGGATTGGGCGCACGAGGATTCGAACCTCGGACCTCAGCCTTATCAGGGCTGCGCTCTAACCAACTGAGCTATGCGCCCGCGGACAAGATTTTTCGCCTATCGAGGCTCGGTTGTAAAGCGTCCTGTAAGGGAAGCCCTTTCGACCGGCCAACTTTGCGGCTGCGCTGCGAGTTTGTCCTCACCCGCAACCGCTTCGGCGGCATTTTGACAATTATATATGCGGCGCAGAGACCAGGACGTTCGCGGTCGTCGCACCGCACAAAGTAGAAATCAGCGAACTATGTTCGGCCATCGCCACCGGTCCGCTTGAGGAGCTTGGCGAAGCTTTGCGAGACACGTAGACCCTCGGGACTTCAGCGGTGATGAGCTTTTCGGCCCCACGGCTGATCCCCGAGTTGTCAGCAAGTTCTTGACCCCACACCTGTGAGGGGTAGACTTCTGCGTTGGCTGCGAGGTTCGCAGGCGGGCGCAACGAGTTGAGCCAACGTGGCCCCAACATGCTGTGCTTGCATGATTTACGGAAGATGACCGAGCAGCGATCCGGGGAGCCTGATGGATGCCTCTTTCCAGCGATTTCAGGGAGTTAGTCAGATCCCGGTGCGACATCGTCTCGTTGATTGGTGAGTCGGTCACCCTGATCCCCGAGCGTGGCGGAGCTGAGTACAAATGTTTGTGCCCATTCCACGACGACCACAACCCATCAATGAGGGTTTATCCCGAGCGTCAAAGTTTCCGCTGCTGGTCCTGCAACGAGGGTGGAGACATCTTCACTTGGACCATGAAGCGGGACAACGTGCCGTTTCCGGAAGCTCTGGAGATCCTGGCTCACCGGGTACATCTGGAGGTTCCAAAGCGGAGCGCGAAAGAGGCGCAGGAGGCGTCGTTCAGAGCAGATGTCTTCGACGTCCTGTCGTGGGCAGAGGGAGTTTTTCACGACTATCTGATGAAGAGCCCGGATGCTCAGATAGCGCGCGATTACTTGCGAGGACGGGGGTACACAGAGCAGACCCTTCAGCAGTGGCGGCTGGGCTTTTCGCCGGACGACTGGACTTGGTTAAGCCGCCAGGCCGGGGCAAAGTTCTCGGATGCCGAGCTGGTCGAAGCTCGCTTAAGTAAGGAGAGAGACGGCAAGTCAGGCTGTTACGACTTTTTCCGAGGACGTGTCCTGTTTCCGATTCGCGACGAGCAGTCGCGCGTTGTTTCATTTGGAGGACGCCTTGTACCTGGGGTTGGCAGCCCAGACGGACAGAAATATCTAAACACCGCAGACTCACCAGTCTTCCATAAAAGCAAAATCCTGTTTGGCTTGCCGGCCGCTCGACCGACCATCGGCCAAGAGAAGTCCGTGCTGGTGGTGGAAGGGTACGCAGATTGCGTTGCTTGCCATCAACACGGAGTGAAGAACGTGGTGGCCACCTTGGGCACCGCACTGACAGAATCCCACTGTGCTCGTTTGAAACTGTTCGCCCCACACGTCGTGTTACTTTACGACTCTGACGAGCCGGGCCAGAACGCCGCCGCGAAGAGCGTTGGCATGTTGCTCGGACAAAGCGTCGATTTGCGAGTGCTGACATTGCCGTCCGGAAAAGACCCGGACGAGTACCTGAAAACTCACAGCGCGGATTCGCTGCGAGAACTGGCCAAGCAGGCACCGGAGGCTTGGGAGTTTCGATTGAATTGGGAGATCAGGAAGCATGGCCGTGACTCCATCAATAGTCGTGAGCTAATCCTCACCGAGATGCTCAACCTGCTGGCGTCGATCCCCAAATTCGAAGGGTCGCCTCGGGAATCGATCGTGTTAGGACGAATTGCCTCGAAACTAAGGCTCAGCGAGCCGGAAGTTCGGGCTCAACTACAACGCGTGAGATCCGAGCAAGCCCCGCAATCTTTTCGACCTATATCTAGAGACAAGCCTGCTGAGCCTCAGCGGGTCATCACCTTTTACAGGAAGCCACTGTCAAAAGATGACAAGCTGGATGTGGAACTGTTGGAGATCCTGCTTGTCAGACCTGAGTTAGCCGTTCGAACGCGAACACAGATTGGTGAGGACGATGTCTTGAATCCGGATCTGCGCGAATTGCTGCAGATGATTTACGACCTCGTTGATCACGAAGAGCTGCCCTCGTTTGAACGGATCATGTTGCAGACGGAGAAGAACGAGCTGAAGTCACTGCTGGTCTGGCTGGAGAACCAGGCTCGTACGAAGGGAATCGAACAAAAACTTCTGGACGCCGTGGATGGTGTGCCTAAGTTCTATCTACAGAACCTGGATCACCTGAAGTGGCGCCGTGAAAAGTTGTCTCATGAAGCGTACTTAGATCGCGAGGCGCTGAGCCCCGAGCAAGAGGATCCTCTCGCTCGGCTCAAGAAGGCGTCCACGTTCCACAAGAAGCGGAATACTGACCGGCGGCAAGGCTTCGGCGAAAGCTGACCAACCCCCAAAGGAACTGCTCGTGCACAAAGTCGACGAATCCCTGAACGACTTGATCACTCTTGGTCTGAAGCAAGGTCATCTGACCTTCACGCAGGTCAACAACTACCTGCCCGACGAAGCGGTCAATCCGGAGAAGCTCGACAACCTGCTGATGTCGCTCGAAGAACTCAGTCTGGAAATCATTCCGGATGAAGTAACCGATGAGCCTGTCGTCGCCCGGAAGCGCAGTCGATCGAAGCCCATTTCTGAAGTGGATTACGACGACGAAGCCTCCAGCAGCGGACGTCGCAAGGGCACCAGTGATCCCATTCGTATGTATCTGACACAGATGGGCGAGATCCCGCTGCTGACGCGCGAAGAGGAAATTGCGCTCGCCAAGAAAATTGAAATTACTCGCAAGCGGTTCCGTCGCGAGTTGCTCGAAAACGATTTCGCGATGCGAGCCACCATCGACGTGCTGACGCGCGTCTTCATGTCTGAATTGCCGTTTGATCGCACGATCAAGACGTCGCAGACCGAGGGCTTGGAGAAGATGCAGATTCTCGCCCGCATGCCGCACAATTTGCGGACGCTGGAAAACCTGCGGCGAGCCTATGTGACAGAAGCTGAGACGCTGGTTCTCGACAGCTCCATTCCAACGCACGAACGTCGGCACCGCGAGGCCCTGCTGCGTGTGAAGCGTCGCAAGATGGTGACGCTGGTGGAAGAACTCAGCATTCGCACGCAACGTCTGCAGCCCGTGATGCGTCGGCTGGAACAGATCTCCGAGCGCATGACGGACCTTGAGCACAAACTCAACAAGCTGAAGGCTCAAAAGGTCGTTTCCGACGACAAGAACTCAATTCAGACCGAGCTGCGCGACCTGATGGTGATGACGCTGGATACTCCAGCCGTGCTCCGTGAGCGCGTGCGTCGCATCAAAGCCCGCTTCGAGGAATACGAGCAGGCCATGAAGGATCTCTCCGGCGCGAACCTGCGGCTGGTGGTGTCCATCGCCAAGAAGTATCGCAACCGCGGCATGAGCTTCCTGGACTTGATTCAGGAAGGTAATACCGGCCTCATGCGTGCTGTTGATAAATATGAATATCGTCGAGGGTATAAATTCTCGACGTATGCCACCTGGTGGATTCGACAGGCTATTACCCGAGCGATCGCCGATCAGGCCCGGACGATTCGCATCCCCGTGCACATGATCGAAACGATGTCGCGCTTGCGACGCGTGGCGAAAGAAATGGTGCAGGTCCTGGGTCGCGAACCATCGATCGAAGAAGCCGCGGAAGCCGCCGGCATCACGATGGAAGAAGCGAAACGTGTGATGCGGATCTCGAAGCATCCCGTGAGCCTGGACCGTCCGGTGGGCGACAACGCGAATGCCTCGTTCGGCGAGTTCGTGCCCGATCAAAGCACTGACAGCCCGGTCAACACAACGACGCAGGAGATGTTAAAGGACAAGATCGACGTCGTGCTGAAGACGCTGACCTATCGCGAACGTGAGATCGTGAAGCTGCGCTACGGACTCGGCGACGGCTATACCTACACGCTCGAAGAAGTCGGCCGCATCTTCAAAGTGACCCGCGAACGAGTCCGCCAGATCGAAGCCAAAGCCGTCCG
>CAYLTY010000398.1:0-5012 GCA_964386705.1 uncultured Planctomycetaceae bacterium
CCGTAATCTCCAGTCGCACGACCGCGAATCGTCCATCCGCCTGAGCGTGCACATCATTCAGCCGCTCGCGCACACGGACCAGCACGTCATCGCGACTATCGTCAGGGTGCAGTTCGACAATTTCATGCGACCAGCGCAAGACGTCAGTCGTTCGAAACTCGAGGCTGCGGATCTCGTTGCCTTCCACTTCGACCAGCACGCATCCCTTCGGCCCGGTCTCGCGCACATGCCGTCCCTGCAGGTTGCCCGAGTAAACCACATGCGGGTGCTGGTTCAAGATGGCGTAGTCATGCACATGACCGAGTGCCCAATAGTCGTAACCCTTCGCGGCCAGTTCAGTCACTGCACACGGGGCGTAGCTGTCATGGTTCGGGCTGCCGTCAGCGTTCGTGTGCAGCAAGCCGATGTTGAACCAGCCCGCCACCGGCTGCGGATAGTGCGGGACCCAGTTCTCCAGCACTTCACGCTTCGGAAAGCTGCGACCGTGCAATGCCACTCGCAACTCTTCCAAACGCCTCGTCTCAGGCTGTTTGTGAGCAAAGACATGCACGTTGTCAGGCCACGGAGTCCGCTTGCTCATGCCCTCAACGGAGTCGTGATTGCCATGAATCAGGAACACGGGGATGTTGGCTCGCTCCAGCTTTCTGAGTTCGTGCGTCACGAACAGGGCGGTCTGAAAATCTTTCCAATCGGCATCAAAGATGTCACCCGCGACAATCAGGAAGTCGACTTGCTCGGCCAGACACAACTCCACCAGGTTCGTCAGCGCCTGCCGAGTCGCATTTCGAATCCGGTCAAAGGGCAACCCTTCGTAGGCTTCGAGTCCCCGCAACGGGCTGTCGAGATGGATGTCGGCCGCATGGATGAATCGCATAACGCGCGTTTCCGGAAGTGTGTCAGGTGAGTCAACAGCACAGTCTACGGACCGCCAGTCAAGTTGCGACTGATGCCACGCGCTGTGGGGGGTGAAGGATCTGGAGTAGCTGAATTCGTGAGAATTCAGTCTCCGGGGTAAAGCGTCTGAATTCTTACGAATTCAGCTACGTTCCACAGACACGCCGCGTCGCTGCTCTGTGGTGTCTCCCGAAATCAGCTGAAACCCGAAAGATTGGATTGTGGAACCACAGCGTGGACGGCTCTACTGTCTCCGCCCGATACGTGATCTCACCTGCCCTGCTTTGAACTCGACGCGTTCCTACCCTCGCTCCGGAGTTCCCCGCCATGCTGACTCTTCTTGGCCGCCCCTATCCTGGAAGCAGTTTCTGCGACGGACTGTCGCGGCGCAACTTTCTGAAGATCGGCAGCCTGGCCTTGGGCGGCCTGACGCTGCCCGGCCTGCTGAAGGCAGAGTCCGACGCTGGCATCCGCCGGTCGAACAAGTCGATTATCATGATCTATCTGGTCGGAGGCCCTCCGCATCAGGACATGATCGACTTGAAGCCCTACGCGCCTAAGGAAGTCGCCGGACCTTGGCGGCCCATTGCGACCAACGTGCCCGGCATGGAGATTTGCGAGGCGCTGCCGAAACTCGCGCAGATGGGCGACAAGCTGGCGATCGTTCGCTCGCTGGTCGGTAATCAGGCCGATCACGATGCCATTCAAGTCTTCACCGGCTTCCATCCGCGCAAGCCGAAGCCGTCGGGTGGCTGGCCTCAATTCGGTTCCGCTGTCGCGAAGATGACCGGTTCGGCGAGTGGTACAACCCCGCCGTACGTGAGCCTGTGCTACACCTGCACTCACGGCCCGTACAACGAACCCGGCCCGGGCTTCCTCGGAGCGGCGCAATCGCCGTTCCGCCCGATGGGACCAACTCGCGCCGACATGGTGCTCAACGGTGTGACGCTCGAACGACTGGGCGATCGCCATTCGCTGATGAAAAGTTTGGATCAGTTCAAACGCGACGCCGACGCCACGCGCATGATGCACGGCATGGATCACTTTGCCGAACAGGCGATGGGATTATTGACCTCATCCAAGCTGGCTGAAGCTCTTGATCTTTCTAAAGAAGATCCGCGCACGCTCGCTCGGTACGGCACCGGCAACCCGAACATCATGATCGACAGCAACGGCGCACCGCGAGTGCCTCAAAGCCTGCTGGTTGCGCGGCGACTGGTCGAAGCTGGTGCTCGAGTTGTGACGCTCAACTACAGCAAGTGGGACTGGCACGGCGGCACGAATGCCGAAGGCCGCGCGAACAATTCCATCTTCCTGCGTGAACAGGAAGATTTTCCGATCTTCGATCAGTGCGTCAGCGCGCTGATTGAAGACCTGCATGAACGCGGACTCGATAAGGACTGCACGGTGCTAATCGCGGGTGAGTTCGGCCGAACTCCCAAGATCAGCGCGCAAGTCGGACGCGACCATTGGCCGCAAGTAAACTGCGCGATCATGGCTGGTGGCGGCATGAAGACCGGGCAGGTCATCGGCTCGACCGATCGCCTGGCCGGAGAAGCCGCCTCACGACCCGTGACATGGGGCGAAATCTACGCGACGCTGTATCACAATCTGGGGATTGATTCGTCAGCAATCACGATCCAGGACAACAACGGTCGCCCGCAGTATCTCGTCGAAGACTCCGCTCGACCGATTCGTGAACTCGTGTAGGTCGAGCGACTTTCGTCGCGGGAGCAGCGGACGCTTATGTGGCAGGAATGTGGAGCGGTTGAGATCGCACTCGATCGCCAGGATGGCTTCGCTCACATCCCCGAAGACGCGGTGATTGAAGTCAAGCGGCTACTGGCGGACGTTCAAGCCAACCTGCCATCAACAGCGCTGCGACTCGCAGGTCCGCTGCACCTGCGAACGATGGGCATCTTCCGACGCGAAGCTCTGCAGATCGCCAATGTCGTGGGCGCCGATCCTTCATTGGTCTTCATCGCCAACCTGATCTACGACTTCATCGTCAGCCAGATGGGTTGTTCAACGATCGCACTCGCGACGCCCGATGGCCCGATCCTCGCCCGCAATATGGACTTCTTCCCTCAAGAGTTGCTGGCACGCAGCAGCCGAGTCGTGAAGTACACGCGGCGGGGCGTCGTGCAGTTCACGCAAGCCGGCTGGCCCGGAGCGATCGGCACCGTCAGCGGTTTGTCCGAACGCGGCTTCGCGGTGGTCCTCAACGCCGTCGCCAGCAAGGAAGGGATGAACCGGCTTGGTTATCCGGTGCTGCTGCATCTCAGACGAGTCGTTGAGCAAGCTCAGGATTTCGATCAGGCCCTGCGCTGGCTAAGCGAATCCAGATTGATGATGTCCGCGCTCTTCACGCTGGTCGGCAGCGACAATCAGCAGCGCGTCGTCATCGAGCGCACGCCGACGCAGCATCAACTGCGCTGGCCGGTGCTCGACGAGCCGCTGGTCACCACGAACGACTATCGTCTGCTCGGCAAGTGTCAGGCGGCACGCACCGGCGATCAATTGGCTTCAACGTCTTGCAGCCGCTTCGAGGCATTGAGCGGCTTCTTTGAGAACCATAACTCCCAGCAAACCATTGAAGACGCTCAACTCCTCTACGCTCTCACCGATCCGTCGGTCATTCAAAATATCACCGCGCAGCACATGATCTTCCGACCGCGACAACGCACGGTGCGTCTCTTCGTGCCGACGCGTCTCATGCATTGATTTCTTAGGCATTGAGCAACGGCGTCACTCGATCCGTCTCAAACCAGTCGAGAACCAACTTCAAGTGCGCGGGCAGCCAGTCGATCGTGGTCGCCACGCCATGCCCTAGCACCGCCTCCTCAACGGGGCGTCCCAGCCACTTGCGGCCGCAAGGTTCATAGTCGACCAGCAAGTTGCGACCGTCGGCATGCACTCGCGTGCCCAGCTTCCAGCGAGCGCACAGATGCCGCAGCTTCAGCGGCACGATTGACGGAGGGGCTGATGTCAGATCCGGCGCGGCCAAGTCTTCTTCAAGCAGTCCGCCATAGCTCTCGATCACCTTGCGATCACGCATTGTCGGCGAATCAGTCCCCACAATACCGCCGAGCTGCACCCAGTCGCCGCCTTTGGCTTGCATCAGGTCTTCCCGGCGCGGCAACGGGTATAACGCGCGGCCTTGAGTCGGATGGTCCGCATCCAGCGGCTGATGATGAGACACGTGCAGCAGGTAGTGATAGCCCGATGAATCCCAGCCGTAGCGCACCGGCGTTCCGAACGTCACAATGAGCGCGGCGCGCGCTAACGGATGCGGTCCCCCAACCTTGTCCAAAATGCTCTTGGCCAGCGCCCAATGCTCGCCGCGGTCTTCGCCAGCAACCTCAAAGAAACGCTCAACGGCGTCACGATCGTTCGCCAGCAGATTGCTGAGCAAAGCAAACCCCTGCCCCGCGTGACTGTGTCCCCACAACAGCACTCGCTCATGCTGCGGATCAAGCTGCAACCCGTCCAGATAGCACAACAGACGCACGGCCAGATCAGCCCGCGCGAGATGATGATTCTGACTCGACCAGCCGGGCTCCAGAAGTCCGACGCGCGGGTCCTGACCCACCAGTCGCTGAAACGCTTCGCAAAACTCACGCGAGTAATTGGCGACGTCCTTCATGGTGTCGTCAGTGGTGTGTTTCGTGAGGTCACTGACGGACTTCGCGAACGAAGTCATCGTGTCGCCAATCAAGGGCACGCCACCGCCGGCCGATCGTAGAGCCGCCGAAATACCCAGCGGGTCATCGCCGACAAACGTGCCGTGCACGACGATGACCTCGCGAACGCGGTGTCGAGTGTGCAGCGCCGCATAGGCCCCGGGCTCTGTGGACACGGAACTGGTCAGTTTCAACAACTGCGGCTGCAGGGCAGGAGCGGTCGGGTACGCCTGATGACGAAACCGATTGTGCTGTGGCATGGCACGTAACCCTCGCTTCAGTGGCCCGTAAAACGTTGAACCACTGTAGGCAGTTCAACGGTTATCGCTCAAACTGCGACGAGAGGTGAGTTACCAGCCGATGCACTCGTGGGGCAAAGATTCTTTACCCACGAGCCCGACGCTGTCGCCTCTCGCTCACACTGCATTTCTGGAA
>CAYLTY010000399.1:0-4956 GCA_964386705.1 uncultured Planctomycetaceae bacterium
TCATGGGACCGTCGGGTTCCGGTAAAAGTACGCTGCTGAACCTGCTGGGATGCCTCGATCAGCCGACGTCCGGTGAATACATCATCGGCGATCAAGATGTCGCAAAGCTGACCGACGACGAGCTTTCGGCGATTCGCGCCGAGCGGATTGGCTTCGTGTTTCAGGCCTACAACCTGATTCAGCAACTGTCCGTTCTGGAGAACATCGAAGCGCCACTGGCATACCTCGGCGGGGGTACAGCGGCAGATCGAGCCCGCTGCCAGGAGCTGGCCGAAACAGTCGGCTTGTCTCACCGTACCGATCATCGACCGAATCAACTTTCAGGTGGTCAGCAGCAGCGAGCCGGCATCGCGCGCAGTCTGGTCAACAATCCGCGTTTCATCCTGGCCGACGAAGCAACCGGTAACCTGGACTCCGTTACCACGCTGGAAATTCTGGACCTCTTCGACGATCTCAACAACAGCGGCACCACCATTGTGATGGTGACGCACGAAGAGGACGTTGCTCGACGTGCTCGCCGAATCATTCGCCTGCGCGACGGAGTGGTTGAGTCTGACGTCCGCGTTCGCCAACCTGCGACAGAGCGTCACTCGTCCCCGCAGCTACAAACTCAAGGCAAGAGGAAGAATCGCCGTTCGGCTTTGTTTCGCCTGCGTGACATTCGCGTCGGTGCGAAGAGCTTGCTGATGCACCCGCTGCGTTCTTTGCTGACGGTGCTGGGTATCTTCATCGGCGTCGCCAGCGTGATCTGGCTGCTGGCGATCGGCGAGGGCATTGCCAGCAAAGCGCAGGCTCAGATCGCAGAACTCGGCGCGAAGAACATCATCATCACCACTTCGCGACCACCGACGGAACAAACGAAGGGCCGAGTCGGCACATACGGGCTGACGGAAGAAGATCTTCCCGTGCTGACGCCGCTGCCTTCGGTGGACTCCGTCGTTGCCTTCACCCGCCGCAACGGACTCGACTTCCGCTATTCCAATCGACTGGTGCGAGGTGAAGTCAATGCCTGCACTCCGGAGTACCGTGAACTTTATATGCTGCGAGTAGTGCGCGGTCGGTTCTTGACTGCGGTCGACAACGACGAAAAAGCGAAAGTCTGCGTTCTCGCTCAGGAGATTTCAGACGCCCTGTTTCCACATGAAGACCCGCTTGGCAAGTCCATTCGAGTTGTTGATTCGTTCTACCGGATTGTGGGCATCGTCGCTCCGCGCTCCGAGTTGCAGAGCGTTAAGTCGAAGGGGCGCACTCAGGACTTTTCCGACAACGTCTACGTTCCACTAGAGACCTTCTTCGTCCGCTACGGCGACTCAGCGACCACCGGCAACAACGGTGGACGCGGCTTGTCTCAGATCACGCTACGTCTGAAGCAACAGGAAGACGCCCTACCTACCAGCGAGGCTGTGCGAGTTGCTCTGGAACGAACTCACATGTACGAGGACTACCAGATCGCAGTGCCGATGGAGTTGCTGGAGCAGGCCCGTAACACGCGCCTGATGTTTATGGGCATGATGGGACTCATCGCGGCGATCTCGCTGGTCGTCGGCGGCATCGGCATCATGAACATCATGCTGGCCACCGTGACCGAGCGCACGCGGGAGATTGGCATCCGTCGAGCTCTCGGTGCACGGCGTCACGACATCACACGCCAGTTCGTCATCGAAACCATCCTGCTGTCCATCGCGGGCGGTATCACGGGCATCATCGGTGGCTTCGCGTGCGGACCTTTCGTCAACACGCTGCGATGGTTCATCAACAAAATCATGCCCGAGATGATGAAGTCGCTGCCTGACACCGTGCAGAGCGTCGAACCCATCGTGATTCCATGGTCCATTCCGGTGGCGTTTGGCATTTCTATGATGGTGGGGCTGATCTTCGGCATTTATCCAGCTCGCCGCGCGGCTCAGATGAATCCGATTGATGCTCTGCGTCACGTCGCCTGACACAGGCTTTTCGCTCCCACTCTCAATCTGAACATCATGATCAGCCGCTTTGTGCTCGCTACTCGCAACGCCAAGAAGGTGCGCGAGATGTCTCCTCTGCTGGCGCCTCATGGCTTCGAATTGCTGGGACTCGACCAGTATCCCAACGCCGGGCCAGTTGAAGAAACGGGAACCACCTTTGCCGAAAACGCGGCCATCAAAGCCACGCGTGCAGCACTAGCAACAGGTGAGTGGGCGATTGCTGACGACAGCGGCTTGATGGTGGACGCGCTCGACGGTCGCCCGGGAGTCTACTCAGCTCGTTATGCCGGTCCCGGTTGTACCGATGCCGACAACAACGCCAAGCTGCTGGATGAACTGAAAGACGTTCCGGAAGATCGGCGCGGCGCCGGCTTCGTTTGTCATCTGGCCGTCGCCAATCCCAGCGGCGACATTTGCCTGAATGTCGAATGCTCTTGCCGCGGTCGCATCATCAACGACCGGCGCGGAGTGCAGGGGTTTGGGTATGACCCGCTGTTTCTGGTCCCCGAGTATCACTGCACCTTCGGCGAATTGAGCCTGCTGGTGAAGTCACAACTCAGCCATCGCGCGCGAGCTTTCCAGCGCCTGATTCCTGAGCTCTTAAAGCTTTAGGTTACTCACTCGGCGGCTGGTAGCAGCGGAGCAAACGCCAGCTTGAGCGCCGTTGCGTTTTTTGACTCCATCGACAGTCGGGCGAATTGCGACTGCAGCAATTGCGTCGTGACCTGCTCAGACAGCACAGATTCCAGCTTGGCTAATAGCGGCAACATCTGGGTGCTGATACGCGTGATCTCAGGGCGCAACTCGTTGCTGAGGTCTCTGGTATTCCCAAAGACTGGTTTCGGAGCGGCAGCGTTCCATTCATCGAACAGTTGCTGCTGCACCGCGCGCGAAGCCGCGAACTGAGCGTCAAAGAAACGCTGAGCGAACTCTGCAGAGATGCCGCTTTGAGTAGCCTCCGCCACCAGTTCTTTGAGGAGTGCGGCCTCACGCTCCGGAACGGAAACCGGTAGCGATACCTGCCACTTGGATCGCGCCACGTCAGGCATCAGAGCCAGACGCTGTTGAATCAAGTCGGCCAGCTGCTCTGTAACTTCAAAAAGTTCATTCGGAGCAGCGGGAGCTTTGGAAGTGGAAACAACGGGCGAAACCGGTTCGGCGGGTGATGTTGCATTTCGGCAACATCCAGTGCCGCCGAGTGGGATCAATAACAGAAATACCGAGAAGAGAGGCCGAAACATCACACAACTTCTTTGGCGGGGCAGGGCGGACGAAACGTCCGGGGCGGGATGAATGATGAATAACGTAAGTCGTACCCAAAATCACAGCCCGCGAGGAGCTCATTTGTTCGCAAAGCGGATGTCAGGTCATGCGTTCTGTTCGGACTTCGTGACAGGTGCTGGCTCGACTTCACCGAGAATCGTGGCCTCAAAGCGTTTAAGCCAGTCGTTTCTGAGCGGCGGGCCATATTTCAGTCTGTATTGCACACCAGCGCCCGTATGCCTGTTTTTAGACCAACCCTGGTTCTACGGGATGATTCGTTCGGAATCCGCCATGACTCAAGAAGAACTCGCCACGCTACCACCCAAGCCTGCGGATACTCGTTATCTGTCGTTCGACTTTTGGCGCGGAGTGGCCTGCCTGATGCTGCTGGCTTACCACGCTACGTTCTATGCCGATCATCTGCTGGACCCGCGCAACGTGGATTCGTGGTCGATTGGCGGTTGGACGGTCAAGCTAATCAGCCTGATGTGGATCGGCGTGCCGATGTTCTTCGTTGTCAGCGGCTACTGCATCGCTGGCAGCATTGATTCTCTGCGACGCAAACCGCATTCACTGAGCAGCTACTTCGTCCGCCGCATGCGGCGTATCTATCCGCCGCTGTGGATCATGGCGGCGATCGCTGTCACGTTCAGCGTCGTGATGCGATCCATCGACCTGCTGAATCAGCGTTGCGAACAACTGCCGCACCTGGCCGAATTCTCGTTCTGGACCTGGTTGGGCAACATCACTGCGTCCGAGTCGTGGTTGCATTTGTTTGTCGGCAGCAAGGACGCGACCTACATCATGGCCAACACGTGGACGCTGTGCTACGAGGAGCAGTTCTACGCTCTGGCCGGCCTGATGCTGGTGTTCTCAGCTCGACGCTTCTTCCTGGCGTCTGCGGTCATCGCAGCGTTGACAGTCGTCTGCCGGCACGTGTTCCGGTCAGTTGGCATTGAAACCCACGGCTTCTTCTTTGACGGCCACTGGCTGCTGTTCTCGGCGGGAATTCTGGTTTACCACTGCGTGAATTATGGCACGCGCAAGTCGGTCGCGATTTCGTGTGGAGTGCTGTTATCCGCGATGGCTTATGCGGTGCTTGATCGCCGCATGCAAACTGTGCACTTTGAACGGCATCTTGATGAATACATCATCATCTCCAGCGGCTTTGCTATCGCCCTGATCGCCATGAAGCGGTGGGACAAGTGGTTCGCGTCACTCAAGCTGATTCGTCCGATCGCGATCTGCGGCAGCATGTCTTACAGCATCTATCTGACCCACTATCTACTGGTCGTTGTCCTCGCCTGCCTGATGGCTCACTTCGGCCTGCATTCCGATGATCAGGTTGCCCTGATTGTCGTGCCGGCCTGCATCGCCCTGGCAATTCCACCCGCGTGGTTGTTCCATCGCTATGTCGAGCGTCCCTTCATGAACCAGACAGCCTAGTTGACGGTTCTGTGACATTGGTCCGTCCAAGTGGCCAGACGGGTTTATCTCCGGCCGATTCGCGGGTAATTTGTTGCTGCTTCGTAGCGATCCCGCCAGTAATCTTGCCTGAACAATCTGCAAGCTGAATTGCCGATTGCCCGCCTGTGTCCTCTTGGTGCGAGCTATGCCGTTAAACCGAGTCTGGTCAGCGTTCGTGATCAGTGCCGTCGCCGCTGTCGTTGCTGGAAATGTTTCCTCTGCCGACGACAAAACTGACTTCTTTGAAACCCGCATTCGCCCC
>CAYLTY010000400.1:0-4954 GCA_964386705.1 uncultured Planctomycetaceae bacterium
CAATGAGAAAGCCCTTCGACGTGCTCGTCGAAGGGCTTCTCGTCTCATCAAGTCGAGGTGACGGGATTTGAACCGAACCTCAAGTTCCAGGCTCAGTTCAACAAGTTCTAGGTGGTACCTGTGCTAAACCTCAAATAGCTAAAGAAAAGTCGGACAGGGCTGGCCTAACGGCCAGCCCTTGATCTCCGAAATTGGCTCTGTCATTTGCGACTCTTTACCTCCAGTTCGAGTCGGCGAGATCGGCCGTCGGGCGCTTGCAAACCGCGGCACTCATGCCACCATGTCACAGACTTACGGATGGTATTAATGTCGACTTTCAGAGTGCTTGCGATCGTCGCGTACAATTCACCGCCGTCGAAAAGCTCCATTACTCTCGGGGCAATGGCTTGAAACAAGGGTTGCTCCAAATGTTTCATGGAAAGGGTTGCGCGACGAGTGCGACCATCGACCAAGTTCTCCCCATGAACTGCGGCGGCTTCTTGCAGCAAATCGGCCACTCTATTCCGGTTGATTTCGAGTTCAGCGCTGATCTCTTTGGCAAGCCGACCTTCTTTATACATCAGCCATGCGCGTTCTCGCAGACTGCCCGCTTCGGCTTGGATATCGGGATCAAAGAAGTCAATCACACGGGAAATGACCTCAGGGGCCTCGATTTCATCCATCCCCGCCTCGCGTCCAATCGCTTGCGAGACATCATAAACTCGCAGCCGTAGCGTGCCGCGAAGATACTTGCGAGATGAGCCGATCTGGGTCACCTCTTCAACGAGGATCTTGCCACCCAAAAGTTGACGCAAGGCTTCCCCTGCGGCTGCTTCCGATCCGTGCACGCGTTCCGCGAGATTCTGCAGGTCGGCAATAAGGCTCTCGCGAGTCGGCGCGACAACGGAGACGCATTGATGGGATTCAAGCTGTCTCAAGCGGTCACGCAGGTCGCGAGCCTCACGGCGTCGTTCCGCGAGTCGTCTCGTGAGATCAGGATCGGCTTCTCCACTCTCCGCCAAAAGCAATAGATTGTCGCGACGTGATTCCACGTCCGATAGCTGACGTCGGAGAGCCGCCGCTTCAGTCGGGGCGCGCTGCTGACGGAGGGCGTTCGCTTGCACCAATGCAGCTTCCAATTCGTCTAACCATTCAGGGGTTTGCTGAATGATCGATCCCACTTGATTAAGGATCAGCCGTTCCGCCAACTCGCGGTTCAATCCGGTTGCGCAAGGGCACTGCCCCTTGGGATGATTCGGGCAATAAAGGCGTTTGCCAGCGCACACAAACTTGGAACCACATCCCCCGCATTCGATCAGTCCGGAAAGGAGAAGCTGGCCGCGACGGTCACCAGTAGAACCACACAAACGCCCCTTTTTGGCGCGACTCTTCGCACACCCATCTGAGTTGTGGCGGAGCTTCTGTTGCGCCGCCTCAAATCGCTCGTCAGGAAGAAGTCGCAAATGAGGAAACTGACGAGTCCATTTTTCGGTCTCAGCTTCATCTCGCAACTCTTGGTGGATGATCCCCGTTTCAGGATCGCGGACATTTGTCATGGTTCCCCACGGCCAACGACCAATGTACTTGTCGTTCTCCAAAACGGACCGGACATTGGAAGTCGACCACACTGGATTTGTGGAGCGATGGTCCTTAGGCACGCCCAGCCTGGTCAATTCACGCGCGATTGCAGAGATAGACCAGTTTTCAACCACGAACCAGAAGAAGATGCGGTCAACCCATACCGCGGTTTCAATGCAGATCACATACATCTTTCGGGGCCTTGCATTGCGTCCACGCCGGGAGTTCTCCGTCCCCGGAATTGGTTCGGAGCTGTATCCGAAGCAATAGTCGCCTACACAAAGCAGAGCCAAGACAATGCCTTCCTGACCGCGAAGCACGCCTGCCTTCAGGTCACGAAGATATTGCTCGCTGACGAAACTCATAATTGCGGCAATCAGCTCCCAGTTGGTGACATTGGTGTCGATGCCATCAGAGACGCTGATCACACGAACTTTGAACTTGAAGGCGAGTAGCTTGAGGAGCGGCAGCGTGATGATCGATTCACGCGCCAAGCGACTCAGCGAGTACAGGTATAGCGTGGAAAACTCTCCGCGTTCCGCGGCTTCCAGCACCTCCTTGAGTCCCTCGCGCTTCCGCTTGGTGCCACTGACACCCTCGTCTGCATACTCTCTTTCGGACGAGATGATGTGATTGTTCCGGTCAGCAGCTTCGCGGCAGATCCGCTGCTGATCTGTGTTGCTCTCTGCGCGCTGCATGTCGCTGCTAAATCGGGCATAGCTGGCAGCCTTTCCCGAATCCGGCACGGCATCGCGTTGAGCCGCACGTTTACGCTGAAGTCGATCCTGCCGCACGCTGCTCGGTGCGATGTCCGTCACTGCTAAGTTAGGTTGTGCTGAAACTGTGCTGAAGTGATCGCCAAGCGACGCCAAACAACCAGAATCAACCGCAATCAACGACTCGGCGCAACTGATTGGCGCTACGGGGGCTTGCGGCGGAACTTGAGACCCTTCAACATGTTGCGAAAACGCCTCGCCAAGATTCACAGCCTCTCCGCGACCAGAACGCTACCGGCAGACAAGATCTGGGATTGTCCGCCTGCGGTGAACTGAAATAGAAACCATCGCATTCTGTGAGTGGTCATGCGTCGGTATTGCTCGCCCTTTTCAGAATCCCTCGGCGTACTTCGATTGAGAGCAGTCTGTCGCCATGGCTCGATTGCGCGACGTTCTGACTGCAGCGCTTTTCCCCTGCGCTCTGGTAGCAGTTTGGTCAGGGGACGTCGCTGCTACTTCGCTTGCGCCAGCCAGTCTACTTACGCGGCCTTATGGCACACTGATCGCCGCAGTGATTTTTGACCGTAGCGGGACAACTCGTATCTATAAATATGTGCTGAATCACTCCTTCATGCACCCCGGATTGATTTCCACTGTTGTCGCCATATCGACTGGCTTGCTCATCGGGAAGCTCTTCTTTTAGGAATGACGCGATGCTGGACATCATTCAAGCACTGCAGGCTCCCGCACAGGCGATGGGTGTCTCGGTGGACGATCTGAAGGCAATTGTGGAACAAGGGAACGTCGTCATATATGACAGTGGCACGTGCCTGTTCCATGAATCGACACCTCGTGAATGGATGGGAATCGTAATTGCGGGAGAGGTTGAGATTGTTCGTGGATTGCACGGTCGGGAGACGCACCTGGCGACGCTGACCGAAGGTGCGCTGATCTCGGAAGGCCTGTTGCTGGATGAGATTTCTCATTCGTCCAGCGCCTTCGCACGGAGCGCCGGGACGCGCGTGCTGCAGATTCCCCGCGTTGTTCTGATGGACGTCAAAGCCCACAAACCCGACTTGTACTATCGCCTGGTCGCGCGAGTTGCGCAGAGGATGGGAGACCGTCTGCGAGCAGCTTCCGAGTATATCGCGGGGCAGCGCGACCGCGCCCCACAGATTGCGTCGTATCGTGCTGAGCACGATTCCCTGGGTGAGCGTGAGATTCCCAATACCGCCTATTACGGCGTGCAGACCGTGCGGGCTCTGGAAAACTTTGCGATCTCAGGTGTGCCCCTGCGAAACTTTGCGCATTTCGTCAAGGCATTGGCCTATGTGAAGAAGGCCGCCGCTCAGGCAAATACCGAGTTGAGATGCCTGCCTCCTGAAATCGCTGCTGCGATCGTGAAGGCTTGCGAGGAGATCCTGAACGGCAAGCTGCACGACCACTTTGTCGTTGACATGATGCAGGGAGGCGCCGGCACGAGCACGAATATGAATGCGAACGAGGTGATCGCCAACCGTGCGCTCGAGCTGATGGGGCATGCCAAGGGTGAGTATCAATACCTGCACCCTAACGATCATGTGAACTGCTCGCAGTCCACCAATGACGCGTACCCGACGGCTATCAAACTAGCGGTGATTTATTCGCTCAAAGATACACTGGCCGCGATGGCGGAGCTTCGCACGCAATTAGAACGCAAGGCTGCCGAGTTCGCTCACGTGCTCAAAATGGGCCGCACGGAAAACCAGGACGCGGTGCCGATGACGCTGGGGCAGGAATTTGGCGCCTATGCTGTCATGATCTCCTCTGCGATGGCGGCGTTGAATCGCTCAGTCGAAGAACTGCACGAAATCAATATGGGAGCGACGGCCATCGGCACAGGTATCAACAGTCCGCCAGGCTACGCTGATCTGGTGACGCGTCGCCTGGCCGAGGCCACCGGCTTGCCGCTCGTGAAGGCCTTCAATCTGGTGGAAGCTACGCAGGATTCCGGTGCCTTTACGCAGATGGCTGGGACGATGAAGCGCGCGGCGGTGCAACTCTCGAAAATCTGTAATGACTTGCGCTGGCTCTCATCCGGTCCGCGCTGCGGACTCAACGAGATCAACCTGCCACCGATGCAGCCCGGCTCATCGATCATGCCGGGCAAGGTCAACCCCGTGATCCCCGAACTTGTCAGCCAGATCTGCTTCCAGATTATTGGCTATGACGTGACGATCGCCATGGCATCGGAAGCCAGCGAGCTCGAACTTAACATGGCTGAACCGATCATCGCCTACGACCTGCTGCACGGCCTGATGATACTCAAGAATGCCTGCGTCACTCTGGCGACTCGGTGCATTGCAGGCATCACGGCGAATGAAGATCGCTGTCGCTACTTTGTGCAAAACAGCATCGGTCTGGTCACCGCCTTGAATCCGGTGATTGGATATGAGAAATCCGCTGCGATCGCCAAAGAGGCGCTGGCGACCGGTGGCAGCGTCTATGACCTCGTGCTGCAAAAGGGCTGGTTGACGAAGGCGAGGCTCGATGATCTTCTTAGCCCCGCGAACATGACCGATCCGCGGCAACTTCCAGAATGACGTCCCGAATACATCCGCATTCATCCACAATCGGGCGTCAAGGCAAGACGGACTTATACGCTTCGCAGAAAATAACCGCGCGAAGCTGAAACGCAGTTC
>CAYLTY010000401.1:0-4906 GCA_964386705.1 uncultured Planctomycetaceae bacterium
CAACAACCCGCTGGAAGTCATTCCGGCTCTACGGGCGGCTCAGCGCGAAGGCGACGTGTTCCATCTGGTGATTCTTGATCAGCAGATGCCGGAGCAGGACGGGCTCGATCTGACGAAGGATGTGTCGCGAGAGTTGTGGAATGCTGCTCCCAAGATGCTGATGCTGACGTCGCTCGACAACGAGATGAGTCGCGAGCAGATGCGCGATCTGGGACTGGATGGCTACATGACGAAGCCGATCCGCCAGTCGCGATTGTTTGACACCATAATTGACGTCCTGCACGCCAATCAGATGCCAGGTGTGGTTGCCGAGACGGCGAGTGTGCCGGCCCAACTCGTAATAGCTTCGGGGCAGCGAGTGTTGGTCGCTGAAGACAATGAGATCAATCAGATTGTGACCAGCGAGATGTTGCTGGCCGCAGGTTACACCTGTGAGCTGGTTTCCAACGGCCGCGAGGCGATCGAAGCCTTGAAACGGAACGCCTATGACGTTGTCCTGATGGACTGTCAGATGCCGGAGATGGATGGCTTCGAGGCAACGCAAGCCATACGCAAGCTGCAGGCTACAGGCGAACTGAAGAATGAAAAGCGTGTTCCGATCATTGCACTGACTGCTAATGCGATCTCGGGCGATCGTGAACGCTGCCTGGCCGCGGGCATGGATGAATACGTTACGAAGCCGATCTATCCGGAAGCCTTGTTCAAGGCACTCCACACACTGTTGGCGATGGAGCATGTGGCGGAAGTTGCTGAGGTGGCGCTGCCGGCTTGCTGTTCAGAGATGCCCGTGGCCGCACCGGAAACTTCGAAGGCTGTAGCTCGTCCCGTTGTCACTGGGACAGACGATGAAGGTCATGTAGATCTGGTGATCAACTTTGCGACCTTGCGCCAGCGCTGTCTGCAGAAGGAAGATCTGATGCAACGTGTGCTGGGCAAGTTCCACAATCGACTGCCGAACGACGTCGCTGCTCTCACGGCGGCGGTCGAGCAAACAAAATGGGCCGAAGCCGCCTCGCTGGTACATGCTCTAAAGGGTGCAGCAGGCAATGTGTCTGCTGACCGAGTGCGGCGCTGTGCCGCTGAACTGGAAGTGACAGTGGCGGCTAAAGATGAAATCACATGTGCCAGCAACCTTGAGCGGTTGCAAGAGGCTGCGAGTTCCTTCGGGCAGGAAGTGCGTGGACTGGTGCTGAGGCATGCGGGAGTGGGGCATTCACTCGAAACTGTAGAGGCTCATTCATGAAGATCCTGATTGTCGACGACGATGACATTGCCTTGGAACTGCTCGAGAACGCGCTGATTGGAGCAGGGTACGAGGTCATCACCACCACCAACCCGCACGAAGCGCTTAATCTGGTTCGATCGGGTGCTGTGCGTTTTGTGATCTCCGATTGGGAGATGCCGGAACTCAACGGCCTGGACCTGTGCCGGACGATCCGCAACTCGGATACGTCGGGCTACGTCTACCTCATTCTGCTGACAAGTCGCGACTCGTCAGCAGAACTGGTCGAAGGGATGAACGCCGGCGCAGATGACTTCATCGCGAAGCCGTTCCATCCGGAAGAGCTGATCGTGCGGGTGCGCGCTGGTGCCCGATTACTGTCCTTGGAGACTCGCGACGTGGCCATCTTCGCGCTCGCGAAGTTGACGGAATCGCGCGACAACGAGACAGGGCAGCATCTGGAACGTGTGCAGCATTACTCGCGTGCTTTAGCTCAGCAGTTGTCGCTCAATCCGAAATTCGCCAATCAGATCGACGCGGAGTTCATCCGTCTTATTTACCTGACGAGTCCGCTGCACGACATCGGTAAGGTCGGCATTCCTGATTGCGTGTTGCTGAAGCCCGGCCGCTTGGATGACGCCGAGTTCGCGATCATGAAGACGCACACCACCATTGGTGCCGAGACACTGGCTGCCGCCGCGGAGAAGTATCCCGAGGCGCGGTTCTTGCAGATGGCTCGTGAGATCGCCGCAACCCATCACGAACGTTTCGACGGCAACGGATATCCCGAACGATTGGTCGGCACGCAGATTCCCTTGAGCGGACGCATTGTGTCGGTGGCCGACGTCTACGACGCGCTGACGTCGAAGCGTGTTTATAAGGACGCGTTCACCCATACGGTGGCACGGTCGATGATCGTTGATGGCGCGGGAACTCAGTTCGATCCGGACGTCGTGAACGCGTTCCTGCAAATCGAACCGCAGTTCACCGAGATTCGAACGCAGTTCTCGGATTCCGGTAACTTGCCTTCAATGACGAAGTCTGCGACGCCATCTGCGAAAACTGAGCGTGTGGCCGCGACGGTTTCTTGAATTGGTCTGGTCGCGGTTGTCTGAAGAATTGGCTGAACGCTGCGTGGAATGTCTCGTGACGGGTGCGGCGATGGCGTCGCACCTTTACGGTTCGCATCTCGAACCGTAGTTCGATCTGTTCGTCACTGAATTCCGTATCGCAGAAGCCGATTCACTATGTCAGAGCCTCAGCCCGCTCCGCCGTTGGCCAGTCCTGATCCCAGCACGTTCGGCAAGTTGCCCGATCGTGAGGAGTTAGCTGCCGCGTTCGTGCGGCTCTGTGAGACCATCGCGACACTGCGTTCCCCGAAAGGCTGCCCGTGGGATCGAGAGCAGACGCTGGCCACCATCAAGCCTTACACTCTGGAGGAAACGTACGAACTGCTTGAGGCGATCGATTCAAACGACAACGCTGCTATTGCCGAGGAACTCGGCGATGTGCTGCTGCAGGTTGTGCTCGATTCGCAGATCGCCAAGGACGAGCAGCGATTTGACATCGTGCAGGTGATTGAGGGCATCACGCACAAGATGGTGTCGAGGCACCCGCATGTCTTTGGTGATGTCAGTGCGTCGTCTGTCGAAGAGGTGAGTCAGCACTGGGACAAGGCGAAGCGGCAAGAAAAGCAAGATCGTCAATCGGTGCTGGATGGCATGCCAGTGGACTTGCCGGGACTTGCACGGGCGGCGCGTATTCAGAAGAAGGCGGCTCGTGTGGGCTATGACTTCCCCCATCGCGCGATGCTGTTTGACAAGCTGAATGAAGAAGTTGGTGAACTCGCGGCCGAGCTGTTTCCGAATGGTGAGGTGCCTCACATGCCGGCCAGCGTGGATCTGCCGCACACGCCTGATGAGCACATCACTGATCCTGAACTGTTAGGTCGCGTTGAAGGCGAGATCGGCGATGTTCTGTTTGTGATCGCTAACATCGCGCGACGTTGGGGCGTCAATCCCGAAGAGGCACTGCGCCGCAGCAATGCGAAGTTCGAACGTCGCTTTCGATACATTGAAGATCGACTGCGAGAGCAAGGCCGCGACATCCGGCACGCGACGTTGCTGGAGATGGAAGACCTCTATCAGGAAGGCAAACGCAAAGAGCGGTCTCAGTCCACATCATGATGCCATCGCATCGTGATGAGGGATGCTCCGATAGATGATTGTCAACCCGCGCGACATAATGAATCGCAGCAACAGAGAAGTTTATTTTGCCGCTTGAGGACATGGACCTCATCCATACAATGCGAACCTCATCGGGCCTGACATCTCCCTCGGTCACATCTTCGAGGCATTCACATGCACGTGATTTCCCGTCGCGAGAATGAATCAGTGGTCATTGACCAGAACATCATCGTCACCGTTCTTGAGATTCAACCAGATTGTGTCCGCATCGCGATCGAGTCTCCGTTTGATGAGCCCTCTTATCGCGAGGAAGTGATTCACCTCGAACCGGAGTGCGTCTACTAGTCGATCGTCATGGCCAACACTGAACCGCTTCCCGAACCTCTGCCGCGCCACATCGCCATCATCATGGATGGCAATGGTCGTTGGGCTCAGCGTCGAGGTTTGCCCCGCATTGAAGGGCACCGTCGGGGAGTTCGGAGCGTGCGCGAGATCGTCGAGGCGACGGCCGACATCGGAATCGAGCAACTCACGCTGTACTGCCTCAGCAGTGAGAACTGGAAGCGCCCCGAATCCGAACTCTCCCGCTTGATGAGTTTGCTGGAACAGTTCCTGATTGAAGAGCGGTCTATGATCATGCGCGAAGGTTTGCGATTCGCGATGATCGGAAGGCGCGAGGGACTGACCGATGGCGTTTTGCGGGAACTCGATCGCACCACGGAATTGAGTCAGAAGAACTCTGGCATGCGGCTGTGCCTGGCTTTGAACTACGGGGCTCGCAGTGAAATCGCTGACGCCGTCACGCGGATCGCGGAGCGCGTGGCGAAGGGCGAACTCTCGCCTGCGGACATCTCCGAAAGCCTGATCTCAGATCACCTTTACACGGCCGGTATGCCCGATCCAGACCTGCTGATTCGCACGGCGGGCGAGTTCCGTCTCAGCAACTATCTGCTGTGGCAGAGCAGTTATGCCGAGCTGTGGGTGACAGAGAAATGCTGGCCTGAGTTCCGTCGGCCTGACCTGCTGGATGCGTTGCGCGCGTTCGCCGGACGAGATCGTCGCTATGGCGGTTTGCGCAGCTAGAAGTGCGTCCGGGACAGTCCGTTTCAGTCGCATCTTGTGTGCCGTTGGCAGCTTAACTACCATCGCGCCGCATCTATAGATTGAGTTTGCGAGTGGCAGATATTGGAGGCTTCTCGCGGCTCACAACACCGCCGTTCGCACCTCGCGAACGGTCGCTTTCAGGATGAAGCGACCTCACAAATTAGGTGAACCATGAAGTTGAAGCGACTTTCTCGAGCCGCCTCTGCGGTCGGACTCGGGACATGCTTGTTGGTGGTCACAACAATCTTCGCCCAGCAACTGGCGGGCCCCACGGAGGATGACTCTAAGACGGCCCAGTCCGTGGCGAAGATGATCACTCGATATCACATCAACCACAAAGACATTGACGACGCGATTGCTCCGAAGTTTTTTGACGCCTTCCTGCAGAACCTCG
>CAYLTY010000402.1:0-4880 GCA_964386705.1 uncultured Planctomycetaceae bacterium
AGCTGCGCGACCTGCCGCAGTCATCCGCCAGTCGACTGCCTCCCACCGGACACGGGTCCTACTTCGGCAACACGGGAACCTACTACCCGCAGCAGCAACGCTAAGGTTTTTCGTTGGAACATGTTTGAGGAATGGAACTCGACCGTCGCCTGAGCGTGACGCGGCGATCAAAGGATTGAGCAACATGGCTTTCACTCGTGGCAAGACATGGATCGGACTGGGCGTGGGAGCAGCGGCGTTGGCGGCGTTGCAGCAGTGCGATGCATCCCTGCTGAAATGCTTCTGCGACAAGGATCGCTGCAACACCCCCGAATGCCGCATCGAGCGACGTGCTCCCGAATGCGAGTGCCGTTTCGGTCATCATCAGACCAGTTGGGCCCCGTGGGGGATGAACTGCCAGGACGGCGCCTGCGCGACGAACCAGTACCCGGCGCCAGGATATTCCAACGCGCTGGGAGCGACTCGCGGCTGCACGACGGAACCTGCTCAAACCTACGCGCCGCAGCCTTACCTGCCGGAACCCACCAGTTCCGTTTATCAACAACCAGTACCCGGTTACGAAGCCTATCCAGCCGAGCAACTCGTTGATCCCAACTTCGCGGCTCCGCCGTTGAATCAGCAGCCATCGTTCTATGAACAGGGGCCGATTGGTCTACCGTTGCCCGAGCCACAGTTCGCTCCGCCTCACATTGGCGGCCCACAATCTCTGCCGCCGCGTCCAGACGCCCAGCAATCGCCATTCAACAGTGCTCAGCCACAGTTGCCGCTGCCGCCGGATGTGATTTCTCCCATGCCGCCCACGGTCCCGGAACCCATTCCGCAACCACCGGCTATTCAACCCCCTGCAATCCAGCAGCAACAACCGCCACAACCGATCCCACAGCCGGGTCACACGTTTCAGCCGGGCCCCGGCCGTCCGATTCCAGACGCCACTCCGGGCGCGCTGCCTCAAGTGGTACCGGGCTCCATCGGAGACCCGGCCAACGGCTTCGCGCCCAACGCACCAACCCGTTCAGCGATTCCTGAAGGTGAAGCCTTCTTCCGCCGCCTGACCCCAGTGCAGCCCACGAACCACTGGCAGCGACGAGCAACCCCCGCCGCGTCACAAACGCAGCAGATGCCCTATTCAGCGCCCCAGCAGTTGCAACAGCCGCAACAATTGCCCCAAGGTCGCTGGCGCGTCATGCCAGGCTATCAGGGAACTCAACAGCAACCCGCGACATCCCAGCCTTTCAACGCAAACGGCGGGTACGTTCAATAGACCGGCACTTGTCGAGCAAGGACAGCTACGCGCCAGACCTGCGGTTGCGCTGCGTTCCGGAGTCGTATGCCTATAGGATGACCGATCCGGCGCGCAGGTGGAGCGAGCCGCGACGCGCAAAAGGCGAGTGATCGGTGTGCCGAGAACCGACAGGCACAAAACCGGCAGCCAGCGCCCAATGGCTTTGACTTTAGACAATTAGCCGGAACGCGCTAGCGTCCGGTTGACGAATCTGACCAGAACCGGACGTTGGCGCGTTCGGGCTCAGGGTGGATGATTCCTAAAGTCAATGCCATTGAGCCAGCGCCTTGCCGCTCAGGATGCTCTTGGGATCCGTTGAGACGGCTCACTGGGTTGAGCCGTCCCGCGCCTCGCGTCTGCACGAATCTTGCAACGCCGGGATGCACCGCCCTGCCCCGCCTTCAATTCGGAAACTGGTGGCCGCCACCAGTTGTCGAGTCCGAACGTAAGCGCCGCTTGAGGGCCGGCTCCATCCAGCACCGAGACTCGCCCGGAGCGCACTCAGTTCTGAGTCAGCGTGGCGACCTGCCTGCAGTCACCGACCAACCCCTATGCGCACAACGAGTCGAGGTATGACGCTTCAGCAGAAGAGCTGGCCCATTTGTCAAGGCACTGGGATCTGTGACTCGATTCCCTCACGAATGTGCGGCGATTGCTGCGGACTGTCCTTGCGAGCGCGAGGGGTTCCCCGCCAACTTTAGCTCACGTCGGGCCAACGGCGATTGATGTGAGCGGGCGTTGAGGAACTGAACCAGGGATTGTTCTATGCGAATGACTGATTGGATGGGCGGGTTGGTCGATCGAATGTCAGCGAAATGGCCCCGGAGACGTTCGAAGATCAGTCGGCAAGTTGAGTTCCTGGAATCGCGAGTCGTGCTCAGCGGCACAGACCCAACCGGAGCCGCCGCGCAACGCTTTATTGTACAGCTCACACCGGCGGCCTCGGCGCAAGCAACCTCGACGGCACTTGCACAGCAGTACTTCGCTACTAGTGAAATCGCATTTCAGGTCAGCGAATCACTAGGCCTGCCTGGTCAGTTTGTTGTCACAACAGATGAACTCAGCAGCACCCGCGCACGGGCAGCGTTGCGTTCCAACCAAAGCGTCAAGTTCTTTGACGTGGATACGAACGTCGCCGGCCAACTGGTGCCCAACGATGCTTCATTCGGCGACCAAACCGGGTTGCGGAATCTGGGTACCAATGGGACGACCAACGACGCCGATATCGATGCTGACGAGGCGTGGAACATTACCACGGGCAGTTCGTCGGTCGTCGTGGCCGTAATCGACTCCGGCATCGACTACACGCACCCCGACCTGTATCTCAACATCTGGCTCAATCCAGGTGAGCTGCCAGCAGCGCTACGCTCCAGTCTCGTTGACGCTGACACGGACGGTCGTATTACCTTTCGTGACTTGAACGCTCCGGCGAATGCCAGCTTCGTGACGGACATCAATAGCACGTCCTATATCGACGCAGGCGACCTGCTGCAGGACAGTCGCTGGGAGAACGGCCTGGACGAAGACGGCAACGGTCGCGTGGATGACCTGATCGGCTGGGACTTTCGCAACAACGACAATGATCCGTTTGATACCCACGGCCACGGCACTCACGTCGCCGGTGTCATTGGAGCAGTCGGTAACAACACGTTCGGTGTTGCGGGCCTGAATTGGAACACGTCCATCATGCCGCTGCGGTTTCTAGACGCCGTCGCGGGGCAGGGACTGACAGGCTCGACGTCGGATGCCATTGAGGCCATCAACTACACAACCGCCCTTAAGACGCGTTCTCAAGACAACGTCAATATCCGCGTCAGCAACAATAGTTGGGGCTCGCTGGATTCGTTCAGTCAAACCCTGCGTGATTCGATTGCTGCCAACGGCGTCGCCGGAGTTCTGTTCGTTGCCGCAGCGGGTAACGGTGAAGGCCGCACGGGCACTGGCGTGGACCTGGATACCTCAGGGCTGGGATTCTTTCCCGCAACGTTCGACTTGGACCACATCGTCGCAGTCGCTGCTACGAATGCGAATGACACCTTGGCAACCTTCAGCCAGTTCGGCGCCAAGTCCATCGACCTCGCGGCTCCCGGTGTCGCGATTCTGAGTACAGAACCCGGCGGAGGTTACGCGTTCCGTAGCGGGACGAGCATGGCTACTCCACATGCCTCGGGCGTTGCCGCGCTAGTTCTTGCGCAGACGCCCGATGCCAGCGTTCAGGAACTGCGCCAAGCTCTGTTGCAGAGCGTCGACACGAAGTCGTCCCTGACTGGCAAGGTTGCGACCGGCGGGCGTCTCAATGCACGTGCGGCCTTGCAGGTCGACACCTTCGCGCCGAAAGCATCTGTCGTCTCTTCTCCGAATGTCACCATCGGCGGCGCTGGCAGTTACGAGTTCCAGGTGCTCTATCGTGATAACGCGGACATCGATTTCAACAGCATCGACAACACCGACGTGCGCGTCGTGCCGTTGAATGCTCAAGACTCGCCGCTCTCGGTCACCATCTCCAATCTGGTCCTGGACTCCGAGCCCGGGACGCCCGGCAACCAACCAGTTGTGACTTACCGAATCGTTCCGCCCGGTGGAACCTGGAACCTTGATGACAACGGCGACTATCACATTGAGTTACTTGCGAACGCAGTCGCCGATACTCGCGCGGGCACACCGAACCGCACGCCCGCTCAAACTCTCGGCACTTTTGAAGTCAGCATAGCTTACGAGGGCCAGATCCTCGTAACGACGTTTGCCGATGGCGCGGACTCCAACCCTGCCGACAGCACCAGTCAGACTTCAGGCGGGCAAAGCACGCTGCGTTCGGCCATTCAAACTGCGAACACGGTGGCGGGGCTTAACACGATCGTATTGGAACGCGGTACTTACACGCTAAACGTCGCCGGCGCGAACGAGCACGCTGCGGCGACCGGCGATCTGGACATCACCAGTGAAATCGTGATCCTCGGTAACGGTGCGACCATCGAGATCGTGGGCGGTATCGATCGCGTCCTCGATGTGCTGGCGAGCGGGAGCCTCATCCTGCGTGATGTCACGATTCGCGGCGGCAGTACGAGTTCGCTGGGCGGCGGTTTAAGAAACGCCGGCGCCACGTCCATCTTCGGCAGCACATTCACCGCAAACACCGCGTCCGAGGGCGGCGCGATCGCGAGCGGTGCAGGTACGATCAGCCTCACGAACGTAACCGTTTCGACGAACTCAGCCGCGAACGGCGCCGGCATCGACGTTTCAGGCGGCGCTTTGAGCCTGCTCAATACGACGATCACCGCCAACGTCGCTTCCGCGGACACCGGCGGCTTGCGTCGTACAGGCACTCCCACGGTAGGAGTGACCAACACAATCTTGGCGGGCAACTCCGCGCAGACGAATCCGGATATCTCTGGAACCTTCAACCTCGCTGGCCTCAGAAACAACCTGGTTGGCGACCCTGGCAATTCCGGGCTGACAGATGGTACCTCGGGAAACGTCGTTAGTGCGATGGGTGCGAAGCTCGGGCCGCTGCAACTGAACTCCGGCCTGACAATGACCCACGAACTGCAAGCTGGCAGCCTGGCGATCGACGCGGGCACCAACGGTATGGCCCCTGCTC